>JALZCZ010000112.1 GCA_030862825.1 Actinomycetota bacterium | reverse complement strand
TGGGGCGCGGAGATCGTCTCCTCGCCGGCGGCGGGTGGTTCCAACGAAGCGGTGCGGGTGGCCAAGAAGGTCGCCGCCGAGCACCCCGACTGGGTGAAGCTCTACCAGTACGGCAACGCCGCCAACGCGCTCGCGCACGCGCTCAGTGCTCGGTCGCCGGAGTCCGCCGCCGACGAGGCCCGTACGGCGCTCGGTGTGTTCCGCCAGCTGGGGGCGGCGCGGGCGGTGGACGCCGCCTGCGGCGTGCTCCGCGACCTCGAGGATCCCCGCGCGGGTGGCCCGCTCACCGCCCGGGAGCAGGAGGTGCTCGAGCTGGTCGCCCTCGGCATGTCCAACGCCCGGATCGCCGAGGCGCTGGTGATCACCGAGAAGACGGCGGGCCACCACGTCAGCAACATCCTCTCCAAGCTGGGGGTGCGCAACCGCACGGAGGCCGCTGCGCACGCGAGACGCCCCACTGCACCGTGATGCCGAGGTGAGACCCTGGGTTCATGCGCTTCGAGAACCTGCTCGCCTCGGTCGGCGGCACGCCCCTGGTAGGCCTGCCCCGGCTGTCGCCGAGCCCGGACGTGCGGCTGTGGGCGAAGCTGGAGGACCGCAACCCCACCGGCTCGATCAAGGACCGGCCGGCGCTGAAGATGATCGAGGAGGCCGAGAAGGACGGCCTGCTGCGGCCGGGGTGCACGATCCTCGAGCCGACCTCCGGCAATACCGGCATCTCGCTGGCCATGGCCGCGCAGCTCAAGGGCTACCGGATCGTCTGCGTGATGCCGGAGAACACCTCCGCTGAGCGCCGTCAGCTGCTGACCATGTGGGGCGCGGAGATCGTCTCCTCGCCGGCGGCGGGTGGTTCCAACGAAGCGGTGCGGGTGGCCAAGAAGGTCGCCGCCGAGCACCCCGACTGGGTGATGCTCTACCAGTACGGCAACGCCGCCAACGCGCTCGCGCACGAGCAGGGCACCGGCCCGGAGCTGCTCGCCGACCTCCCGTCGATCACGCACTTCGTCGCGGGTCTCGGCACCACCGGCACCCTGATGGGCGTCTCGCGCTTCTTCCGCGCCGCCAAGGCCGAGGTGAAGATCGTGGCCGCCGAGCCGCGCTACGGCGAGCTGGTCTACGGACTGCGCAACCTGGACGAGGGCTTCGTCCCCGAGCTGTACGACGCCTCGCTGATCGACTCGCGCTTCTCGGTCGGCCCTCGTGACGCCGTACGCCGGACCCGCGAGCTGCTCGAGCTCGAGGGCATCTTCGCCGGCATCTCGACGGGCGCGATCCTGCACGCGGCGCTGGGCCAGGCCGCCCAGGCCGTGAAGGCGGGGGAGACCGCCGACATCGCGTTCATCGTCGCCGACGGCGGTTGGAAGTACCTCTCCACGGGTGCCTACGAAGGCACCATCGACGAAGCCGAGGACCGACTCGAGGGACAGCTGTGGGCCTGAGCCGGCTGGGGCGTGTCTGGGTGGCCACGGTGGTGGCCGGGCCGCTGCTGGCGGTCGGGGTGGTCGTCCCAGCCGCGGCCGGCGACCGCAGGGCCGAGCCGGAGCCTCTGGTCAACGAGGTTCCGCCACGGGTGGATGGCGAGCAGCGCTTCGGGCGGACCGTGACGGCCAAGCCCGGACGGTGGTCGAAGCGGCCGGAGCGGCTGCGCTACCAGTGGCTCCGCAGCGGCAAGCCGATCCGCGGCGCCACGCGGGCCCGTTACGCGTTCGTGCCGGCCGACGTCGGCAAGCGGGTCCGGGTGCAGGTCACCGCGAGCCGGCCGGGCTTCACCCCGGGAGTCAAGCGTTCTCCGCGCACCCCTCCGGTCGCCCACCGGGTGGGTGTCCGCCGGTCGGTGACCTACAGCATCGCCACCCGCGGCCGGGTCACGGCGAGCCTCCGGGTGTTCCGTCGGCAGGCGGCCGAGACCTACGCCGACCCGCGTGGGTGGCGCGGCGGTGGCGTGGCGTTCCGCCAGGTGCCGCGCCGCGGCTCGTTCACGCTGGTGCTCGCCGAGGCCAGCACCCTGCCGTCCTTCTCCCCGGTCTGCAGCGTCAGGTGGAGCTGCCGGGTCGGGCGCTACGTGGTCATCAACCAGACCCGGTGGCGGCACGCGTCGCCGGCCTGGAACGCCGCCGGCCGCTCGCTCCGCGACTACCGCCACATGGTGGTCAACCACGAGACCGGGCACTGGCTGGGCCACGGGCACGCGTCCTGTCCCGGCCGCGGCCGGCCGGCGCCGGTGATGATGCAGCAGTCGAAGGGCACCGGCGGCTGCCGGTTCAACCCGTGGCCGACCCTGGCCGAGCTCACGTGACGCTGAGCCGCTGCCGGACGTCGTACTTGCTGTCCGGCACGGGGCCGAGGCCGAGCAGGTCGAGGGCCAGGTTGGCCAGGTCACCGTTGCGGACCGGCTGCCTGCCCGAGTAGGGCGCCCGGCGGCGGCCGGGATCGGCGTACGCCGGGTTCATGGCGTAGAGGTCGCCGTGGCCGATGCCGCTGCCCCACACCACGAACGGCACCCGGTAGTTGGCGTACGACGCGACCTCGTCGTGGCGAGTGTGGTCGGCCGCGCCGCCGTGGTCGGCGGTGAGGATGACCACCGTCTCCGCGAGAGCGGGGTTGGTCTCGATCGCCCGCAGCAGCTTGCCGACCAGGGTGTCGATCCGCTCCACGGCGGTGAGGTACGCCGGGGACATGAACCCGTGCGCGTGCCCGACGACGTCCGGGTGGGCGAAGTGGAGGAACGTGAAGTCGCGACCGGCCTGCACCAGGTCGGCCCGGGCGGCCTTCATCAGGCTCAGGTCGTCTCCCTCCCGGATCACCGCCCGGTCGATGCCGGCGTCCCAGGAGCGCTCGAAGATCGAGAACTTCCGCTTGGCGGCGAACATTGCCGTGGACCCGGCCTCGTGCGCGACGGTGAACACCGACGCGACGGCGTGTCCCGCCGCGCCCTGGACGGTCGTGCGCGGACGGTGGGAGTTCCAGGTGACGCCGTGGCCACTGCGGGTGGCGAGGACTCGGCGCCCGGTGACCATGCTGGTGTGGTTGGGCAGGGTGTCGGTCGACTCCACCTGGGTGCGGGCGTTCAGGGTGAACGCGCCCTCGTCCAGCAGCCGGTGCAGGGCCGGCGTGCGCTCACGGCCGAGCCTCAGCAGCGCCGTGGGGTTGAGCGCGTCGACCGAGATGGCGAGCACGTGCCGCTCCGCCGGCCCGGGCCCGGACGCCGAGGTGGCGACCGGACCGGGACCGACGAGGACAAGGGCGACGAGCAGGAGACACGCGCCTGCGATCCGAGCAGTCACGGGTCGAACCTTAGATGGGCCGACCCGTCGGGTCAGGCAAGTGCGGCATTCAGCTCGACGGCCAGGGGCGTGGTCGGCCGCCCGATGATGCCGCTGAGCGTGCCGGTCGTGTCCAGGAGATCACCTGCCGCAATACCGCGGTCGCAGTCGGCAAGGATCTGCGCCATGGGTGCGGGCACTCCGACGGACTCGAGGACCGCGGCGTACTGCTCGGGCGGCAGGTCGTTGTAGACGACGTCGGTGCCCGACGCGACGGTGAGGGCGGCGGCGTACTCGGCCATCGTGAACGCGTCGTCGCCACCGAGCTCCAGCACCTGTCCGGGCGTGCCCTCGAGGAGCGCGACCGCGGCGGCCTCGGCGTAGTCGGCCCGCGCTGCGGCGCTCACCCGGCCCCCGCCTGCGGCGCCGTGCACCGCGCCGGACTGGAGTGCGGGCGTGATGTTCTCGGTGTAGTTCTCCAGGTACCAGCCGTTGCGCAGCAGCAGATGCGGTACGCCGGTCTCGGCCAGGTAGCGCTCGGTGGCCAGGTGGTCGTCGGCCAGGGCGAGGGTCGTGGTGTCTGCCCGCAGCACGCTGGTGTAGGCGACCAGCGAGACGCCCTGGCGCACGGCGGCGTCGACGACGTTGCGGTGCTGGTCGAGGCGCTGGCCGACGGCGTTGGACGAGACCAGGAGGACCCGGTCGACGCCGGCGAACGCAGGGTCGAGCGAGGCCGGGTCGTCGTAGTCGGCCGCCCGGGTCTCGACGCCTAGGTCCGCGAGGTCCTTGATCGAGGTCAGGTCTCGCGCGGTGGCCACGAGGGTGCCGGGCTCGGCGCCGCGCTCGAGGAGGTTGAGGACGGTGAGGCGGCCGAGGTTGCCGTTGGCGCCGGTGACGAGGACGGTCATGGTGAGTGTGCCTTTCGGGGGTTGTGGGTGGGTCGTCCGCCCCAACCACTCCCCGTCCGACATACTTCCCAAAAGTTAGTACCCACTTTCTGGTAAGGTACATACATGAAAGTGAGTCGCCTGGCCTCTCCGTTCCCGGAAGGCGTGTTCACCGCCGACTGCCCGACCCGCACGGTGCTCGACCACGTGATGAGCAAATGGGCGCCGCTCCTCCTCGTCGCCCTCTCCGATGGCGAGTCGCTGCGCTGGAGCGAGCTGCGCCGCCGGGCGGAGGGCGTGAGCGAGAAGATGCTGGCGCAGACCCTGCGCATGCTCGAGGAGGACGGCCTGGTGCGGCGCGAGGCCCGGCCGGTGGTCCCGCCCCACGTGGAGTACTCCCTGACCGAGCTCGGCCAGGGGCTCGCCGCCCAGCTGGTCCCCCTGCTCGGTTGGATCGCCGACAACACCGACGCGATCCTCGGGGAGACGAGCGCCACGGTGCGCTGATCGGCTCGAGCGCCTAGCCTTGCCTGTTGTGCCAGCCGTGAGCCCTGCGACGATCGATGCGCCCATCGGCATCTTCGACTCCGGGTTCGGCGGTCTCACCGTGGCGCGTTCGGTGATCGACCAGCTGCCGCACGAGTCCCTGCTCTACGTCGGCGACACGGCGCGCCAGCCCTACGGGCCGCTCCGGATCGCCGAGGTGCGCGAGTACGCCCTGGAGTGTCTCGACCACCTGGTCCACCAGGGCGTGAAGGCACTCGTGATCGCCTGCAACTCGGCGAGCGCTGCGATGCTCCGCGATGCCCGGGAGCGCTACGAGGTGCCGGTCGTCGAGGTGATCCTGCCAGCTGCGCGCCGCGCGGTCTCCGCGAGCCGCAACCGCCGGATCGGCGTGATCTGCACCCGGTCCACCGCTGAGTCGAGGGCCTACGACGACGCCTTCGCCGCGGCGCCCCACCTCGTCCTGCACACCCAGGCATGCCCGCGGTTCGTCGACTTCGTCGAGGCCGGTGTGACCGGTGGTGACGAGCTCCTGGCAGCCGCGCACGAGTACCTCGACCCGCTGACCGCCGCGGGGGTCGACACCCTGATCCTCGGCTGCACGCACTACCCGCTGCTGACCGGAGTCATCTCCTACGTGATGGGCGACGACGTCACCCTGGTCAGCAGCGCCGAGGAGTGCGCCAAGGACGTCTACAAGATGCTCGCCGACACCGGGCTGATGCGGCCGGGCGGGGAGCCGGCGTACTCCTTCGTGACCACGGGCTCGCCCGAGGAGTTCGAGACCATCGGCCGCCGCTTCCTCGGCCCGGAGATGGTGGCTGCCGGCCAGTTCGCCGGAGGCCTCGCATGAAGATGACCGTGATCGGCTGCTCGGGGTCGTACCCCGGGCCGGACTCGACGGCCAGCTGCTACCTGCTCGAGGCGGAGCACGACGGCCGGAGCTGGCGGGTGCTGCTCGAGCTCGGCAACGGCGCCCTCGGCCAGCTGCACAACTACATCGACCCGCTCACCGTCGACGCGGTGCTGTTCAGCCACCTGCACTCCGACCACTGCCTGGACCTGTGCGGCTTCTACGTGATGCGGAAGTATCACCCGCTCGGGCCGCAGCGGCGGATCCCCGTCTGGGGGCCGCCCGACACGGCCGACCGGATGGCGCGCGCCTACGACCTGCCGCTCGACCCGGGCATGCGCGAGGAGTTCGAGTTCCGCGTCTTCGAGGGGCCGTTCGCATTCGGGCCGTTCGCGATCGAGCCGGTCGAGGTCGACCATCCGGTCGACGCGTTCGGCCTGCGGATCACCGCCGACGGCGCCACCATCGGCTACAGCGGCGACACCGGGCCCTGCGAGGGGTTCGACCGGGTCGCCGAGGGCGCCCAGCTCCTGCTCGCCGAGGCGTCGTTCCGCAAGGGCGACAACAACCCACCTCACCTGCACCTGACCGGCACCGACTGTGCCGAGGCGGCCACCAAGGGTGGCGCGGAGCGGCTGGTGCTGACCCACATCCCGCCCTGGCACGACAAGAAGTTCGCACTGGCTGAGGCGGAGGCGGCGTACGACGGCCCGGTCGAGCTGGCGCGTCCCGGGGCCGTCTACGAGCTCGGGACCTCCTAGTCGCAGCCTGCTTCGTGCACGCAGATGGCGATCTGCACGCGATTGGTGACCACCAGCTTCTCGAACAGCTTCGACACGTGCGCCTTGACCGTGGGCACCGACAGGTGGAGCTCCTTGGCGATCTCCGCGTTGCTGAGCCCGCGGCCGACCGCCAGCGCCACGTCGCGCTCCCGCTCGGTGAGCACCGCGAGCCGTTTCTCGGCCTGGGCCGCCCGGCCGTCGCCGGCGTCGTGGCGGACCCGGTCGATCAGGGTGCGGGTCACCGACGGCGACAGCATCGGGTCGCCGGCGGCCACCTTGCGGATCGCGTCGAGGATCTGCGGAGGAGGCGTGTCCTTGAGCAGGAACCCGTCGGCGCCGGCTGCGAGCGCACCGAGCACGTGCTCGTCGGCATCGAACGTGGTCAGCACGATCACCCGCGGCGGGTCCGGGCGGGTGTGCAGCTCTCGGGTGGCGTCGAGGCCGTTGAGGCCGGGCATCCGGATGTCCATCAGCACCACGTCCGGCCCGAGCGCCGCGGCCTGCTCCGCGCCGTGCCGGCCGTCGGCCGCCTCCCCGACCACCTCGACGTCCGGCTGCCCCCCGAGCATCAGGGTCAGCGCGGAACGCACCAGCGGGTCGTCGTCGACGATCAGCACGCGGATCACGGTCGTGCGGGGTCCCCGCGGCGTTGTTCGGCGGAGGTGTTCGGGGTCCCCGCGAGATTGCGCGCCGGGGGAGCGAAGCGGAGGAGGCCCCCATCTCGAGGGGTGAAGCGTTGCTGGGGAGCCGAAGCACGTCGTGGGGTGTTCACGCCGCCCACGGTATCCATCCGGTGACCACGAACGCCCTGCCCTGGCGCCGGTGCTCGAGGCGGCCGCCGTGCAGCTGGGCCCGCTCGGAGAGCCCGATCAGACCCAGTCCCGCGCCCGGTGTGGTGCTCGGCCCGAACCCGATCGGGTTGCTCAGCAGGAAGTCGATGCCTCGCTCGGGGCTGCCGCCGACCTCGATGGTGAGCAGCGCCCCGGGAGCGTGCTTGCGTGCGTTCGTGATGCCCTCCTGGATGATCCGGTAGAGCGTGCGGCCGACCACGTCGGGCATCGGCTCGGCGAGGTCGAGGCGGTCGACGTAGTCGAGGTGGAGGCCGGACTCGCGGACCTCCTCCACCAGGCCGGGCAGGTCGGCGTACGTCGGCTGCGGGCGGTCCAGCGGCTCGCCGGTGTCGTCGTCGCGGAGCACGCCGAGCACGCCCCGCAGGTCGGTCAGCGCCTCATGCGCCTTCTCCTGGATCACGGCGGCGCTGTCGCGCATCTGGTCGGCAGCGAGATCCTGGCGGAACGCGAGGGCGCCGGCATGCATCGAGATCTGGGAGATCCGGTGGGCCAGCACGTCGTGCATCTCGCGAGCGATCTGCGCCCGCTCGTTGGTCCGGGCCTGGCCCAGTCGCATCTCCTGCTCGGCCTCGGCCCGTTCGGCGCGGCTGCGCAGCGTCCAGATCAGCTCGCGCCGGGAGCCGATGTACATTCCCCAGGCGGTGACCGCGGAGATGAAGATGACGTTGGTCGTGGTCGTCAGCCAGACCGGTTCGGTGTCCGTTGGGGGCTGCACCATGAGGAACACGTAGGCCGTGGCCAGGTTCAGGGGGCCGATGGGCACGATCTGCACCCACCGGCGTCGGGTGGCCAGCGACACCAGGGCCAGCGTCGCGGGCCCGGCGGCCAGCGACGAGACGCTGCTCAGCAGTGACGTCACGACCGTGACCTTCATCGGCCAGCGGCGCCGGAAGAAGACCAGCACGATGCACGGGATGCCGAGCGCGACGTCGATCAGGAAATTCGATCGGACTGCCCATCGGCGACGGTGAACCACACACCCACGCTGATCGCCAGCATCAGCAGGATGCGCCACAGATGGCTGTACCAGCGCAGCTGAGGCTGGCACTCCTCGGGCGGGGGTCGGTCCACGCCTGCAGGCTAGGGCCGCGACGGGGGCGGGCGCAGGCTGCCAGGGTCGCGGCGTACCCCTACTTTGGTCAGCCCGGCACCTTCGCACGAACGATGCCTGGGCTGGGCTCTTAGGGCAGGCTGTCCCTCATGATCACAGTCGAAGGTCTCACCAAGACGTACGGCGGCTTCACCGCCGTCAACGACGTCAGCTTCGCCTGCCAGCCCGGACGCGTGACCGGCTTCCTCGGTCCGAACGGCGCAGGCAAGACCACCACGATGCGCGTGATGGTCGGGCTCACCCCGGCCACCGCCGGACGCGTCACGATCGGCGGCCACCTCTACCGCGACCTCCCCAACCCGGGTCGTCACGTCGGCGTGCTCCTCGACGCGTCGGCGCAGCACGCCGGACGCACCGGCCGGGAGATCCTGACCATCGGTGCCGAGACGATGGGGCTGCCCCTGACCCGCGTCGACGAGATGCTCGAGATGGTCTCGCTCACGCCGGCGGAGTCCAGGCGCCGACTGCGCAACTACTCCCTCGGCATGAAGCAGCGCCTCGGCATCGCGCACGCGCTGCTCGGTGACCCCTCGGTGCTGATCCTCGACGAGCCGGCCAACGGGCTCGACCCGGCCGGCATCCGCTGGATGCGCACCCTGCTCAAGGGCTACGCCGACCGAGGCGGCACCGTGCTGCTCTCCAGCCACCTCCTCAACGAGGTGGAGCTGATCGCCGACGAGATGATCCTGATCGGCCTCGGCCGGATCGTCGCCCAGGGCGACAAGAGGTCGCTGCTGGCCATGGACACCAACGTGAGCTCGCTGGCCATGTCGCTCGACAACGACCGACTGGCCGGCGCACTCGAGCAGGAGGGCTACGCCGTCAGCCGTGAGGGCGAGGGCCTGCGCGTCGGCTGCGCCACCGAGGACGTCGGGCGGGTCGCGCTCGATGCGTCCGTCGTCCTCACCGACCTGCGCTCAGGCGCGGCCGGTCTCGAGGACCTGTTCCTCGAGCTCACCTCCGACACCGCACGGGCCCACGACTCCGAAGGAGCACCGGTATGAGCAACACCCTCATCTCCCCGACGCCTATGGACCTCTCGGCCACGCCGCAGGTCTCGATGGGCCGGCTGGCCAAGGTCGAGTTCCGCAAGGCCCTCGACACCCGGGCCGGGCGCTGGTTCGCGGGCTCGATCGTCGCCCTGTGCCTGGCCGTGGTCATCATCGTCGCGCTCGTCGTACCCGAGGGCGACCAGAACTTCCTCGACTTCCTCGGCATCGCCGGGGCCGTGCTCACCTCGTTCCTGCCGATCCTGATCATCATGCTGGTGACCGGCGAGGCCGGGCAGCGCACCGGGCTCGTGACGTTCACGCTGGAGCCGCGACGGCCGCGCATCGTCCTTGCCAAGTTCCTGGCCGGCATCGCCCTCGCCTTCTGTGTCATGGTGCTCGCCGCGGTCACGGCGGTGATCGGCACGGTGGTGGCGACGTTCGACGGTGGGACCACCGACTGGTCGCTCGACGGCAACCTGGTCTTCAACGGCTTCGTGCTCGCCAACCTGATCCAGGTCTTCATCGGGTTCGCCCTCGGCATGCTGCTGATGAACACTGCCGCGGCCATCGTGGGCTACTTCGTCTACAGCCTGATCCTGCCGGGCGTGGTCGGCTTCCTGGGCTTCCTGAGCGAGGGCTTCGAGAAGCTGGCGCCCTGGATCGAGTTCAACACCGCGCAGATGCCCCTGTTCGAGGGCGACTACCAACCGTCGGGTGAGGAGTGGGCGCAGATCGCCGTCGCCGGCACGATCTGGCTGATCATCCCGCTGACCCTCGGCATCGGGCGGCTGCTCCGCATCGAGTTCAAGTAGGGCTTCGGCTCGAGGCCGTGGCTCGTGTCCTCCCGACGGCGCGACAGGCCCGCTCCGGCGTGAGATGCGCGCTCATCGGGAGGACGACGACCTGTGGTCGGTTCGAGCGGTGCTCGAGCAGGTGCTGGCCGATACCGACCACCAACCATCAGCAACAGCTCCCGTGCCAGCCACAGAGACGTGGTGAGCGGTCGGGGACGTTCGTCACGCGGTGTTGCGGGACACGACACCCAAAGATGCCTGTCCCGTACCGCGGTCTCGGAGCCTGGCACCGTGCGCACGACCTACCTGCGGTTCGCGGCTCTCGGCGACAGCACGACTGTCGGCGTGGGTGACCCGGTGCCGGGCGGCGGGTGGCGCGGCTGGGCGCGGCTGCTCGCCGACGCACTGTCGACGTCGTACGACGTGTCGTTCTGCAACCTCGCGGTCTCCGGCGCGACCGCGACGGGTGTGCTGGCCGGGCAGCTGGAGGTCGGACTGGCGCACCGACCGACCCATGCGTCGCTGATCGTCGGCGTCAACGACACCATGCGCTCCACCTGGGACCCCGCGCGAATGCGCACCGAGCTGCTGACCTGTGCCGACGCGCTGCACGGGGTCGGCGCCGAGCTCCTGACAGCGCGGTTCCATGACCACGGGGCGGTGTTAGGGCTGCCGCGGGTGCTGCGCCGGCCGCTGCTCGCGCGGATCGAGTGCGTCAACCGGATCTACGACGAGGTGCACGCGACGTACAGCGGGATCCGGCTGGACCTCGCCGCCTGCCCCGAGATCCACGAACGCGCGTCGTGGTCGGTCGACCGCCTGCACCCCTCCGAACGCGGCCACCGGGCGCTGGCCAGGGGGTACGCGGCACTGCTGCACCGACGAGGCCTCGCCTTCACCGCGCCGTCCGCGGAACCGTCCGGTGGCTACCCGCCGAGCTGGCGACGCGACGTGGCGTGGATGGTCGCCGAGGGAGCACCGTGGATGGGACGGCGGGCCCGCGACCTCGGGCCGTGGGCCGCGAGGAACGCGGTCTCCGCGGCTATCCGATGCCCGGCCGAGCGGACTCGTTGACGCGCACCGCGTCCAGGAACTCGATCATCGTGTCCAGGCCCCAGCCCGCAGAGTCCGGGTACTGCACGTAGACGGTGCCATCCGGCTCTTCGGGGCGGGTGCGCACCATGACCGTGGTGGTGTCGCTGCCCCCGCTGCGGCTGAAGAAGTCGCGACCGTTGAAGGAGGTGAGGTCGCCGGACGGCGGGTACTGGTCGTAGAGGATGACCAGCTTGCCCAGGAAGCTGTAGGGGTTCTGGTCCTTGGCCCCGATGGGGGCGATGGTCACAGCGGCCGGGTCGACGCCCTGGACCTCCCAGCCCGCGGGCAGCTTGCCGAAGGTGTAGGGACCGCCATCGACCTGGGCCGCGACGAGCGCGCTGTCGCGGTCGCGCTCCTCCGTCACGGTCCGGCCGCTGTCGGGCTCACCGTCGAGCCAGGTGGTGCCGGCGACGCCGGCGGAGAGCAGCGCGATCGCGGCCACGGAGCCGACGGCGATCGCGCCGCGGCTCCGACGGTGCCGGCGAAGCGCCGCCCGAGCCCTGGCCAGGTCGTCACCGACCGGCGTCGGCGCGTGGTCGAGCTCGCTGGCGCGGTCGAGGAGGTGGGTCAGCTCGGTCATGAGGTGCTCCTGGTCGTGAGGTCGTCGGTGATCGGGCCGAGCGCCGTGCGCAGGTGCGCGAGGGCACGGGAGTTGGAGGACTTGACGGTGCCGGTCGTGCAGCCGAGCGCCTCGGCGGTGGTCTCCACGTCGAGGTCGAGCCAGTGCCGGAGCACGACGACAGCACGCTGCTGCGGCGCCAGGCTCGCCAGCGCGGCCAGCACGGCGTCGCGGAGGGTCGTGTCGTCGGGCTCCGCGACCGGCGTCCGCGAGTCGGTCGGCTCGGGGTGAGGGATCTCCTTGCGCCGGAAGGCCCGGCGGGTGTCGTCGATGAACGTGTTGGTCAGCATCCGGTGCGCGTAGCGCACCGGGTCGTCGGCACGGCGTACCTTCGGCCACGCCAGGTAGACCTTGGTCAGTGTCGTCTGCACGAGGTCCTCGGCGAAGGCCTCGTCGCCGGCGGCCAGGAGGCGGGCTGCCCGCAGCAGCCGCGATCTCTGCGCGCCGACGAAGCCCGTGAACTCGGCGTCGCGATCGATGGTCCGCACCCGGTCTCCCTTCTTCGATGTTTGGTCTCTCACCCTCTTGACGGGTGCGGTGCTGCCGCAGGTTGCTCCACTACTACGCTCCGTCATCATGACCCGCGACGATGGACGATCCGACGACGAGCTCCGCCCGATCACGATCACCCGCAACTGGCTGGACCACGCGGCCGGTTCGGTGCTGATCGAGTTCGGGCGCACGCGCGTGCTCTGCGCCGCCTCCGCATCGGAAGGGGTGCCGCGCTGGCGGAGAGGCACCGGGCTCGGGTGGGTGACGGCGGAGTACGCCATGCTCCCCGCCTCGACGAACACCCGTTCGGACCGCGAGTCGGTCAAGGGCCGGATCGGCGGCCGCACCCACGAGATCAGCCGTCTGATCGGGCGCTCGCTGCGCGCGGTGATCGACTACAAGGCGATGGGCGAGAACACCATCCAGCTCGACTGCGACGTGCTGCAGGCCGACGGCGGCACCCGCACGGCGGCGATCACCGGCGCGTACGTCGCCCTCGCCGACGCGTGCGCCCACCTCGGCGTCTCGTCGGCCCTGACCGGCTCCGTGGCCGCCGTCAGTGTCGGCATCATCGACGGCGTGCCCATGCTCGACCTTCCCTACGTCGAGGACGTCCGCGCGGAGACCGACATGAACGTGGTCATGACCGGCGAGGGCAAGTACGTCGAAGTGCAGGGCACCGCCGAGGGTGCGACCTTCGACCGGGCCGAGCTCGACGCGCTGCTGGCGCTGGCCGAGAAGGGCTGCGCGGACCTGACCCGGCTGCAGCGCGAAGCGCTCGCGTGACCCGGGTCTTCCTGGCGTCGCGCAACGCCAAGAAGCTGACGGAGATGGAGCGGATCCTGCGCGAGCACCTGCCGACCGTGAGCGTGGTCGGCCTCGACGACGTACCGGCGTACGACGAGCCGGTCGAGGACCGGCCGACCTTCGAGGGCAACGCGCTGCTCAAGGCGCGGGCCGGGCTGGCGGCGACCGGGCTGCCCACCCTGGCCGACGACAGCGGACTGTGCGTCGACGCGCTCAACGGAATGCCCGGTGTGCTGTCGGCCCGCTGGGCGGGTCCGCCCAAGTCGGACGCCCGCAACAACGAGCTGCTGCTCGCCCAGCTCTCCGACGTACCGGACGAGCGTCGCGGCGCGCACTTCGTCTGCTCCGTCGCGTTCTGCCACCCCGACGGCCGTGAGCTGGTCGTCGAGGGCCGGATGGACGGGCAGGTCATCCGGGAGGTCCGCGGGACGGGCGGCTTCGGCTACGACGTGGTGTTCGTCGCCGACGAGCACCCCGGGGCCACGACGGCCGAGCTGTCCGTGGCCGACAAGGACGCGATCTCCCACCGCGGCAAGGCGCTGCGCGAGATCGCGCCTCACGTGGCCGCGGTGCTCGCCTCCGACTGACGGAGCCGTCGGCTGACCACGAACCCCCAGCCGGCCGCCAGGAAGAACATCAGCAGCGAGTAGACCGCTGCCGGCACGGCGATCTCGGTGCTGTCGAGCACGTTCTCGGCCACGAAGATGGCCAGGGTGCCGTTGTGCACGCCGATCTCCATCGACGACGCGATCGCCTGGTCCTCGACCACGCCGAAGGCGCGCGGAACGAAGTACCCGACCATCAGGCTGATCGCGCAGAACATGCCGGCTGCGAGGCCGACGTCGGCGAGGTAGTCGCCGACGTTGTCCCGCTCCTCGAGCAGGATGCCGAGCACCAGGACGGCCAGGATGATGGCCGAGCCGATCCGCACCGGTCGATCCATCGCCGCGGCGAAGGCCTGCTTGTTGGCCCGCACCAGCATGCCCAGCCCGACCGGGACCAGGACCAGCAGGAAGACCTTGACCACCTCGTCGAGCGGCATCGAGACGTCGTCGCGCCGGTCGAAGTAGTCGATCGCGAGGTTGGTGACCAGGGGCAGCGTTCCGATCGCGATGATCGAGTTGATCGCGGTCAGCGTGATGTTGAGCGCCACGTCACCGTGGAAGAGATGGCTGAAGAGGTTGGCGGTGGTGCCCCCCGGCGAGGCGGCCAGCAGCATCAGGCCGATGCCGAGCTGCCACGGCAGATCGAACAGCAGCACGAGACCGAAGCAGACTGCGGGCAGCAGCACCAGCTGGCAGCTGAGCGCGACCAGCACGGCCTTGGGATGCTTCCCGACTCGTCGGAAGTCGGTCGGAGTCAGGTCGAGCCCGAGGCCGAACATGATGATGCCGAGCGCGATCGGAAGGCCGACCTCCGTGAGCGCTCCGTCCATGAGCGCACCCTAGTGTCCCGCGCGCGAGGTGCGATCGATGAGTCCTGCTTCAGGAGCGTGCTGGGGATGCGAACCGTCTGCCGAGCTTCGCGGGTGGGCCACTAGTGACTCGCGTCATTCCCAGGACCAGGACCCGTAGATCGCGTCGTAGGCGTCCTGGGGCGCGTCGTCGCCGGACTTGTTGGTCGTGGTGATCACGTAGGCCGTCTCGTCGACGATCGTGACGTACGCCGTCTGCAGGATCTCCACGTCGAGCTCGTTGGTCCGGGTGATCGTCAGCCCGGCAGCCTCCTCGCCCCCGATGGTGCGGTTCTCGATCGGCTCGGGCGTGACGCCCAGGGCGGTCGCGAGGCTCGACGAGAGCTGGTTGCGCGCGTCGTCGAGGTCGGTGGTGCCGCCGGCCTCGGTGACCTCGACGATCAGGTTGGCGCGACCGGTCGCGATGGAGTCGCCCCAGGCGCTGCCGGTGTCGAGGGTCGTGCCCGGGTCGGACGCGGTCACCTCATCGGTGATGTCCTGCCACTCGTCGGGCAGGCCGTAGGAGTATCCGTCACCACGCAGTACGTCGCCCTCGGGCACGGTGCTCGACGTGGCCTCCTCGTCGCCCGCGTCGTCGGAGTCGTCGTCGGAGCTCACCAGGAGCCCGACCACCAGGAGGCCCGCTACCACGGCGATGCCTGCGACCGCGAGGCCGATGACCAACCCGGCGCGGCTCTTCTTCGGCGCGGGCGGCGGCACCGGCGCTCCGTAGGCCGGCGGCGGCCCCGGTGGAGGTGGCAGCTGCTCGGGCGGGATCCGCTGCCCCGGGATCGGCGGCGGAGGGTTGGGGGGCGGCTCGCTGGGCGGCTCGTTGGGAGGCTCTGTCGGCGGCCCGTACGGTGGCTGGCTCATGCGTCGATGTCCTCCCATGTCAGGGTGCCGAAGGGGGGAGTCGAACCCCCACGCCCCGAGGGGCACAGGGACCTAAACCCTGCGTGTCTGCCTGTTCCACCACTCCGGCCGCGGCGACCTCAGTCTAGGGCTCCGGCAGCACCAGCATGTCGAGGATCAGTCGCGCGACCGCCGCCTGCTCCTCGGGGAACGGATGCAGCGCGGTGGCCCGGGTCTGGTCCTGAGTCCCTTCCTGGGTGAAGCCGTTGACCCAGGGATCCTTCGAGCAGACGTCGTGGCCCCTGCTGGCCTCGTAGACGTCGACCCACGCGACGCCCGCCTCCCGGGCCGCGGCGGTCATCGCGTCGGAGAGCGAGTCGACGATCGAGTTGATGTAGGCCAGGTCGCCCTTCGCGTACGCCGACGCGAGCTCGCAGGTGCCCTCGTCGGGGAAGACTTGGGGATAGGTCGCCACGATCACGACGGCGTCGGGGGCGCGGCGCTGGATCTCGGCCAGGGCCGCGCCGAGGTTCCTCCGGATCTTCGACACCAGTCCGAGCAGCTCCTCACCGTGCGCGTCCGCACAGGGCGATCCCTTCGGGTCCGACGACGTCAGCTGCCGGCAGTGGTACCAGGACGGGAAGAGCCCCTTGTCATTGCCGCCGATGGTCACGGTGACCAGGTCGGTGTCCTCGGACAGGGCGTCGAGCTGCGGCCGCACGAGTGTGTCGCCGGACTCCTGCGGCGTGGTCAGGTGGGCGCTCATGGCACCGACGCAGCTCACGTCCGTCAGGTGGATGGGGGTGAGCCGGTCGGCCACCAACGAGGGGTAGTTGGTCTCCGAGCGCAAGCACGGCGCCGAGAGATCGTCCGCGGGGAGGTGCGGGGCCGCGGCGTACGAGTCTCCGAGCGCGACGTACTCGAGGATGGCGTCATCTCGGGGCGCGGACGGGGCGTCCTCCTGGCAGGCCGACAGCGTGGTTGCGGTCAGGAGACCGGCCAGCTGCAGGGGTAGGGCACGGGAGACGCTCATCGCCCGGTCACCCTATGGGGCTTCTCCCAGGGACCTCGGCCCCTGGAGCTCGAGCTCGAGGAAGCCGAGCATCATCGTCAGGTTCTTGTTGTTGTTCCAGCCGCTCGGGGCCCAGAGCCGTACGCAGGTGTCGGGCAGCTCGCTCGTGGGCAGCGGCCCGTCGGCTGGAGCCGCTAGGGTGTCGAGCCGGCACGCGTTGTTGTCCTCGACCCACGGGCGGCGCATCTCCTGCCTGTCGAGCAGGTCACCGGTGCCCGGCCACTCGGCCGTCGCGGCCCGGAAGAGCACGAGGTCCTCGGCCGGACGGATGTAGCCGCGGTGGTCGATCAGCCGCTGCTCGTCCACGGCGTCCCGCAGCTCCTGTGGCGAGTACGCCGACCCCAGCCGGCTCC
>JALZCZ010000106.1 GCA_030862825.1 Actinomycetota bacterium | reverse complement strand
GCGGCCGCCCGGGCCGCGACCAACCCCGTGACCCCTGGCAACTTCCGGGGCTACGGCTTCGACCAGTGCCTGGCGCCATCGCAGTCCGCCATGAACACCTGGCTGAACCACTCGCCGTTCCTCGCGGTCGGCATCTACATCTCCGGCGACTCGCGGGCCTGCCGCAACCAGCCCAACCTGACCCCGAAGTGGATCAGCACACAGCTCCGGAAGGGCTGGCGGCTGCTCCCGATCACGCTGGGCCCGCAGGCCTCCTGCCAGCCGCGCTTCCCGCGCTACGCCGACGACTTCAAGATCAACCCCAAGCCGGGCAAGTACAACCGCTACAGCCTCGCCAAGCGACAGGGCACGACCGAGGGCGGTCGGTCGGTCGCCGCGGCCAAGGCGCTGGGCATCGTGGCGGGCAGCACCCTCTGGTACGACCTCGAGGGCTTCAACCACAGCGACACCCATTGCCGCGAGTCGGCCCTGTCGTTCCTGAGCGGCTGGACCGCCCGGGTGCGCGAGCTCGGCTTCAAGGCCGGCGTCTACTCCAGCGTCGGCTCCGGGATCAAGATGCTCGACGACGCACGGGTGAACCGGCCCGGGAAGTTCGCGCTGCCGGACGCCATCTGGATGGCGCGCTGGGACGGCATCGCCAACACCAGCTCGTCGTACATCCGCGAGGACGGCTGGCGCCCGGGTGGCCGGGTCAAGCAGTACATGGGTGGGCACGACGAGACCTGGGGCGGCGTCCGCATCAACATCGACCGCAACTTCCTCGAGCTGGGCCGCGGCTCTGCGGCGACCCCGGAGAACCGCTGCGGCGGCGTCCGGATCGGGTTCTCCCGCTACGACGCCCTCCGGCAGCCCACCGCGTCGGGCCAGGAGTCACCCGCCGACCAGGTCAAGGCGCTCCAGTGCCTGCTCCAGGAGAAGGGCCTCTACACCGGGCGGCTCGGCGGCAACTTCAACGCCAAGCTGCTGGCCGCCGCCCAGGAGTGGCAGCGACGGACGGGGTTCCCCGTGCGCCGCGTGTGGTCGCGCAAGAACTGGGTCACGC
Organism: Actinomycetota bacterium; assembly: GCA_030862825.1. Lineage (GTDB taxonomy): Bacteria > Actinomycetota > Actinomycetes > Propionibacteriales > Nocardioidaceae > Nocardioides. Next base: position 7,896 of record JALZCZ010000106.1, on the reverse strand, counting down.
TGTTCGCCGCTGGTGCGCGGCCGGCACTCAAGTTCGGCTCGGCCGGACCCGACGTCCGTCGGGTGCAGCGGGCGCTCAACGCGACCTACGCGGACCTCGGCCTGAGGTCGGCCGGCACCTTCGACCTCCGCACCCACAACGCCGTGCGGGCCTGGCAGAAAGACGCCGGCATCCCCGTCTCGGGAGTGATGAACCCCGCGTCCTGGGCCGCGTTGGCACTGGCCAGACGATGACCCTCCGGAAAGTGCTCGAGCGAGGTTGTTGATTTCTTCGCTCGGTCCTCCCCGACCAGCGTAATGTAACGCTCGTCACTCTGGTCCGGGGACACGTCGTCAACGTGGCCCACACGTTCGTCTCGGGAGAACCCATTCTGCACCGCGCTGTCTTCGCGATCGTGCTCGCCCTGACGCCGGCGGCCCTTGTGGCGACCGCTGTCGTCTCCACCCCCGCGGCCTCGACATCGGCCACAGCAGCGGCCAGCGCGGCGAAACCGACCATCCGTGTCTCCGACTCCCGCGTCACCCTCGGCACGAGGGTGATCGTCTCCGGCACGAGCCCGGTCCTGCTGCAGCGGGTCGTCCTGCAGGTGCAGACCGCCGAGAACGGCTGGCAGGAGGTCGCCAGGCGCTTCAGCTCCGGCAGCCGGAGCTACTCGTTCACGGCGCCGGGCTGGTACGGAACCCACCGACTCCGCGTCTACGCCGCCGCGACGCTGTCGGCTGCCGCGACCGTGAGCGACGTCAAGACCGTGACGGTGAAGACGGCGTACAAGCCGAAGGGGAAGCGCTCGGACTGGAGGTGGATCTCCCACCGAGGCGCCCGCTGGGACCCGTGCGAGACGATCGCCTACCAGATCAACCCCGCGGGCGGCTACTCCCAGTGGGCTGCCGACATCGGCGCCGCCCTGCGGAAGGTGGGTCAGATCACCGGGTTCCGGTTCGAGTACGCGGGCACCACGAAGGGCACGGTCAGAAGGGGCGAGCCCGGCCTGCACCCGCCCGAAGCGGACGTGCTCATCGACTGGCAGAGCCCCCGGGAGGACCCCGACCTGGCCGGCAGGGTGGCAGGCATCGGGGGACACTGGGTGCAGGACGGGCGGCGCTTCGACGGCTATGTCGTCCTCGACAGGAGCCATCGGCTGAAGCGTGCGATCTGGCGTCAGACCATGACGCACGAGGTCGGACACGTCGTGGGCCTCGGTCACGCGTTGTCGCCGCACCAGGTGATGTACGGCGGGGCGGCGCCGGCCAACCCCCGTTGGGGTGCCGGGGACCTGGCGGGGCTCCGACGCGTGGGGGCCTCGCGGGGCTGCCTGTAGCGCTGGCCTGTCGATCAGCCGGCGGGAGGACCGACGAGCAGCGCAACGCCGGTGAGGGCCACCACGGCCACGACTCCGGCCAGCAGGCCGCGGATCGGGTTGCGGAGGAGCCACGCCACCAGGCGGTCGACCGACCGCTCGGGCGCACCAGCCTCGAGGCGCCAGGTGCGGGTGAGCCAGCCGCGCCGCTCGGCGTACCAGTCGAAGAGCACGGTGGCGAACGGCGGCACGGCGCTCACCAGCCCCAGCAGGGTGCGGCCGATCGACCAACGCTGGTCGACCGCCACCACGACCGTGGTGACGCAGAACGCCACGAACACCACTCCGTGCAGCATCCCGCCGACGCGCACCCCGAGCTCGGTCGTGTCGGTGACGTACTTGAGGAACATGCCGCTGAGCAGCAGCGCCCAGGTGACCGCCTCGGCGATCGCCACCCGGCGGAAGAGGACGACCGGGCTCATTTGCCGGGGTCCCCGCGGCGTTGTCCGGCGGAGGAGCGAAGCGGGGGAGCCGAAGAACGCCGTGGGGTGATCATGCGAAGGTCGCGGCGGCGAGCGAGGTGAAGAAGCCGAGCCCGTCGGTGCCGGAGCCGGTGAGCTGCTCGACCGCGTGCTCGGGGTGGGGCATCAGGCCGACCACGTTGCCGCGTTCGTTGGTGATGCCGGCGATGTCTCGCAGCGAGCCGTTGGGGTTGTCGCCGAGGTAGCGGGCCACGACCTGCCCCTCCCCCTCGAGCCGGTCGAGCGTCGCCTCGTCGGCGACGAAACCGCCCTCGCCGTTCTTCAGCACGATCGTGATCTCGGCCCCCTCGGCGTACGCCGACGTCCATGCCGTCCGGTTGTTCGCGATCCACAGCCGCTGGTCGCGGCAGACGAACTTGCGGTGGTCGTTGCGGATCAGCGCTCCCGGCAGCAGGTGCGACTCGCAGAGGATCTGGAAGCCGTTGCAGATGCCCAGCACCGGCATCCCCTTGTTCGCGGCCTCGATCACCTCCGTCATCACCGGCGCGAACCGGGAGATCGCGCCGCAACGCAGATAGTCGCCGTACGAGAAACCTCCAGGCAGCACGATCGCGTCGACCCCGCGCAGGTCGTGGTCGCCGTGCCACAGCGCGATCGCCTCGTGGCCGCCGAGCCGGATCGCGCGCTGCGCATCGACGTCGTCGAGCGACCCGGGGAAGGTGACGACGCCGACCTTCATGCCTCCTCCACGACCCGGACCGCGAAGTTCTCGATCACCGGGTTGGACAGCAGCATCTCCGCCATCTTGTGCACCTCGGCGAGCACCTCGTCGGTGACCTGGCCCTCGATCTCGAGCTCGAAGCGCTTGCCCTGGCGGACGTCGCTGACGCCCGCGAACCCCAACCGCGGCAGGGCTCCGAGCACCGCCTTGCCCTGGGGGTCGAGGATCTCGGGCTTGGGCATGACGTCGACGACCACTCTCGGCACGCGCCCATCCTAGGAGGAGGCACACTGGGGTCATGAGCATGACCCCCGGAATGAACCCGACCTCCCCGCTCAAGCTCGAGTACCCGCAGTCGCTGGCGGTCTACGACGACTACGCAGCCGCGCAGAAGGCGGTCGACTTCCTCGCCGACAACAAGTTCCCGGTCGAGCAGTGCATGATCGTGGGCACCGACCTCAAGCGGATCGAGCGGATCACCGGCCGCCTCACGACCAGCAAGGTCGCGATGGGCGGGCTGCTCACCGGCATGTGGCTCGGCCTCTTCGTCGGGCTGATCTTCACACTCTTCACCGAGGAGGACGTGCTCGTCACGCTGATCTCGACGGCGCTCTTCGGCGCGCTCTTCGGCGTGATCTGGGCCCTGGTCGGCTACGCGATGACCCGCGGCCAGCGCGACTTCTCCTCGGTGACGCAGGTGGTCGCCACCCGCTACGAGGTGCTGGTCGAGCACAAGGTCGCCGCCCAGGCCCGCGAGCTGCTCACCCAGCTGCCCGGCAGCCGCCCCGACCCGTTCGCCTGAGGCTAGCCGGCCTCGACCGGGTCCGAGCAGAAGAGGTACTGCGCCTCGTGTGCGGCGTCGCCGTGCGCCAGCAGCATCAGCGACGGGTCGCCCGGGTCGAGCGTGGGTGAGACCCCCCGGGGGTAGGGCGGTGCGATCACTCCCAGGCAGAACACGATGTCGGTCACCGGGTCGGGCAGGGTGATCGACCCGTAGCCCAGGTCGTCGCCGAACGGTTGCCGCCGCTCCAGCGGCATCGCGACCTCCAGATGCACGTCGAGCGACTCACCCGGGGGGAGCCCGGTGGCACCCATGTGCGGGGCCTGCCCGAAGTCGATCCGGTCGCTGTCCGGCCACGGGAAGACCCGCTGGGCGACCTGCACCCGGCCGTCGTCCTTGCCGCTGGCATAGGCGATGTCGTCGACGTACGAGGTGCCGGCGCCGGCCGGCTGCGGGAGCCGGTTGACCACCAGCAAGTCGTCCTTGCCGTCGTTGGTGACCGAGTAGTCGACGAGCAGCCGGTCGTCGTCGGCCGCGACCTCGATGCCGACCGAGGCTGTCGGACGGACTGCGCCCGAGGCAGGGTCGGCGGGCTCGCCCCCCTCGGTGACGTCGGTCGGCTGGTCTCTGGACGGCTGGGCCTGCGGCTCCGGGTCGGCGCCGCAGCCGGACGGCACCGCCGTCAGCAGCCCGATTGCCAGCCCGGTCGCCAGGACCCGCTCAGTAGTGGTCACGGTGGTCGGCGCCCATCTCGTCGCGCAGCCCGTTCTCGGTGTACTGGTACGGGTGGTCGGGATCGATGATCTCGGGGGTGCTGGGGTCGTCGTCGTGGTCGACGGGCAGGCCCGCCGCCTGCCGCTCGTCGTTGGGCGTGCCCTGGTTGTCCTGGTCGTCCCCGTGGTAGTCGCCGTCCATGCTCGTCTCGTTGGCATAGTCGTAGACGTGCGCCAGCTCGTGGTAGAGCACGGCGATCGGCGGCCCCTCCACGGTGGTCCCGCCACCGATCCGCAGGTCGTCGAGGCGGTGGTTGATGTTGATCTCGTAGTCGTTGCCGCTGTGGCTGGCCGTGCTGTTGTTGGGGTCCGACGGGTCGTGGTACTCACGGATCGTCAGGGAGTCCTTGTTCATCCCGAGGAAGCCCGAGTCGTCGTGGTTCTGCTGCAGGTTCTCGAGCATCTGCTGGCCGGCAGGCGACGACCGCAGCATGTCGATGTCGGCCTCGATCCGGTCGACGAAGTCCTGCGACCCCTCGATCTTGATGAAGTAGGTCGTGTCCGGGATCTCGACGCGCACCGTGTTCTCGACACCGCCGAGGTTGAGGTCGCCGTGCTCGTTGTGCGCGGTGTCGGTGCCCGCGCCGCCATAGGTCGTGTCCTCGCCGCGCCCGGCGTAGGAGACGTCGTCTCCGGTGCCGCCACGGATGACGTCGTCGTCGTTGCCGCCTGAGAGGATGTCGGCCCCGTCGCGGCCGCGCAGGTCGTCGTCGCCGTCACCGCCCTCGAGGTAGTCGCGACCCTCGCCGCCGATCAGGGTGTCGTCGCCGTCGAGCCCGTAGACGGTGTCGTCGCCGTCACCGCCGTCAAGGGTGTCGTCGCCCTGCTGCCCGTCGAGATAGTCGCGGCCCGCGCCGCCCGAGACGCGGTCGTTGCCGTCGTCGGCGTCGACCTGGTCGTCGCCGTCGAGTCCGAGGATCGTGTCGTCGCCCTCGCCACCGGAGATCTTGTCGTCGCCCTCGCTGCCGATGATGGTGAGGTCGATGTCCATCCCCGAGGGGACGTCGATGGTGTCGTTGCCGCCACCGCCCCGGATCGTGATCTCCTGCCCGGCCGGGAAGCGGTGGACCTCGCCGTTGACGATCACGATCTTCTCGCCGGTGAACGGGTCGACGTAGACCGTCACCGAGTCGTCGCCCGCGCCGGTGTTGATGATCGTGCGATTGCCGTCGGTGATCACTCCGGTCGTGTCGGCCTCCGTCGGCAGCTCGAAGGGGTCGGTCGACCCGTCGGCGACCGACCGCCAGGTGCTGGAGATCGTCCGCCAGGTGCTGGTCAGCTTCCGAAGGTTGGCGGCGTCCTCGGCCAGGGTCTCGTCGAGGGCCTCCCGGATCGACTGCGCGGCCGACGTGGCGTTCTGCAGGCGCTCGCTCTCGGCGTCGTCCTCCGGGAAGAAGGTCAGCTGGCCGCCTGCGACCCATGAGTGCTTGATGCCGACGATCTTCGCCCACTCACCGTCGAGCTGACCCTGCGCGCTACGCAGGGCACCGGCCGACATCACCATGGTCGAGGCGATGGAGTCCGCGGCGTCGGCGGCCTTGTCGAGGTCCGTGACCAGCTTCTTGCGGTGGCCGTCGTACGACGTCGCCGACGTGCCCTCCCAGCCCGCGGTGACCACCGCCTGCGAGCACGTGGTCACGTCGTCGCCCACGCCGCTCAGGGCGGTGCCGATCTGTGCCCACGCCTCGGCCGCGGAGTCCAGCTTGCCAGCGTCGTCGGCCAGGTCCCAGATGCCCGAGGCCATCTCAGACCGCTCCGAAGAGGCCGGGGATGAACGGGACCTTCGACTTGTACGTCTCGCCTTCCGCCTCGTCGGTGCAGGAGAAGTCGAACGCGCACTGGTAGAGGCCGTCCATGTCGTGCTCGAGCACCGCGGCCAGCCGGCCCATCGCCGTGGCGGCCGCCGCGGCCACGTCTGCGTGGGCCGCCACCAGGTCGTAGCCGGACGAGACGTTGCCTGCCGCCGCGGAGCTGATCTCCATCGTCCCCTCGGCGGTGGTCCAGGCGTCGCCGACGTCCTGGGACGCGTCGAGGCAGGCCTGCGCCAGGTCACACAGCTTCTCGGGGATGACGTGCATGCCCGACCGTCTACCCGGGCTGGCGCCGGCGAAACTTCGTGGTGGCTACTCGTGGCCCTTCTGGACGACCACGATGCCGAGCGCTACGCCGAGACCCGCGACGAGCGGGCCGATGATCGCCCAGGTCTCGGAGTCGGTCATGGGGCTGCCCTCGATATAGCCCAGGCCCTGGAAGGTCCAGACCCCGCCGATCAGCACCAGCAGGCCGGCGATGCCGAGCCCGATGGCTCGTCCGAGGGTCACGATCAGGAGAGCTCGCGCTTGAGGATCTTGCCGGTCGCGGTCATCGGCAGCGACGCCACGAACTCGACGTGGCGCGGGTACTTGTAGTTGGCCATCTGCTCCTTGCCCCAGTCGATCAGCTCCTGCTCGGTGAGCGTGGCGCCCTCGTTGCGGATGACGACCGCCTTGATCTCCTCGCCGTGGCTCTCGTGCGGCACGCCGATCACGGCGGCGAGCGAGACGTCGGGGTGGGTCATCAGGACCTCCTCGATCTCGCGCGGGTACACGTTGTAGCCGCCGCGGATGATCATGTCCTTGGAGCGGTCGACGATGTAGTACCAGCCGTCCTCGTCGCGCCGGCCGAGGTCTCCCGAGCGGAACCATCCGTCGCGGATCACCTCGTCGGTGGCCTCGGGCCGGTTGTAGTAGCCCTTCATGACGTTGTGGCCCTTGATCGCGATCTCGCCGATCGCGCCCTCACCCTCAGCCCCGTCGTCGACCTCGTCCCACGACTCAGCCTGCAGCAGCTTCATCTCGACGCCCGGGATCGGCGTACCGATGGAGCCGACGCGCACGCCCTCACCGAGCTTCGAGAAGCTCGCCACCGGCGAGGTCTCCGACAAGCCGTAGCCCTCCAGGATCGTGACCCCGAACCGCTTCTCGAAGTCCTTGTGCACCTCGACCGGCAGGGCCGACCCGCCGGCCACGGCGACGCGGAGGTTGGCCGCGAGCTCCTTGACGTCGACGCCCGATCCGTCGAGGGCGCCGAGCAGGCCCCAGTACATGGTCGGTACGCCGGCGAAGAAGGTGACCTTCTCCTTGAGCATCGTCTTCAGGGCCGCGTCGGCGTCGAAGCGCGGCAGCATCACGACGGTGCCGCCGTACGCGAACCCGCCGTTCTGGATGACGGACTGGCCGAAGGAGTGGAACAGCGGCAGCACGCACAGGTAGGTGTCGGGGTTGGCCGCGTCGGCGCCGAACAGCTCCTCCCCGGTCAGCGCGTTGTCGCGCATGTTGCGGTGCCGCAGCTCGGCGCCCTTGGGCTGACCGGTGGTGCCGCTGGTGTAGAGGATCACCGCGGTGTCGTCCTCCTCGGTGGCCACCGTCTCGAACGTCGGCGGCTGTCCGGCCATGCCCTGGCCGAGGGTCTCAGTGCCGGCGATCGGCGACTCGGCCGCCGGGTCGACGGTGATCACGAAGAAGTGCTCGCACCCGTCGGTCTGGGTGAAGCCCTCGTGGCCGGCCTCGCCGATCGGCAGCTCGGGGGTGCCCTGGAAGCAGAAGTAGGCCTTCGCGTCGGAGTCCGCGAGGTGGTAGGCCACCTCCCGGCCCTTGAGCAGCACGTTGAGGGGTACGACGGTGGCGCCGGCCTTGAGAATGCCGAAGTAGACGATCGAGAAGTAAGGCAGGTTGGGGCAGCTCAGCGCGACCTTGTCCCCCGGCTCGATCCCGCGCGAGACCAGCAGGTTGGCCACCTGGCCGGCGGCGGCGTCCACCTGGGCGTAGGTCAGCCGGGTGTCGCCCAGCACCACGGCCGTACGG
>JALZCZ010000063.1 GCA_030862825.1 Actinomycetota bacterium | reverse complement strand
GCGATCGCCCGGGCCAGAGGCGTCCGGATCGCCAGCAGCGCCCAGGTGACGATCGCCGAGATCAACGCGGCGCCGAACATGTGGAGTCCGACGAGCAGCTCGGGCAGGTCGGTGGCGTACTGCACGAACCCGATCGTCCCCTGGGCGACCTCGACGGCGAGCAGCACGAGCACGGCCCGGCGGGCCTCTGCGGAGCCAGCGGTCGCGTGCACCGCCACCAGCAGCCCGATCGTGAGTCCCACGAACAGGAACACTGCGTCGGTGTGCAGCTGGCTCATCTGCAGCGGGTCCAGGCCATTGCGAGGAGCCTCCGCATCGCCGGCGTGCGGGCCCGAGCCGGTGACCACCGTACCGATGTAGAGCACCACCCAGGCGGCGGCGAACGTCACCCACGCGAGTACGACGACCGGGCCGGTCTGCACCGCTGGCGCGGGCTGGTCGATCCGCCGGATGAACAGGACGGCAAGGCCGATGATCGCCAAGGAGCAGAGCAGGTGGAAGGAGACGACCCACGGGTTGAGGTCGGTGAGCACCGTGACGCCGCCGACGACGGCCTGCGCCGGGACGCCGAGACCGAGCACGACGCTGAGGACGCGGAGGTCGCGGCGGCCGGTCTGCCACGCCGCGACGAAGGTCGCCACTGCGACGGCGGCGAGCAGAATGGTGATCATCCGGTTGCCGAACTCGATCGCCTCGTGCACGTCGAGGGCTCCATGGGGCGTGAACGACTCGTCGGTGCAGCGCGGCCAGGTCGGGCAGCCGAGACCGGACCCGGTCAGCCGCACGGCCCCACCGGTGACCACGAGCAGGGAGTTGGCGACCAGGCTGGCCCAGCCGAGGGGGCGGACGTAGCGCTCGAACGAGATGCGGCTGGGCACGGCCATAGTCTGAGGCCCGCGCTTCGGCTTCACTCCACCGGCCCGGCCTCACACGACCCTCAGCCGATCGAGCGGTACGCCTCCCACGACTGCGACATCCGTACGCCCTGGCCGGGGGTGAACTCGTTCATGCAGCCGTCGTAGGTGTAGTCCATGAAGTTGGTGATCGGGTCGGAGCCCGGGGCGGGACAGGTGTCGCGGCCCACCGGGCACTGGAACGCCGGCGACGCCTCGTACGGCGTGTCGTCGACGCGGTCGCCCGGCTCCGAACAGCCGTTCTGGAACGTGTGGTAGAGCCCGAGCCAGTGTCCGACCTCGTGCGTAGCGGTGTCGCCCTCGCCGTAGTTGGCGAACGCGCCGCCGGGGAGGCTGCGGTAGTCCACCACCACCCCGTCGAAGTAGCGGGGGAGCGGCTCGCCGTTGCTTCCGGTGAAGTCCCATGGCAGGTAGGCCCATCCGAGCAGGAACTGCCCCAGCGAGGCGGTGTAGATGTTCAGGGTCTCCGAGTCGCCCGTGTGCAGGGCTCGCTTCATCCTCACCTCCTTGCCGCTGCCGCGGAAGTAGCGCGGGTCGGCGCCCTGGGCCGAGATGAGGTTGAACCATTCGGGCATCGTCGTCCGGGTCACCCGCTCGAGGTCGAAGACGAATCCGGTGCCGGCGAAGGCATCGTTCAGCACGTCGATCTGCTCGGCGATCCGGACGTCCGGCACGTTGCCGCCGGCCTGGCCGTTGTCCTTGCGGATGACGTGGAACTGCACGGGGATCGTGACTGTCGCGGCGGCCCTCGCCGCTGCTGCCGCCTTCGAGCGGTGGTCGGCCGTCCACTCGACGAGGGGATCCTTCTTCACGCTGATCAGGTCGTCGCGCGGGATGGCTCCCCTGGGCGCCTTGACGACCGCGCCGTAGTCGGTGCACGTCCCCGCGGGATCGGCGGGTGACATCGCCGTGACCGGCGTGGTCGTGGCGACCGCGAGTCCCACGGCGACTCCGACGACGGTGGCCCGGCGCGTCCAGCGTGTGATCAGGTTCATTCGTACCCTCCCGAGAGTGGCGTGGCGCACACGCTACGCCGACCGGGAAGGTCCGAGAAGAAACCCCGGTGTGCTCAGTGCTGGAGGCTCATTCCCACTTGAAGGTGCGCGCGGTGAGCAGCGTGCCCACCCCGGTCCAGGCGGCGAGCACCCCCAGGTCGCGCCACGCGATGGCGGCCCCGGTCAGGGCGTCGCGCATGGCGTTGCCGAGGGCGCCGGAGGGGAGCCAGCGGACGACGTCGCCGAAGTCGCCGTACGCACTCATGGGGAGTACGACGGCGCCCCCCGCCAGCAGCAGCAGGTAGACCAGGTTGGCGGCGGCCAGGGTGGCCTCGGCCCGCAGTGCGCCGGCGAGCGCCAGGCCCAGGCCGGCGAAGGCAGCCGTGCCCGCGACCACGGCCAGCAGGGCGCCGACCACCGAGATGTCGGGCTCCCAGCCGAGAGCCAGTCCCACGGGGGTGATCACCGCCACCTGGAGCACCTCGACCAGCAGCAGCGCCAGGATCTTGCCGATGAGCAGCCCGGTGCGTGAGAGCGGTGATGCGCCGAGGCGCTTGATCACGCCGTAGCGGCGCTCGAAGCCGGTGGCGATCGCCAGCGACGTGAACGCGGTCGACATCACGGCCAGCGCCAGCACGCCGGGCGTGAGCACGTCGACCGCGGGCCGGCTGAACTCCAGCCCGATCCGGTCCGCTCCGCGCACCCCGCCGACAAGCACGATCACGGGGATCACCACGGCCAGCAGCAGCTGCTCGCCGTTGCGGAGCATCAGTCGGGCCTCCATGCCGGCCTGCGCGAGCACGCGCCGCGCGACCGGGGCCGCGCCGGGCTTCGGCGCGTAGGTGCCGGTGGAGAGGCCGCTCATCCGACCAGCCCCCGCCCGGTGAGCTCGAGGAAGACGTCCTCCAGGTTGCGCTGGCCCAGCGACAGCGACTCCGGGACGACGTGGTGGTCGTCACACCATCGCGAGACCTTCGCCAGGGTGGAGGCGTCGGCCGGTCCCGTGACGAGGAGGCTCAGCGCGTCGAGCTGGCTGACCTCGGTCTGCGGCCCGAGCGCGGCCTTGAGCGAGTCCGGAGCACCCGGCGGGAAGGGCTCGGTGACGACCAGCCGGATGGTGGAGACCGACCCGCCGCGCATCAGCTCCAGGGGCGACCCCGAGGCGACCAGGCGACCCCGGTCGATGATGTGCACCCGGTCGGCCAGCCGTTCGGCCTCGTCCATGTTGTGGGTGGTCAGCACCACCGTGACGCCGTCGGTGCGCAGCTCCTCCAGCAGCTCCCAGGTGGTCCGGCGCACCTGCGGGTCCATGCCCGCCGTGGGCTCGTCGACGAAGACCACCTCCGGGCGCCCGACCAGCGCCATCGCCAGGCCGAGACGCTGCTGCTGGCCCCCGCTGAGCCGGCGGTACGGCGTACGCCCGCAGTCCTCGAGCCCGAGCCGCTGCCCCAGCGCGTCGGTGTCGAGCGGGTCGGCGTGCAGCTTGGCGACATGGCGAAGCATCTCCATCGCCCGCACCCCGCTCCAGGCTCCGCCGGACTGCAGCATCACGCCGATCCGGGGGAGCAGCTCGCGCCGCTGGCGCACGGGGTCCAGCCCGAGCACCCGGACCCGGCCCGCGTGCGGTCGGCGGTAGCCCTCGCAGGTCTCCAGCGTGGTGGTCTTGCCGGCCCCGTTGGGTCCGAGCACGGCGGTGATCGTGTGCCGGGCGACCGTGAGGCTGAGGCCGTCGACGGCCACCTTGTCGCCGTACCGCATGACCAGTCCGTCGACGAGGACGGCGTGGTCGGTTGCGGGCTCTGGCACGGAGTGAGTCTAGGGTTGCGGCCGTGGAGGTCTGGCTGGAGGTGCTGGTCTACGCCGGGGCCGGACTGGCACTGGTCGGCGCCGTGATCCTGCTGGTCCGCGACCAGCCCGCGGGCGACCCGATGTACGTGGTCCTCGCTGTGGTCGAGCTGCTGCTGCTGATCCAGCTGGTGCTGGGCTCGATCGCCATCGGCTCGACGTCGCGCGACGTGTCGGGGGTGCTGTTCGTGAGCTACCTGGTGGGGATCGCCCTGGCGCTGCCCGTCGGCGTCTTCTGGTCGCTGGCGGAGCGCAGCCGCGCCGGCACCGCCGTGCTGGCGGTCGCGGTGCTCACGGTGATCGCGCTCGAGCTGCGCCTGGCCGCGATCTGGGACGGCGCCGGTGCGTGACCTGTCGTCCGGCTGGGGGCGCGTCCTGGTCTTTATTTACGGCGTCTTCGCGGTGGCCGCCACCGGCCGCTCGCTCGTCCAGCTCGGCACCGACGCCGGGCGCGCGCCGCTGGCCTACTCCCTCTCGCTCGTGGCCGCCGTCATCTACCTCGTCGCCACCACGTGCCTCCTGCTCGGTGGGCGGAAGGCCTGGGTGACCGCGTGCGTCGCGTGCTCGACCGAGCTGGTGGGCGTGCTGGCCGTCGGCGTGCTCAGCTACGCCGCCACCGACCTGTTCCCCGACAAGACGGTCTGGTCGCACTTCGGCCAGGGCTACGGCTACCTGCCTCTGGTGCTGCCGTTCGCCGGCCTGGCCTGGCTCGCCCAGCACCGCCCGGTGAGGGTAACCTAACTGAGGTTGGCCTTACTTGAAGTGCCGGAATCAATAACGGCACACTGATGTTGTGGAAATCATGGAGGGACAGGTCAGCGAGGCGGACGAGCCGACTCGCCAGCGCGTCGCGCGCTCCATCCTGGTCAATGGTCCCTCCACCACGGCGGCCCTGGCGGAGCGTCTCGACCTGACGCCGGCAGCCGTACGTCGCCACCTCGACCAGCTGCTCGAAGAGGGCGCCGTGGAGGCGCGCGAGCCCCGCTCCGCCGCCTCCCGCGGCCGCGGTCGCCCCGCGAAGCTGTTCGCGCTCACCGAGCTGGGTCGCGACGGCTTCGACCAGCAGTACGACGACCTGGCGGTCCAGGCGCTGCGGTTCCTGGCTGAGACGGGCGGCGACGAGGCCGTCCGGAGGTTCGCCGAGCGGCGGGCCTCGTTCGTGGAGGACCGGTTCGACGATGTCACCCGTGACAACCCCGAGCTCAGCCCCGCCGAGGTGCTGGCGAAGATCTTCACCGACGAGGGCTACGCCGCGGGTGTCCGCGACCTGCCGATGGCCGAGCAGCTGTGCCAGCAGCACTGCCCGGTCTCCCACGTCGCCCACGAGTTCCCCCAGCTGTGCGAGGCCGAGACCGAGGCGATCAGCCGGGTGCTCGGCCGCCACGTGCAGCGGCTGGCGACCATCGCTCACGGCGACGGCGTCTGCACCACCTGTATCCCCCATCCCGAGCAGTCACAGCAACAGCCTGCACAGACCAAGAAGACGCAGCCATCCAAGATGAAGGAGAAGGTCACTTCATGACCTCCATCGAAGAGCTCAATCCCGAGCTGAAGGGCATCGGTCGCTACGAGTTCGGCTGGGCCGACAGCGACGAAGCCGGTGCCACCGCCCAGCGCGGCCTGAGCGAGGACGTCGTCCGCGACATCTCCGCGAAGAAGAGCGAGCCCCAGTGGATGCTCGACCTGCGCCTGAAGGGCCTGAAGCTCTTCCACCGCAAGCCCATGCCCACCTGGGGCTCGGACCTGAGCGCGATCGACTTCGACAACATCAAGTACTTCGTGCGCTCGTCGGAGAAGCAGGCGGCGACCTGGGACGACCTGCCCGAGGACATCAAGAACACCTACGACAAGCTCGGCATCCCCGAGGCGGAGAAGCAGCGGCTGGTGTCCGGCGTCGCCGCCCAGTACGAGTCCGAGGTGGTCTACCACTCGATCCGTGAGGACCTCGAGGAGCAGGGCGTCCTGTTCCTCGACACCGACACCGCGCTCCGCGAGCAGCCCGAGCTGTTCAAGGAGTACTTCGGCACCGTGATCCCGGTCGGCGACAACAAGTTCGCCGCGCTGAACACCTCGGTGTGGTCCGGCGGCTCGTTCATCTACGTGCCGAAGGGCGTGCACGTCGACATCCCGCTGCAGGCCTACTTCCGGATCAACACCGAGAACATGGGCCAGTTCGAGCGGACCCTGATCATCGTCGACGAAGACGCCTACGTGCACTACGTCGAGGGCTGCACCGCGCCCATCTACTCCTCCGACTCGCTGCACTCGGCGGTCGTGGAGATCATCGTGAAGAAGGGCGGCCGCTGCCGCTACACGACCATCCAGAACTGGTCCAACAACGTCTACAACCTGGTGACCAAGCGCGCCACCTGCGAGGCCGGCGCCACCATGGAGTGGGTCGACGGCAACATCGGCTCCAAGGTGACGATGAAGTACCCCGCCGTCTACCTCATGGGCGAGCACGCCAAGGGCGAGACGCTGTCGATCGCCTTCGCGGGCGAGGGTCAGCACCAGGACGCCGGCGCCAAGATGGTGCACGCGGCGCCCCACACCTCCTCGAGCATCCTGAGCAAGTCCGTGGCCCGGGGCGGTGGCCGCACGTCGTACCGCGGCCTGATCCAGATCAACGAGGGGGCGCACGGCTCGAAGTCCAACGTGCTCTGCGACGCGCTGCTGGTCGACCAGATCAGCCGGTCCGACACCTATCCCTACGTCGACATCCGCGAGGACGACGTGTCGATGGGCCACGAGGCGAGCGTCTCCAAGGTCTCCGACGACCAGCTCTTCTACCTCATGTCCCGTGGCATGCAGGAGGACGAGGCGATGGCGATGATCGTGCGCGGCTTCGTCGAGCCGATCGCCAAGGAGCTGCCGATGGAGTACGCGCTCGAGCTCAACCGGCTCATCGAGCTGCAGATGGAAGGAGCCGTCGGCTGATGACGGTCACCCAGACCCCGGCCACCGCCACCGCCGGGGCGGTCGAGACTGCCCCAGCGGGCACGATCACCTCCCACCTCAACCCGCCGCCGTCATACGACCTTGCGGACCACCCGGTGCCGAACGGGCGCGAGGAGGTCTGGCGGTTCACCCCGCTCAAGCGCCTGCGCGGCCTGCTCGACGTCGAACAGTCCGACGGGCACCTGAGCTGGGAGACCGACCTGCCCGGGGGCGTGACGCTGACGGAGATCACCGCCTCCGACGCCGTCGCGCTCGGTGAGCTGGCGCCCAACGACCGGCCCTCGGCCCTGGCCGTGGCCAACGGCGGCGGCGCGCTCCTGCTCGACGTGCCCGCGGACCTCGAGCCGGACCGCCCCGTGTGGCTGAAGCTGCGCGGACAGTCGGTCGACGACCTGGTGTGGGGACACATCGTGATCCGCGTGGGCGCCCATGCCCGGGCCACGATCGTGGTCGAGCACACCGGCTCGGCCACCTACTCTGCGATCACGTCGGTGCTCGTCGGCGACGGTGCGAACGTCAACGTGCTGTCGCTCCAGGACTGGGACGACGACGCGGTGCACCTGGGCCGCGACGCCATCCGTGTGGGCCGCGACGCCTCGGTGCGACACACGGCGATCTCGTTCGGTGGCGACCTCGTGCGGATGCACGCCAACGTCGAGTACGACGGTCCCGGCGGCGAGGCAGAGCTGCTCGGTCTCTACTTCGCGGACGCCGGTCAGCACATCGAGCACCGGCTCTTCGCCGACCACAACGCCCCCCGCACCAAGAGCAACGTCAACTACAAGGGCGCGCTGCAGGGCCAGGGCGCCCACACCGTGTGGATCGGCAACGTGCTGATTCGCAAGATCGCCGAGGGCATCGAGACCTACGAGGAGAACCGCAACCTCGTGCTCACCGACGGCTGCCAGGCCGACTCGGTGCCGAACCTCGAGATCGAGACCGGCGAGATCGAGGGCGCCGGCCACGCCTCGGCGACCGGCCGCTTCGACGACGAGCAGCTGTTCTACCTGCGCTCGCGCGGCGTCTCAGAGCGCGAGGCGCACCGCCTCGTCGTGCACGGCTTCTTCAACGACCTGATCCGCAAGGTCGGCGTGCCGGCGCTCGAGGAGAAGCTGATGTCCACCGTCGAGGACGAGCTCGCCAAGAACGTTTTGAAGGAGGTCTGATGGCCTTCGAGCTGGCCTGTGCCGTCTCCGACATCCCCGAGGACGAGGCGCTCGGCGTCACCATCGGCAGCTACGACGTGGCGGTCGCCCGCTGTGCAAGTTCTGGGGGAGGC
>JALZCZ010000038.1 GCA_030862825.1 Actinomycetota bacterium | reverse complement strand
CTCACGTTCGACCCGCCGCTGCCGGCCTACACCGGCTGAGTGGTGCCGCTCTCGGGCGGATAGAGCACGCGGAAGCGCTCGAGGACGACCGGCATGTCCGGGCGGAACCCACGTCCGTGCGGGTCGTGCTCGCGGAAGAAGCGCTCGTGGCGCTCGCGCCAGGTGGCGAGGGTGCGGTCGCCCTCCCCCTCGGCCATCGCGTGGTCCTCGCCGACCGCGTCGAAGGCGACCACCTCGACCCCGGTGGTGGCCACAAGGGCCCGCGGGTGGCCCTCGCCGTCGAGCACGATGCCGAGGACGCCGAGCTCCGGCAGCTGCTCGCCCTCGGCGGTGTAGTCCTCGGCAGCACTGGCCGTGGCCGTCTTGACGCCGTCGGCGACCAGGCCGGCGATCTCGCTGGCCTGCTCGGGCGTGGCGCCGAACGACCAGGCCGGCGGCATCACCGAGGCGAGCGGGGTCGGCCCGAAGTATCCGGGCAGGCTCTCCAGGCGCGCCTGACGGCGCGCCATCACCCAGAAGGTCTCGATCTCGTCGGAGACGTCCGCCGCCGGAGCGGCGTCAGACATGGGAGCGCTCAGACATTGAAACCGAGGGCCCGCAGCTGCTCGCGGCCGTCGGGCGTGATCTTGTCCGGCCCCCAGGGCGGCATCCAGACCCAGTTGATGGCGACGTCGTTGACGATGCCCTCGAGGGCCGAGTTGGTCTGGTCCATGATCACGTCGGTGAGCGGGCAGGCCGCGGACGTCAGCGTCATGTCGAGGACGACGTTCTGGCCGTCGTCGAGGTGCACGTCGTAGACCAGGCCGAGGTCGACCACGTTGATGCCGAGCTCGGGATCGACGACGTCCTTCATCGCCTCGGTGACATCGTCGATGGTCACGGTCGCGGTGCCGCCGCCCGCGGCCTCCGGGACGTCGGGAAGGTCAGAGTGGTCAGCCATGGGTTTTCTCCTCCAGGGATTGGGCGGTGGCGTCCTTCCAGGCCATCCACGACAGTAGCGCGCACTTGACGCGGGCCGGGAACTTGGCGACACCGGCGAAGGCGATGCCGTCCTCCAGCACGTCCTCGTCCGGCACGACCGTGCCCTTGCCCTGCATCAGGGTCAGGAACTCCTCGTGGATCGCCATCGCCTCGTCGACCGGCTTGCCGATCACGAGGTCGGTCAGCACCGACGCGCTGGCCTGCGAGATCGAGCACCCCACCGCGTCGTAGGACACGTCGTCGACGACCCCGTCGGCGACGTGGACGCGCAAGGTGACCTCGTCACCACAGGTCGGGTTGACGTGGTGGACCTCGGCCTCGAACGGCTCGCGAAGCCCCTTGTGGTGCGGGTTCTTGTAGTGGTCGAGGATGATCTCCTGGTAGAGGGAGTCGAGCCCCGGATCGGCAGCAGAAGTCATGTCACTCAGCTCAACTTGAAGTACGAGCGGGTGTATTCCAGGCCCTCGACCAGGGCGTCGATCTCGCCGGGCGTCGTGTAGAGGTACGACGACATCCGGGTCGAGCTCTGCACCCCGAAGCGGGCGTGGGCGGGCTTGGCGCAGTGGTGACCCGCCCGGACCGCGATGCCCCGCGAGTCGAGCACCTGGGCCACGTCGTGGGGGTGCACGCCGTCGATCTCGAACGCGATCGCTCCGCCGCGGTCGGTCGCGTCGAGCGGGCCGAGCACGGTCAGGCCGGGCACCGTCGCGAGGCCGGACAAGGCATAGGCGGTGATGGCGTGCTCGTGGTCGCGGATCGCCTCCATGCCGATGTGGCCGAGGTAGTCGACCGCCGCACCCAGGCCCACGGCCTGGACGATCGGGGGCGTGCCGGCCTCGAACTTGTGCGGGATGCCGGCGTACGTCGACCGCTCCATCCGGACCGTCTCGATCATCTCGCCGCCACCCAGGAAGGGCGGCAGCTGGTCGAGGACCTCGCGCTTGCCCCAGAGCACACCGATGCCGGTCGGGCCGACCACCTTGTGGCCGGTGAAGGCCAACAGGTCGGCGCCGCTGGCCACGACGTCGACCGGCAGCTGCGGCACGGCCTGCGAGGCGTCGAGCACGACGATCGCGCCCACCTCGTGCGCCCGGCGGGCGATCTCGGCGACGGGGTTGATGGTGCCGAGCATGTTGGAGACCCAGGTCAGCGAGACGACCTTGGTGCGCTCGTTGATGAGCTGGTCGATGTTCGAGAGGTCCAGCCGTCCCTCGTCGGTCAGCCCGAACCACCGCAGGGTGGCGCCCTTGCGCTCGGTCAGCAGCTGCCACGGCACGATGTTGGAGTGGTGCTCCATCTCGGTGATGACCACCTCGTCGCCCGCACCGACGGCCAGGTCGCCCTGGGCCCACGCCAGCGTGTTGGCCACCAGGTTGAGCGCCTCCGAGGCGTTCTTGGTGAAGATCACCTCATCGCGCGACGGGGCGCCGATGAAGGCCGCCACCTTGTCGCGGGCCGCTTCGAACGCCACGGTCGACTCCGCGCCGAGCTGGTGCATGGCGCGGGCGATGTTGGCGTTGTGGCGCTCGAGGTGGTCGACCATCGTGTCGATGACGACCTGGGGCTTCTGCGACGTGTTGGCGCTGTCGAGGTAGACCAGGGGCATCCCACCCGCGAGCAGGCGCTCCAGGATCGGGAAGTCCTTGCGGATGACTTCCAGCTCGGGCAGTGTCCCGACCGCCTGCTCTGCCTCTGACATCGCGAGCCTCCTCAGACTGACGCGGGGTTGACGTACTTGTCGTAGCCCTCGGCCTCGAGCTGCTCGGCCAGCTCCGGACCGCCCTGCTCGGCGATCCTGCCGTCGACGAAGACGTGCACGAAGTCGGGCTCGATGTAGCGCAGGATGCGGGTGTAGTGGGTGATCAGCAGGACCCCCTTGCCCTCCTGGGCCCGGAACCGGTTGACGCCCTCGGCCACGATCTTGAGCGCGTCGATGTCGAGCCCGGAGTCGGTCTCGTCGAGGATCGCGACGTTCGGGTTCAACAGCTCGAGCTGGGCGATCTCGTGCCGCTTCTTCTCACCGCCGGAGAAGCCCTCGTTGACCGAGCGGGTACCGAAGGTCGGGTCCAGGTTCAGCTGCTCGAGGGCGTTGTTGACGTCCTTGACCCAGGTGCGCAGCTTCGGAGCCTCGCCGTCGAGCGCGGTCTTCGCCGTACGCAGGAAGTTCGAGACCGAGACGCCCGGCACCTCGACGGGGTACTGCATGGCCAGGAACAGCCCGGCCCGCGCCCGCTCGTCGACGCTCATCGCGAGCACGTCCGCGCCGTCGAGGGTCACCGAGCCGCCCGTGATGTCGTACTTCGGGTGCCCGGCGATCGAGTAGGCCAGCGTGGACTTGCCGGACCCGTTGGGGCCCATGATCGCGTGCGTCTCGCCGTCCTTGATGGTCAGCGTGACGCCCTTCAGGATCTCCTTGGGGCCGTCTTCGGTGCTGACCGAGACCTGCAGGTCCTTGATCTCGAGGGTGCTCATGAGGGGGTGACTCCGTTCAGGGTGGTGGTGGTGTCGACATAGACGCCGTCGTCGCGGACCTCGACGGGAAAGGTGGCCACCGGCTCGGTGGCGGGCAGGCCGGTCGGCTTGCCGGTGCGCAGGTCGAAGCGTGATCCGTGCAGCCAGCACTCGACCGTGCAGTCCTCGACCTCGCCCTCGCTCAGCGGGACGTTGGCGTGGCTGCAGACGTCCTGGACGGCGAAGACTTCCTGGCCTCCCCCAGAACTTGCACAGCGGGCGACCGCCACGTCGTAGCTGCCGA
>JALZCZ010000172.1 GCA_030862825.1 Actinomycetota bacterium | reverse complement strand
CATCACGCCGGTGCCGCCGCCGCACAGCACCACGGCCCCGCACTCGGCCAGCAGCCGGCCCACGTCGTACGCCGCGCCCAGCACGTCCTCGCGACCCGGCCGGCCCGCCAGCGAGGCGGCGGCCGGTCCGACCACGGCGACGTAGCGCACGGTCTCAGCTCGGGTCGGGCACGTCGTCGAAGGCGTCCGGCCGGCCGACCCAGTCGAAGTGGTCGATCGGCCAGACCAGGGAGAACACCTTGCCGACGACGAGATCGACGGACACGTAGGCGTCGTTGGGATCGCAGTTGCCCTCGGACTCGCCGCAGAGCTTCTCGGAGGAGTCGGCCGAGTGGGCGCGGTTGTCGCCCATCACGAACAGGTCGCCCTCCGGGATCGGGCCGACGCTCCACTTCTCCTTGCACTGGCTGGGCATGGGCCCGTCGCACTTCCGCCTGGGCGCGAGGAACTGGTTCTCGTCGATGGCCTTGCCGTTGATCTCGAGCCGGCCCTGGTCGTCGCAGCAGACGATGGTGTCGCCGGCGACGCCGATCACGCGCTTCACGAGGTGGCCGCCGGTGGGGTAGAGCCCGATCGCGGCCATCGCGCGGGTCACCGGGTTGGTCGGGCCCGGATCGGGGCCCGGAAGCCACTGGCCGGGGTCCTCGAAGACCACCACGTCGCCGCGCTGGGGCTCGCCGAACCAGTACGACGGCTTCTGCACGAGGATCCGGTCGTTGATGACCAGCCCCGGCTCCATCGACGACGACGGGATGTAGAACGCCTGCACGAAGAACGTCTTGATGACGAGGGCCAACGCGATCGCGATCACGAGCAGGATGATCGTCTCGAGCCAGAGGGGCGCCTTGCGGCGCGCGGGGGCGGTGTCGGCCACGCCGAGACCCTACGTCAACGCGCCCAGCGTCGATCCACTACGCGCCGATGGGTGCCGGGCGGTACTCGCCGAGGGCCAGGCCGACCGCCGCTTCGGCGTGTACCCGCATGGAGTCGAGCAGCGGGAGCGGGGAGTCGTCCTGGCCGACCAGCAGCTCGATCTCGGTGCAGCCGAGCACCACCGCCTCGGCGCCGTCGGCCGCTAGCCGCCCGATCACCTCCGTGTACGCCGTCCGCGACCCGTCGACGATCCGGCCCTGGGTCAGCTCGTCGAAGATCACCCGGTCCACCACGGTCCGGTCCGCCGGCCCGGGCACGTGCACCTGCAGGCCGGCCCGCGCCAGTCGTCCGACGTAGAAGTCCTCCTCCATCACCCACCGGGCGCCGAGCACGCCGAGCTGTGACCAGCCGTGGTCGCGGGCGCGGTCGGCGATGGCGTCGGTGATCCGCAGGAGCGGCACGTCGAGGGCGGCCTCGACGTCGTCGGCGACGCGGTGCATCAGGTTGGAGCAGATCAGCACCACGTCGGCCCCGGCGTCCTGGCAGCGGCGCCCGGCGTCGGCGAGCAGCCCGCCCGCCGCCGGCCAGTCGTCGGCCCGCTGCATGGCCCGGACCGCGGAGAAGTCCAGCGACTGCAGCGCGATCTGCGCCGAGGCGTGGCCACCGAGACGCGTCTGCACCTCCTCGTTGATGACGCGGTAGTACTGCGCCGTCGAATACCAGCTGAGGCCGCCGATGAGTCCGATCGTCTTCATGCCCGCCATCGTGTCGGGTGGCGGCACCCCAAGGAAGACCCGAACTTCTTCGCGGAGCCATAAGCCGAAGTTATGGTCTGGCCATGGACCCTCGCCGACTCATGATCTTCCGGGAGGTCGCCCGCAGCGGCTCGATCAGTGCCGCGGCGCGCGCCCTCGGCTGGACCCAGCCCGCGGTCAGCCAACACCTGCGCGCCCTCGAGCGGCAGGCCGGCTGCGCCCTCCTGCTCCGCTCGCCGTCCGGCGTCGAGCTGACAGAGCCGGGCCGGGTGCTGCTGTCCCGCGCCGACGCGATCGCGGGCGAGCTGCACATGGCCGACGAGGAGATGGCCACGCTCACCGACCTGCGCCGCGGGCGGGTCCGGCTCGCGGCGTACCCGTCGGCAGCTGCAACCCTGGTGCCGAGAGCCGTGGCCGGGCTCCGACGTCGCCATCCGGAGATCGACGTGGCGCTCACCGAGGCCGAACCGCCGGAAGCGGTCGGGCTGCTCGAGGCCGGGGAAGCGGATCTCGCCCTCGTCTTCGGCTACGACGGCTACCCGGTTGGGGGTGCCGGCCTGGTGTGGCGGCCGCTGGCGACGGAACCCGTCGACCTGGTGGTCCCGCCGGGTGATCCGCTCGCCCGCCGTCGCGGCCTCGCGATGCGCCACCTGGCCACGGTGCCCTGGATCGTGGGATGCGAGCGGTGCCGCGAGCACGCGGTGGCCCTGTGCTCGGCGGCGTCGTTCCAGCCCGACGTGCGGCACGTGACCGACGACTACGTCGTTGTGCAGAACCTGGTCGCCGTCGGCCTCGGCGTCGCGCTGCTACCGCGCTCGGCGCTGGAGGCGTTCCGCCATCCGGAGGTCGAGGTGCGGCGGAGCCGGGTCTTCGGCTCCCGCACGTTCGGCATCGTGCACCGGGCCGGCGCGGAGACGGTGCCGGCCACGGCCGCCCTTGTCGATGAGCTCACCACGGTGCCGGACCGGGCGTAGGTTTCTCCGGCATCGAGCCCGTCCCGGGCACCCGCTCAAAGCCCGCCGGGCTGTATCCCTACACGGCCAGGAGCCGGCGGCTGATGAGCCTCTGCCACCAGTCGCTGCTGCCGATGGCGCCGGACCCGGCCGCGATCGCGGCGGCAGTGACGCGCTGGTGTGGTGCGCCCGAGCCCTCTTCGTCCCGGGCTGGATGCAGCGTCGGTGGGAGGTGGCGCTCCGGCAGGCCGAGGTCGTCCGGCTCCCCGGTTTCCCGCACCAGCCCCACCTGCGCGATCCGCACCGCGGGTAGCCGAGCGGATCATCTTGCTCGGCGAGCTGTCGTAGACCTACCGAGTACGAACCCTCCGGCGTACGTTCGCTGGCATGGAGTCCTACGCGGCAGGCGAGCGCGTGCCGGCCCTCCTGGAGGAGACGGTCGGGGCCAACTTCGAACGCACGGCGACCGAGCACGGCGACCGCGAGGCCCTGGTCGAGGTCGCGAGCGGGCGCCGGTGGACCTGGTCGGAGCTGGCCCGTGAGGTGGACGCGCTCGCGCGTGGGCTGATCGCGGCCGGTCTCCAGAAGGGCGACCGGATCGGCATCTGGTCGCCGAACTGCGCGGAGTGGACGCTGGTCCAGTACGCCGCCGCCAAGTGCGGCCTGGTCCTGGTCAACGTCAACCCGGCCTACCGCACCCACGAACTCGCCTACGCGGTCAACCAGTCCGGGCTGCGGCTCCTGGTCTCAGCGTCGAGCTTCAAGACCAGCGACTACCGGGCGATGGTCGAGCAGGTGCGGGGTGACTGCCACGGCCTCGAGCGCGTGGTCTACCTCGACACCCCCGACTGGGCCGGGCTCGTCGCCGGCGGCACCGGTCTCCCGGACGACGCCATGGCGGAGCGGATGGCGCAGCTGACCCCGGACGACGCGATCAACATCCAGTACACGTCAGGCACCACCGGCTATCCCAAGGGCGCGACGCTGAGCCACCGGAACATCCTCAACAACGGCTACTTCACCACCGAGCTGATCAACTTCACCGCCGACGACCGGCTCTGCATCCCCGTGCCCTTCTACCACTGCTTCGGCATGGTGATGGGCAACCTCGGCTGCTCCACCCACGGAACGACGATGGTGATCCCGGCCCCCGGCTTCGACCCGGAGGCCACGCTGCGCACGATCGCTGCGGAGAGGTGCACGGGCGTCTACGGGGTGCCGACGATGTTCATGGCGATGCAGAACCATCCCTCGTTCGCCGGCCACGACCTCTCGTCGCTGCGCACCGGGATCATGGCCGGATCGATCTGCCCGGTCGAGGTGATGAAGCGCTGCGTCAACGAGATGCACATGACGGAGGTCTCCATCGCCTACGGCATGACCGAGACCTCGCCGGTCTCGTGCCAGACCCGTACCGACGACGACCTCGAGCGGCGCACCGAGACCATCGGCCGGGTGCACCCCCACGTGCAGATCAAGGTTGTCGACCCGGCCACCGGTGAGACGGTGCCGCGCGGCGAGACGGGGGAGCTGTGCACCTGCGGCTACTCCGTGATGCTCGGCTACTGGGACGACCAGGAGAAGACCGCCGAGGCCATCGATGACGACGGCTGGATGCACACCGGCGACCTCGCCGAGATGCGCGACGACGGCTACTGCAAGATCGTCGGCCGGATCAAGGACATGGTGATCCGCGGCGGCGAGAACATCTACCCTCGCGAGATCGAGGAGTTCCTCTACGCCCATCCCGACATCGAGGACGTCCAGGTGGTCGGCGTGCCGGACGAGAAGTACGGCGAGGAGCTCTGCGCCTGGGTGAAGCTGAGGGCCGGCGCCGCGCCCCTGGACGCCGCCGCGGTGCGCACCTACGCCACCGGCAAGCTCGCCCACTACAAGATCCCCCGCTACGTGCTGGTCGTCGACGACTTCCCGATGACCGTGACCGGCAAGATCCGCAAGGTCCAGATGCGCGAGGAGTCGACGAAGCAGCTCGGCTTGACCTGACGCTCACGCCCTCTGTCCGATAGCCCCTGACGAAAGTCAGGTAGACCCAGCGCTCTGGCCTGACTGTCGTCCGGGACTAGCCCGCCTTGGGGACGACGAGCCCGCTCACCCCGCCCACTCCTCGCGCAGCAGCCCGTAGTGCGCCGAGTCGGTCCACTCGCCCTTGCTCCAGAAGTCCTTGCGGAAGTGCGCTTCCCTGGTCATCCCGAGCCGCTCGCAGAGCCGCGCCGAGCTGGCGTTGCGGGCATCGAGCTGGGCGAAGATCCGGTGCAGCCCGAAGTGGCGGAAGCCCAGGTCGAGCATGGCCCGGGCCGCCTCGGTCGCGAAGCCCTGTCCGGCGTAAGCCGGGTTGAACACCCAGCCGACCTCGGCGACCGACGGCGGGTCGCCGAACGTGAACCGGAGCATCAGGTCGCCGGCCACCTCGCCGTCGTGCTCGACGACGAGGCTCAGCGTGTCGCCCACGCTGCCGGGGGCGGTGTTGGCCTGGAACTTCTTCAGCTTCTCCGCGACCAGGGCCTCGTCGAGCACGTCGTGGAGAAGGTGGCGCACCACGACGGGATCGCCGTAGTAGCTCAGCAGGGCAGGCAGGTCGGACGGTACCGCGGCCCGCAGGACCAGGCGTTCCGTGCGGAGGGGGAGGGTGGGAGCGGTGGGGGCATCGGTCACCCGGGCAACTTATCCGCGGCTACCTGGAGATCAGCACCGGTATCCGCGTGACGGTGCCGGTGGCGCCGCGCCACACGACGTAGCCGTCGTCGTGCGGGGCGACGTGGTGGCGCCCGATCACGCGGACCCGGAAGGTCGCGCTCTCGCCGGGGTCGAGCCGCAGCGCCGCGGGCCTGACCAAGACGTCGTGGCGGAAGCCGACGGCCCGCGAGGAGAAGTAGCGGGCTCGAGGCCCGACGTTGGTGACCGTGCGGCGCGCGGCGGACTGGCCGTCGCCGCTGAGCAGCATCGACGGAGTGTTGAGGTGGGACCGGCGACCCTCCAGCCAGGGCCGGTAGTCGGCCACGTCGAGCGGGTAGACCAGGCCGGGAGTGGCCGCGTCGTCGCCCCGCACCCGTCCGGCACCTGCGGCGCGGACGCCATCGCGCAGCGGCTGCGCGGTGGTGGCGAGCGCCGAGCGCACCTCGGCGGCCGAGAGGTCCCGTCGGGCCAGCAGGGTGGCCGCGACCCCGGTCGTGTACGCCGTCGCGGCGGACGTGCCGGTCACGAAGTCCCACGGGACGCCGCGGGAGTCGGCAGGCACGCCGCCGAGGATGCCCGTCGCCGGAGCCACCAGGTCGGGCTTGAGCACGGGCGCTGACGGGTCGCCGCTGCTGGACCAGGACGCGACGTGCCGCTGCGTCGGCGCCAGGCCGATCGGGCGCAACGACACCCGTGCCCGTGGATGCTTGGCCGCCCATCGGCGCAGGTCCTGCCCGGGCTCCAGCGCGAGGTGCACTGTCGGCACACTGTGGAAGTCCTCGTCGAGCGACCCGGGCCCGACGTTGACCAGCACCATGCCGACCCCGTCCGCGAGCTCGACCGCGCGCGACTTGTCGACCCGGCCGACGGCACCCCGCTCGCAGAGCACGATCCGCCCGGCCACCGCGCCGGCGTCGAGGCTGCCCGGCACGCAGACCCGGGCGTCGTCGTGCGTCGACCTGGGTGCCGGCACCCTCGCGCCGATGACCATCCGCGCCGGGCCGACCGGCCGCGTGGCGACCATGGCCCCGGTCAGCGGCTCACCGGACCCGCGCACGACCTGCCCCTGGCGC
>JALZCZ010000455.1 GCA_030862825.1 Actinomycetota bacterium | reverse complement strand
ACCTCCCGGCACTCGGGGAGTCCGTCACCGAAGGCACCGTCACCCGCTGGCTGAAGTCGGTCGGTGACGAGGTCGCGGTCGACGAGCCGCTGCTCGAGGTCTCCACCGACAAGGTCGACACCGAGATTCCCTCCCCCGTGGCCGGCACCCTGCTCGAGATCAAGGTCGAGGAGGACGAGACCGTCGAGGTCGGCGCCGAGCTGGCGCTGATCGGGTCTGGCGAAGCCCCGGCGCCCGTGGAGCAGAAGACCGAGGAGAAGGCGCCCGAACCCGAGCCGGAGCCCGAGCCCCAGCCCGAGCCGCAGCCCGAGCCGCAGCCGGAGCCGCAGCCGGAGCCGCAGCCGGAGGCGAAGCCCGAGCCGACGCCCGAGCCGGAGAAGAAGCCCGAGCCCGCCCCTGCCGCCGAGCAGCCGAAGGCGCCCGCGGCGGCGGCGAAGCCCTCGTCGACCGACCAGGGCGACGGTGCCGGTTACGTCACCCCGCTGGTCCGCAAGCTGGCCGCCCAGAACGACGTCGACCTGACCGCCGTTGCGGGGACGGGGGTGGGCGGCCGGATCCGCAAGCAGGACGTGCTCGACGCCGCCAAGGCGAAGCAGACGCCGGCACCCGCCACCCAGGCCGCACCCGCCTCGAGGGCACCCGCAGCGGCGTCCGCTCCCGGCGTCACTCCGTCGCCGCTGCGCGGGACCACGGAGAAGATGTCGCGCCTGCGCAAGATCATCGCCGAGCGCATGGTCGACTCACTGCAGACCGGTGCTCAGCTCACTCAGGTGATCGAGGTCGACGTCACTCGGATCGCCCGCCTGCGCGAGAAGGTGAAGGCGGACTTCCTCGCGCGTGAGGGCGTGAAGCTCTCCTACCTTCCGTTCTTCGCGAAGGCCGCGGTCGACGCCCTCAAGCAGCACCCCAAGCTCAACGCAACGATCGACACCGAAGCAGGAGAGATCACCTACTACGACGTCGAGCACCTCGCCTTTGCCGTCGACACCGAGAAGGGCCTGATCACCCCGGTCGTCAAGGACGCCGGTGACCTCTCGGTCGCCGGTCTGGCCAAGAAGATCGCCGACGTCGCCGAGCGCACGCGCACCAACAAGATCGGCCCCGACGAGCTCAGCGGGGGCACGTTCACGATCACCAACCTGGGCAGCGTCGGCGCGTTGTGGGACACGCCCATCATCAACAAGCCGCAGGTCGCGATCCTCGGCCCGGGTGCGGTCGTCAAGCGGCCCGTCGTCGTCGACGACCCCGACCTGGGCGAGACGATCGCGGTGCGCCACATGGTGCACCTCGCGCTCACCTACGACCACCGACTGGTCGACGGCGCCGACGCCGGGCGCTTCCTCCAGGAGATCAAGAAGCGTCTCGAGGCCGGGCAGTTCGAGGTCTGACAGCTACACCCGTTGACCCGTCAGAAGTCTTCTGACGGGTCGACGTGGTGAGAGCGCCTAGAAGTCCTCGTCGCACCCCACCGAGCCGCTGACGCCGACTGGTACGCCGACACCTTCCGCTCGAAGAGGTTCGACAGCTCCTGCACGCCCTCCAGCTCCATGGACGCCGGCGGGTTCCGCGAGCCGTGGATCGGCGGGAGGTCGAGGCGCTCCATCCGCCGTTGCCGAAAGGCGTCGTCCACCGCCGCGAGTGCCACCAACGAGGCGGTGTCCCGCGGCACGACCGGGGTGGAGTCCTCGGCGACCACGGACTCCAGCTGCGCCGGCGAGGACGTTGACCGCGAGCACCACCACGAACCAGCCGACCAGCACCCGGACGGCCCTGTGCACCGGGATCTCCGCGATGCTCATGCCGACCGACGCTACGGCGCGGCACTCCCACCGCATCGTGCGTGGGGACCGCCCGGCCTCCTACCAGGGTCGCAGTCGAGGCTCCTCCCTCGGCCGGATGTGTCCGGGTCGGCCGCGTCCCTACGGTGAGGGCTCCGCCCTCGACCCCGACCAGGAGCTCTGGATGAAACGTCTCGTCGCTCACGCGGCCCTCGTCGCCGGGCTCGCGCTCGGCGGTCTATCGATGGCGAGCCCCGGTTACGCCGGTCCCGCAGCGCCACGCACCGACGGGCTGCTGGACCTTCTCACTCCGCCGCAGCGGCCGGCAAAGGCCACCGTCTGGTCGTCCGACGGGGTGCTCGAGGAGGGCCGCCAGCGGCACGCCTTCCGCTACCGCGTGCAGACCGCCGAGGCGTGGTCGCTCGAGCTGTTCCTGCTGGACCCGAACGGCCGACAGATCTCCTTCTCGAACCAGCAGTCCGGTGCGGATCAGCCGAATGGGCGAGACGTCTTCAGGTTCTGGTCGCAGGGCACGCGGCCGGGGAAGTTCACGATCAAGGCCAAGCTGACCTGGGGCGACTATGACCAGGCCGAGCGGTGGCTCGAGCCCCGCACCTTCCGCCTGCGAAGGCGGTGACCCGCAGCCACTGATGGGTGAGAGCCTGGCAGGGTGGGGGCATGAGCCGCCTGCGGATCCTCGTGGCCGGGAGCTCGGGCTTTCTCGGCACCCACCTCAAGGACGAGCTGATCGACCGCCACCATGCAGTCGTCTCCCTCGTACGCAGACCGACCTCGACCCCCGACGAGTCGGCCTGGGACCCCTATGCCGGCACCTATGACCGTGCGGAGATCGAGCAGGCCGACGTGGTCGTCAACCTGGCCGGCTCCCCGACCCTCGGCAACCCGCACTCGAAGAAGTGGGCGCGTCGGCTGCGCGAGAGCCGGGTCACCACCACCCGGGTGCTGGCCGAGGCGATTGCCTCCTCGGACCGCAAGCCGGCGTTCCTGGCCGGCAACGGCATCTCCTACTACGGCGACCACGGCGCCGACGTGCTCACCGAGGACTCCGACAGCCAGGGCCGGGCGATGCTGACCGAGGTGACCCGCGACTGGCAGGCCGCCGCCTCCCCCGCCGCCGAGGCCGGGGCCCGGCTGTGCGTCCTCCGCACGGCACCCGTGATGGACCGGCGTAGCCCACCGCTCAAGCAGCTGCGACTGCTGTTCAAGGCCGGCCTCGGCGCCCGTCTGGGCAACGGCGACCAGCACCTGGCGATGGTCTCCCTGCGTGACTGGGTCGGCAGCGTGGTCCACCTCGCCGAGCACGAGTCCGCCACCGGACCGTTCAACATCTGCTGCCCGCAGACGCCCACGAACGCGGAGTTCACCAAGGCACTCGCGGAGGCCCTCGATCGTCGTGCGTTCCTGGTCGCCCCCGGCCCGGTGCTGAAGGTCGGCGCCGGCCGGATGGCACCCGAGCTGCTCGGGTCGCTGAACGTGCGCCCGGCCGCGCTGGAGGCGAGCGGCTACCGGTTTCGCGACCGCGACGTCGACGCGGTACTGGCCTCGGCGCTGCGCTGAGTCCCCACCAGCGCGGGCAGCACCGACGCGACCCGCCAGACCCCGTCGACCAGGCGCAGGGTGACCGTGCGGGTGGTCGCGCCGTCGCTCGGCAGCACGACCCGCCGGCCCTGCCCGATGGCCACCGCGCGTGCCAGCCGGTCGGTGACCACCAGCACCAGGCGGTCGTCCGAGTGGTCCACCACCCGCGCCGCCAGTACCTGGGTCTCCATGCCCGCCACGCGCAGGCCACGGCCCCACCAGCGGCGCAGCATCGACGCGTCGCGCTCGCCGGCCGCCGAGGACCGGGTGTAGAGGGAACGCAGGGCGGTGACATCGCCGCTCGCCCAGGCCCGCGCCCGTCCCGCGTCCCAGGCGCGCAACGCGGCCAGCGCCGGGCCGTGGTCGGACCTTGCGGACGCCTCTTCACTCCTGGGCTGCGCGGTCGGGTTGACGACCACGGCGAGCCATGCCACGGCGGCGCACAGGGTTGCCGCCGGCAGGGCGAGCAGGGGCCGGGGCGGTCGCATGCCTGCTTCCTACCCGTTCTGGCGTCGGGACGGTGCCGCTTGTCCACAGGGGGTGGGATCCTGAATCGGTGTTGAGCCGACGCGTCCTCCTGCTGGGCGCCGCCGGGGTCGGAGTCAGCGGCCTCGGTGCGGCCGGGCTCGGCATCCATCAGGGCGTGCTGCCGGGGCGCCCGTGGATGCAGGCCCAGCTCGGCCTCAACGGCGAGGACGGCGTGGTGCCCGACACCGAGCCGGGGCCGGTCGTCACGGGCACCTTCGTCTCCCGGCACCGACTCGGCGCGGAGACCGGGTGGGCGCTGATCCGGCCGCCCGGCGCGAGCCGCCCGCTCCCCCTCGTCGTCGCTCTCCACGGCCTCTCGGCCGATCACGCCCGGCTGCTCGGGCCGGACTTCGCACTGCCCGAGTTCCTGGCGCAGGCCGTCGCCGACGGCACCCCGCCGTTCGCGGTCGCCACCGTCGACGGCGGCCGGTCCTACTGGCACGAGCGGCCGTGGGGTGAGGACGCCGGCGCGATGGTGACCGAGGAGCTGCTGCCGCTGCTGTCCGACCGCGGCGTCGTGCTCGATCGGGTCGGCCTGATCGGCTGGTCGATGGGTGGCTTCGGGGCGCTCCACCTTGCAGCCCGCCTGGGCGCCGAGAAGGTACGTGCCGTGGTGGCGTCCAGCCCGGCCGTCTGGAGCGATCCGGAGGACGCCGGGCCGAGCGGGTTCGAGGACGAGGAGGAGTACGAGGAGTTCACGCTCTTCGGGCGACAGCAGGAGCTCGAGGGCATCGCCGTACGGATCGACTGCGGCACCGGCGACCCGTTCTATCGCGACGTCGAGGACTACGTCGAGGGCTTCACCGACGACAACGACCTGACCGCGAGCTTCGAGCCGGGCGGGCACAACCCCGACTACTGGCGCCGGGTGCTGCCGGGGCAGCTCGCCTTCCTCGGTGAACGAGTATCGTCGACGTCGTGACTGAGCTGCGGTTCGAGCAGGCCGGCCTGGGTGCCGACGCCATCGACTACCTGGCCGCCTGGGAGCTTCAGCGCCAGGTGCACGCCCGGGTCAGCGACGGCGAGCAGCGCGACACCGTGCTGCTGCTGGAGCACCCGCCGGTCTACACGGCCGGGAAGCGCACCCAGCCGCACGAGCGCCCACTGGACCCCGGCGGCGCTCCCGTGATCGACGTCGACCGCGGCGGCAAGATCACCTTCCACGGACCCGGCCAGCTGGTCGGCTACCCCATCGTCCGCCTGCCCGACCACGTCAAGGTCGTCGACTACGTGCGCCGGGTCGAGGAGGCGCTGATCCAGGTCTGCGCCGACCTCGGTGTCACCACCGCCCGGGTGCCGGGCCGCAGCGGCGTCTGGCTGCGCGCGGACGACAAGGGCCCGGAGCGCAAGGTCGCCGCCATCGGCATCCGGGTCAGTCGCGGCGTCACCATGCACGGCTTCGCTCTCAACTGCGACGTCGACCTCGGCTGGTACGACCGGTTCGTGCCCTGCGGCATCGCCGACGCCGGGGTCACCACACTGAGCCGCGAGCTCGGCCGACCGGTGACCGTCGCCGACGTGCTTCCCTCCGTGGAGCGGCACCTGACCCACTACCTCGGGTGGACGGCGTACACCGCGACGCCGGACTACGACGCTCGGCCAGAGCCCTTCGATACGGCTCGTCCCTCGCCTACTCAGGAACCACCCGGCCACCGCGCGCCGCGCATCGAGCTGCTCACTCCTTAGCGTCCTGAGTCCGAGGTCCCTACCCCCTCCGCGGGCCCATGGCACGCACCTCGCTGCGTTGGCGTCGCTCGACGTGCGCCCCACATGCCAGCGCTCCGCCGCCTTGCGGATGCGCGACCCCGAACACGCCCACCGCATAAGGACCCCGAACACAGGACGCTGACTCATACTGCTCGGCATGACCGAGCAGCTGGTGATCGAGACGTCCGGGCTCCGCAAGGAGTTCTGGACCCGTCGGAGCGGGCTGCGCGTAGCCGTCAACAACCTCGACCTGGCGGTCCCGGCCGGTGGGGTGCACGGGTTCCTCGGTCCCAACGGCTCGGGCAAGACCACGACCATCCGGATGCTGCTCGGCCTGGCCCGGGCCACCAAGGGCTCGATGCGGGTCTTCGGTGAGACGGTGCCGGCCGGACTGCCCGCCGTCATCGACCGGGTCGGTGCCGTGGTGGAGTCACCGAAGTTCTCCCCCAACTTCTCGGGCCGGCAGAACCTGCAGCTGCTGGCCGGCTCGGTGGGCGTCCCGTGGGCGAGGGTCGACGCGGCGATCGAGACGGTCGGACTGACCGGCCGCGACCGTGACCGCTACAAGGCCTACTCGCTCGGCATGAAGCAGCGGCTGGCGATCGCCGCGACGCTGCTCAAGGAGCCACAGCTGCTCATCCTCGATGAGCCCACGAACGGCCTCGATCCCGGCGGGATCCGGGAGATCCGCGACACCATCCGGCTCCTCGGCGAGCAGGGGGTGACGGTGCTGCTCAGCTCGCACATCCTGGCCGAGGTCCAACAGGTCTGCACGTCTGCCACGATCATCGGCAACGGCCGGGTGCTCGCCAGCGGCCGCGTCGAGGAGCTGCTCGCCGGCGGCACCGCGGCGTCCTACCGGGTGACGGTGCCGGACGTGACGGCGGCCCGCGACGCACTGGCCGGCGCGGGGTTCGTCGTCGTCGCCAACGGCTCCGGCCCGCTCCTCGTCGAGTCCGGGGAACCGGGACTGATCACCCGCACGCTGGCCGACGCCGGCGTCTACCTGACCGAGCTCAGCCCCGTCCGACGGGACCTCGAGGCCGTCTTCCTCGACCTCACCGCCGACGACATGCTCGGACGTGACGCATGATCCGGCTGCTGCGGGTCGAGCTCACCCGGCTGCGCTGGCGCCGGGCGGTCCTGGCGCTCACGGCGGCCGCCGTGCTGATCCCGGTCATGGTCTTCGCGGCGGTGTCGTGGAACACGCGGCCGGTCTCGGAAGCCGAGCAGCAGCGGATCGAGCAGCAGGTGGAGGAGGAGAGCCAGCAGCCCTATGTCCAGCGCGAGCTGGACCGTTGCCTGAAGAAGCCTCACCGGTACGGTGTGCCGCCCGAGGCGGATGTCGAGCAGGCGTGCGCCGACCAGGTCCTGCCGCAGGCCGATTGGTATGCGTCGCGGCCGCCGCTGGACCTGCGCCAGCAGTCGCAGGACGGCTCGGGTGTGGCGCTGATCGTGGTGCTCGGGTGCCTGATGCTGCTGGTCGGCACCACGTTCGTCGGTCACGACTGGAACTCCGGGTCGATGAGCAATCAGCTGCTCTTCGAACCCCGACGGGCCCGGGTGTGGACGACGAAGGCCCTGGTCGTGCTCGCCTACGGACTGGTCGTCTCGGGCCTGATGCTCACGGCGTACTGGACGGGCCTGTACGCCGTCTCGTCGGCGCGCGACCTCGCCCTCGCCCCGGACGAGCTCTCCAGCGTCTACACGCAGGCGCTGCGGGGCACCCTGCTCGCAGGCGGCGCGGCGGTGGGCGGCTACGCGCTGACGATGCTGCTCCGCAGCACGGTGGCCACGCTCGGCATCCTGTTCGCCGTCTCGATCGCCGCGCCGTTGCTGCTCGCCCTGCTGGCCTTCCCCGGGCACGAGCGGCTGATGCCGCACAACAACGGCATCGCGCTCATCAACGACGGCACCAGGATCACCGACTACGACGACCCGGCGTGCTTCGACGGACCGAACGACGACGACTGTGTCACCGTGATCACCCGCCGCGACGGCGGTCTCTACTTCGGCTCGCTGTTGCTCGTCGTCGGGGTTCCCTCCCTGCTCCACTTCCGGCGGCGCGACGTGCCCTGATGTCGAGACGGTCGCTCAGCTCCTCGCCTCGCTCGGACCTGAGCCGAGCCCTCCTCAATCCCTCGCCCTGATCTCGGTCCTCGCAAGCTCGGCCCGAGGGGCGTGAAAATTGGGTGGCCCTCGCGCCACGCGTAGCATGGTCGGAGTGACGACAGCCCCGGTGCCCGAAGGTCGCAAGCTCCTCCGCCTCGAGGTCCGAAACGCGGAGACCCCGATCGAGCGCAAGCCGGACTGGATCAAGACCCGGGCGAAGATGGGGCCGGAGTACATGGCGCTGCAGAGCCTGGTGAAGTCCGAGGGCCTGCACACGGTGTGCCAGGAGGCCGGCTGTCCCAACATCTTCGAGTGCTGGGAGGACCGAGAGGCGACGTTCCTCATCGGCGGCGACCAGTGCACCCGCCGGTGCGACTTCTGCCAGATCGACACCGGCAAGCCCGAGCCCCTCGACCGTGACGAGCCCCGGCGGGTCGCCGAGTCGGTGCAGAAGATGGAGCTCCGCTACGCCACCATCACCGGCGTCGCCCGCGACGACCTGCCCGACGGCGGCGCCTGGCTGTACGCCGAGACCGTGCGCGCGATCCACGAGCTCACCGCTGAGAACGAATGGGGCGCCACCGGCGTCGAGAACCTGATCCCCGACTTCAACGGCCAGCCGGACCTGCTGCGCGAGGTCTTCGAGTCCCGGCCCGAGGTGCTGGCCCACAACGTCGAGACGGTGCCGCGGATCTTCAAGCGGATCCGGCCGGCGTTCCGCTACGAGCGCTCGCTCGACGTGATCACCCAGGCCCGCGACTTCGGGCTGGTCACCAAGTCGAACCTGATCCTCGGCATGGGCGAGACCCGCGACGAGATCTCCCAGGCGCTCCAGGACCTGCACGACGCGGGCTGCGAGCTGGTCACGATCACCCAGTACCTCCGTCCGTCCCTGCGGCACCACCCGGTCGAGCGGTGGGTCAAGCCCGAGGAGTTCGTGGAGCTCAAGGACGAGGCCGACGCGGTCGGCTTCTCCGGCGTGCTCTCCGGGCCCCTGGTCCGTTCGTCCTACCGGGCCGGACGGCTGTACCGTCAGGCGATGGACGCCCGCCAGGGCGCCGGCGTCTGAGCACCGACGTCATCCAGCACGAGAAGAAGTAGAGGCAGCCAGGCCGTGGCCAAGGAAACCGACCCCGACAAGATGAGCCGGCGGCAGCAGTTCGTCCAGACCTACAAGATGGCCAGGAAGACCGACCGGGCCATCGGCTGGTGGATCCTCGGCACCTTCCTGCTCGCGGGGGCCGTGGGCTTCACCCTGTTCTACCTGCTCCCCGGCGAGGGCGTCTTCGGCTACATCATCGCCGGCCTCGGCGGGTTCCTGTTCGGTCTCCTCGCAGCGATGATCGTGTTCGGCCGCCGTGCCCAGAAGGCGGCGTACGGCCAGATGGAGGGCCAGCCCGGCGCGGCCGCGGCGGCGCTGCGGATGCTGCGTCGTGGCTGGAAGTCCGACGTGGCCATCGGCTTCACCAAGCAGCAGGACGTCGTGCACCGCGTGGTCGGACCTCCGGGCATCGTCCTGGTCGGTGAGGGCAACCCCCACCGCCTGCGGCAGCTGATGGCCGGCGAGCGCCGCAAACACGAGCGGGTCGCCTCCGAGGTGCCCATCCACGAGGTCGTCTGCGGCCGCGAGGAGGGCCAGGTCCCGCTGCCCAAGCTGGCGCGGCACATCCAGAAGCTCGGGCGTCAGGTCAAGCCCGCCGAGATGACCGACATCCTCAACCGGCTCAAAGCGCTGGACGCCCAGCGCTCCCCCGTCCCGCTGCCCAAGGGCCCCGTCCCGACCAGCATGAAGGGCATGCGCGGCAACATGCGCGGCCGCTAGCCCTGCGTCGGGGGTCTGCTGATCTGCGACTCGGGCGGCGCCTTGATCTCGACCGGCGCGCCCCAGTTGTCGTAGGTGAGCTCGATCCTGCCCACCGCGCCGCCGAGGCCCGCCTCCTGGCGGCGGACCAGGCCCCCGTCGTCGAACCACAGGTCGAAGTCGATCTGCTCGGCCTCGGGGCTGGGTGCCCCCTGGGGCAGGTCGGCCGCGTCGAGCAGGGCCGAGGCGTCCAGGGTCAGGGCGTAGTGCTCCATCGACTCGCCTGCCACTGTCTCCTCGCCGACGTACGCCGACCGGGTGATCCCCTCCTCGAAGACGTCGACCATCGCCCTGGGGTCGAGCCGGTCGGTGAGGTTGCCCAGCGGGCTGTCCGGGTCGTTCAGGTCGTACTCGACGTACTGCTCGTCCGAGATCCCGAGGTAGGCCTTGCCGTCGACGATGACCATCCGCTGCTCCGGACCCGTGCCGGAGCCGGCGATGACCAGGTCCATCGACGGCGGGGTGGTGGTGAAGTCGGCGGATCCCCTGCCCTCGACGCCGGCGGTGTCGGCGAATCTCATCGTCAGCGTCGCCGTGGTGGCCCGGTCCATCGCCTCGACGTAGACGTCGAGGAACTCGTCCGGCTCGATCTCCTCACCGGCGCCGTCGGCGGGGTGCGGGTCGTCGCCGTCGACCGCGCTCTCCGACGCCTCGGGGTCGACGGCGTCGGTGGTGCCGCCGGACTCCGACGACGTCGCGTCGCCGTCGCCCTCGTCGTCGCCACCGCAGGCCGCGA
Source organism: Actinomycetota bacterium (assembly GCA_030862825.1). Lineage (GTDB taxonomy): Bacteria > Actinomycetota > Actinomycetes > Propionibacteriales > Nocardioidaceae > Nocardioides. Next base: position 2,651 of record JALZCZ010000455.1, on the reverse strand, counting down.
GCGTCGCGAGGGCCAGGACCGCGACGGCGGAGGTGGCGGAACGGCGCAGGGTCGATCGGTTCATCTGAGCGGAGCCTTTCCCGACGATCAGGGTCGTGCCGTGCCCGAGAGCGACCGATACGTGTCGAGGGTCACGGTAGCCGTGCCGGCAAAGAGATCGTGGAGGCCCCGGCCGTCCGGACGGAAGACCAGCGGCGGGATCACCAGGACGATCAGGACCTGCCGTCCCAGGATCCGCAGCGGGTTGTGCGGCCGAAGCCTGCCGTCGGCGGGCACCACGCGCAGGCGGGTGGCGAGCTTGCCGAACGACCCACCGAGCAGCCAGGTGAACAGCGCCGTCTCCAGCACCAGCGCGGGGATGACGTAGGTCTGGGCGTTGCTCCCGACCTCCCAGTAGTCCTCCCAGCCGACCAGCGCGATCACGAAGAACGTCGACACGATCCAGTCCACGAACAGCGCGAGGACGCGACGGCCCCAGGAGGCGGTCTCGAAGTCGGGCGTCAGCACGGAGAAAGGCTAGTGCCACGTGGGTGAGGGCCCCGACCGTCGGGCGTGCTCAGAGTGCGTGCATCGCGAGGCGGAGGAGCGCCGGACTGGCAGCGTCGACCCAAGCGACGACAACGAAGCGGGGTGCGTGCTACGAGTGCGTGCAGCGCCGGGCATTCGCCCGTGGCGCACTCGGCGGCGGCCCCCATCGTTCCACGACCCGCACACCTGTTACATCCCCGAAACAAACCGGATACGGTCGAGAAACTGCCCGTCCATAAGTTGCGGGCATCACTCGGTGCAGCGTGGCGCTGGGTGTCCCTTGTCGAGTTTGTGTGGGCTGTCCCCCTGACCGGGTCTCAGCCAAGGAGGACGAATGTTCCAGAACAGCGACGAGCTGCTCAAGTACGTCAAGGACGAAGGCGTCGAGATGGTCGACGTCCGCTTCTGCGACCTGCCCGGTGTCATGCAGCACTTCACGGTCCCCGTCTCGTCGTTCGATCAGAGCGTCTTCGATGACGGTCTCAACTTCGACGGCTCGTCGATCCGCGGCTTCCAGGCGATCCACGAGTCCGACATGTCGCTCTTCCCGGACCCGACCACCGCCTACATCGATCCCTTCCGGACCGCCAAGACCCTCGTGGTCAACTTCTTCATCCACGACCCGCTGACGGGCGAGCCCTACTCGCGCGACCCCCGCAACATCGCCAAGAAGGCCATGGCCTACCTCGGCACCACGGGTATCGGTGACACGGCGTACTTCGCGCCGGAGGCGGAGTTCTACGTCTTCGACAACGTGCGGTTCGAGACCAAGCAGAACGCCGGCTACTACGAGATCGACTCCTCCGCCGGCGCCTGGAACACCGGCGCCGCCTTCGAGAACGACAACCGCGGCTACAAGGTGAAGTACAAGGGCGGCTACTTCCCGGTCGCCCCGACCGACCACTTCGGCGAGCTGCGCGACGAGATGGTGCTCGAGCTCGAGAAGTCGGGCCTGATCGTCGAGCGGGCCCACCACGAGGTCGGCACCGCAGGCCAGGCCGAGATCAACTACCGCTTCGACGAGCTGCTCAAGGCCGCCGACGACGTCATGAAGTTCAAGTACATCATCAAGAACACCGCGTGGCGCAACGGCAAGACCGCGACCTTCATGCCGAAGCCGATCTTCGGTGACAACGGGTCAGGCATGCACGTGCACCAGTCGATCTGGAACGACGGCTCGCCCCTCTTCTACGACGAGACCGGCTACGGCGGCCTCTCCGACATGGCCCGTTACTACATCGGCGGCATCCTGAAGCACGCTCCGTCGCTGCTTGCCTTCACCAACCCGACGGTGAACTCCTACCACCGCCTGGTCCCCGGCTTCGAGGCCCCGATCTCGCTGGTCTACTCCCAGCGCAACCGGTCCGCCTGCGTCCGGATCCCGATCACCGGCTCGAACCCGAAGGCCAAGCGCATCGAGTTCCGCTGCCCCGACCCGTCGGCCAACCCTTACCTCGCCTTCTCGGCGTTGCTGCTGGCCGGCCTCGACGGCATCAAGAACAAGATCGAGCCGGCCGCCCCGATCGACAAGGACATCTACGAGCTCCCGCCGGACGAGATGGCCGACATCGACCAGGTCCCGACGTCGCTCAACGCGGTGCTCGACTCGCTCGAGGCCGACCACGACTTCCTGACGGCCGGTAACGTCTTCACGCCTGACCTGATCGAGACCTGGATCGACTACAAGCGCACCAACGAGATCCTCCCCGTGCAGATGCGCCCGCACCCGCACGAGTTCGAGCTCTACTACGACATTTAGGAAGTAATCTGATCGACTTACTCATATTCGATCAGAAGTGATGGCCCCGGAAATTGTTTCCGGGGCCATCGTCGTTTTCACCTGCATGGACGCACCGAGGGTGTCGGAAAACACCTCGTTCCGCCGAGTCCGGCGTCGTCTGGCTCGCAGTTGCTCTGCAACGGCACACCAGCTACGTCTTCGACTGCGAATCCCACCGCTTCACTAGCCCGACCATCAACGTCGGGTGAGCCTCGACGAACGAGTCGGCGCGAGTGCTATGACGTGCCGTCGCCCAGCACCCAAGAGTTCGTGTTCGACCTGATTCAGCTCCCCGCGTGGGACGTCTCGCGGCAGAGGCAGGGGCAGCGTGGACGCCTACTAC
>JALZCZ010000447.1 GCA_030862825.1 Actinomycetota bacterium | reverse complement strand
CAGCTCGGCCACCGGGCAACGCGCGCACTGCGGCTTGGCGGCCGTGCAGACCAGGGCGCCGAGCTCCATCACCGCGACCGCCCAGGTGGCGGCGGTCGCGTCGTCGTCGGGCAGCAGGTCCGTGGCCAGGCCGCGCTCCGACGCGGTCACCGAGCGCCCCGGGAACTCGACGCCGGCCACCGCCCGCGCCAGCACCCGCCGCACGTTGGTGTCGAGCACGACGTGGCGGCGGCCGTAGGCGAAGCTGGCGATGGCGGCCGCGGTGTAGTCGCCCACGCCGGGCAGTGCGAGCAGGTCGTCGTACGACGACGGCACCTCGCCTCCGTGGCGGTCGGTGATCGCGACGGCTGCCGCGTGCAGGCGCAGCGCCCGTCGGGGATAGCCCAGGCGGCCCCACATCCGCACCGCCTCGCCGGTGCTCTCCGCGGCCAGGCTCGCGGGCGTCGGCCAGCGCTCCAGCCAGGCCTCGTGCGCCGGTAGCACCCGGGCGACCGGCGTCTGCTGCAGCATGAACTCCGAGACCATCACCGACCACGGCGACGCCGACTCCCCGCGCCACGGCAGTTGGCGCGCGTGGCCGGCGTACCAGTCGAGGATGCGGTCCTGGAGATCCACGGACCCATTGTGACCGCACGGAGTGGCACCCCCATCTGGGCCTGACCGCTGGCTAGCGTTGGCACATGACGTCGATGACCCGGGGGCCGCTGCCACCCGCGGTGTACTGGCGGCGGCGGATCCTCGTGCTGGGCCTGGCGGTCGCGCTGGTGATGGTCATCGGCCGGGTGCTCGGCGGCGGCAGCGACGGATCGTCGGACGACGACCCCGGCGGCGTCGCGGAGCAGGTGGCGGGCACCCCCACGGACTCCCCGAGCGACGACCCGACAAGAAAGCAAGGCGGGAAGAAGAACAAGCCGACCACACCGCCGACCCCGACCTCCACGCCGCTGCCGTCCCCGACGGGCGACTGCGAGGAGGACGACATCCTGATCGAGCCCGTGGTCGACCAGGCCGTTGCCGGCAGCGACGTGATGATCGTGCTCGAGCTGCGCACCCGCACCACCGAGGCCTGCACGTGGTCGGTCTCCCCGGGCAGGCTCGCGCTCAAGGTGACCTCGGGTTCCGACGACATCTGGGCCAGCCGCGAGTGCCCGCGCGCGATACCGGTCAAGGACGTCGTCGTGCGCCAGGACCACACCAGCAGGTTGGGCGTCATCTGGGACGCCCGCCGCTCCGACGACGGCTGCACCCGGTGGAGGGACTGGGTGACAGCCGGGTACTACCACGTCGCCGTGGCCCCGATGGGTGGTGAGCCGGTGGATGTCCAGTTCCGGCTGGCGGCACCGACCGCCGAGGTGATCACGCAGTCGCCGGACCCGGTGCCCGGCGGTGGCAGCAAGAGCAAGAGTCCCGACCAGGACAGCGACAACTAGACGTAGCGCTCCAGGATCGTCGACTCGGCGAGCCGGGTCAGCCCCTCGCGCACGCTGCGGGCCCGCAGCTCTCCGACACCGTCGACGGCCTGGAGGTCCTCGACGCCGGCCGACAGCAGCTTCTGCATGGTGCCGAAGTGCTCGACCAGCCGGTCCACGACCGGCGCGGGCAGGCGCTGGACCTTGGCCAGCAGCCGGAACCCGCGCGGGGTGACCGCGCCGTCGAGGTGGTCGCCGGTGCCGATGCCGAGCGCCCGGGCGGCCGCGGCCGGGTCGACCAGCTCGGTTGCGGAGAGCGCCTCGAGACGCGCCAGCAGGGCTTCGGGTGACTTGCCGCGGCGGCCGGTCGCGACATAGTCGCGGATGACCAGCTCGCGCTCGGTGTCGACGCCGGTGATCAGCTCCTCCAGCTGCAGCGACAGCAGCCGGCCGTCAGTGCCGAGCTCGAGCACGTAGTCCTCGATCTCCCGCGCGATCCGGGTGACCATCTCCAGCCGCTGGGCGACGACGGCGACGTCGCGCACCGTGACCAGGTCCTCGATCTCCAGGGCGGACAGGGTGCTCGACACCTCGTCGAGCCGCTGCTTGTAGCGCTCGAGGGTCGCCAGCGCCTGGTTGGCGCGGGACAGTATCTGGGCGGAGTCCTCCAGCACGTGCCGGGTCTCGCCGACGTAGGCGGCAATGATCTGCATCGACTGCGACACCGAGATCACCGGGAACCCCGTCTGCTTCGCGACCCGCTCGGCGGTGCGGTGGCGGGTGCCGGTCTCCTCCGACGGAATGGTGTGGTCGGGCATCAGGTGCACCGCGGCCCGGATGATCCGGGTGATGTCGCGGTCGACGATGATGCCACCGTCCATCTTGGCCAGCTCCCGCAGCCCGGTGGCGGTGAACGGTACGTCGAGGGTGAACCCGCCGGTGGAGATCGACTCCACGACGCGGTCGTGGCCGAGCACGATCAGCGCGCCGGTGCGTCCGCGAAGGATCCGCTCGAGGCCGTCGCGCAGCGCGGTGCCGGGAGCGATCGAGGCCAGGGTCTCGCGGAGACGCAGCGCCTCCTCAGAACGATCGGGGCCTGGCACGGTCCTCCCTTGGATTGATACGGCGGCGCTTTGAAGTCTAACTGGGTTCGACGACTTCGAGGGCGTGCTTCGTCCGCTGGACGAGGTGGAGCAGCCGGAGTGCGGACGTCACGTCGGACGCCTCGACCACCCGCATGCCGTCGATCCGGCGGTCGCTGCGCTCGGACCGGACGCCCCGCTCGCCCGGCGGGGCGGGGACGACCGCCATCTTGAAGCCGAGCCGGGCAGCCTCGGCGAGCCGCTGCGGCAGGTCGCGGACCCGGCGCAGCTCACCGGCCAAGCCGAGCTCACCCATCGCCACCACCCCCTCAGGCAGCGGGCTGACGAAGGTGGCCGAGGCCAGCGCGATCGCCACCGGTAGGTCGGTGGCCGGGTCGGACAGCTTGGCGCCACCCACGGTGGAGGCGAAGACGTCGTGACCGTGCAGCCTGATGCCGGCGTGCTGCTGCAGCACGGCGAGCACCATCGCGATCCGCGACGAGTCGAGCCCGGACGTCGTACGCCGCGGTCGCTCGAGTGGCGAGGGCGTGACCAGCGCCTGTACCTCGGCCAGCATCGGCCGGCGTCCTTCCATGGTGACGGCGACGCAGGTGCCGGCGACGCGGCCGTGGTGGTTCTCCACGAAGAGGCCGGTCGGGTCGACGACCGCGGTGATCCCCTCGGCGGCGAGGTCGAAACAGCCGACCTCGTCGACCGGGCCGAAGCGGTTCTTGATCGCCCGGACCATCCGGAAGCGCGAGTTGCGGTCGCCCTCGAAGTGGAGCACCACGTCGACGAGGTGCTCGAGCACGCGCGGCCCGGCGATCGAGCCGTCCTTGGTGACATGGCCGACGAGCACCGTGGTGATGTTGCGGGTCTTGGCGACCCGGATCAGCGCGGCCGCCACCTCCTTGACCTGGGTGACGCCGCCGGGCACGCCGTCGATGCCGGGCGCACCGATGGTCTGCACCGAGTCGACCACGAGCAGGGTGGGCCGGACCTCCTCGATGTGGGTGAGGATCGCGCCCAGGTCGGTCTCCGCGGCCAGGAACAGCTCGTCGTGGACGCCTCCGGTGCGGTCGGCGCGCAGCCGCACCTGGCTGGCCGACTCCTCGCCGGTGACGTAGAGGGTGCGGTGGTGCCGCGCGGTCTGCGCCGCGACCTCGAGCAGCAGGGTGCTCTTGCCGACGCCCGGCTCGCCGGCGAGGAGGATGGCCGCACCCGGCACCAGGCCGCCGCCGAGGACCCGGTCGAGCTCGGGCACCCCGCAGCTGCGCGACCTGGACTCCTCGACCGAGACCTGCCCGATCGGCACCGCCGGCGTGGTCACCGGTCCTGCGGTCGCCCGCATGGTCGGTGCGGCGGTCTCGGCCACCGAGCCCCAGGCCTGGCACTCGCCGCACCGGCCGACCCACTTCGCGGCCTCCCACCCGCACTCCGAGCATCGGTAGGCGGGCCGAGCGGGCTTGGTGGTCTTGGACTGGGTGGCCATGGCCCGAGGCTAGGTGGCGGCGCCGACAACCGACGTACGCCACGGCGGGCGCCGTTATGCTGAGATTTGGATCGATCCAGAGGCCGCTTGAAGGACCACGAGAGGGAGGTGCGGCGTGAGCAGGTCGTCGCTCGCACCGACCTTGGCCGACGTCGCGGAGCGTGCCGGCGTGTCCCGCCAGACCGTCTCGAACGCCGTCAACAACCCCGACCTGCTGCGTTCGGACACGCTCACGCGGGTACAGCAGGCGATCGCCGACCTCGGCTACGTGCCGAACCGGGCGGCCCGCAATCTGCGCACCCGGGCCTCACACCTGATCGGGCTGCGGATGAGCCCGGCGCAGGAGTTCACCGCCAACGCGGCAATGGACCGCTTCGTGCACTCGCTGGTCGAGACGTCGCGCGAGGCCGGCTACCACGTGCTGCTCTTCGCCGGCGCCCGCGACCCGCTCACCGGGTACGACGACCTCCTCCGCTCCACGGCGGTCGACGCCTTCGTGGTCACCGACACCTACCTCGGCAACCCGCAGGCCACCTGGCTGCGCGAGCGGCGGGCGCCGTTCGTGGCCTTCGGCCGGCCCTGGGACGATCCGGATGCGACCCACCCCTGGGTCGACGTCGACGGCGCCGCCGGCACCGAGATCGCCACCCGACACCTGCTCGACAAGGGGCACCAGCGGGTCGCCTGGATCGGCTGGCGCAAGGACCAGTGGATCGGTGAGGACCGGCGCAGCGGCTGGAGCCGGGCGATGAAGGCACGCGGACTCTCCACGACCGGCCTGGCCTCGCGGGTCGAGGACACCGTGCACAGCGGGCGCGAGGC
>JALZCZ010000400.1 GCA_030862825.1 Actinomycetota bacterium | reverse complement strand
GCGCGGTGGCCAGGCCGCCGATGGTCGGCGTGTAGGACCGACCATTGTCGTTGACCACGATCACGAGCCGGCTGTCGCGGGCGATCGCGATGTTGTTGAGCGCCTCCCAGGCCATGCCGCCGGTGAGGGCGCCGTCGCCGATCACCGCGACGGTGTGCCGGTCCTCGCCGCGGATCGCGTAGGCCTTCGCCAGACCGTCGGCGTAGCTCAGCGCGGTCGAGGCGTGGGAGTTCTCCACGATGTCGTGGGCCGACTCGGCCTGGCTGGGGTAGCCGCTGAGCCCGCCCTCCTGGCGCAGCCCGTCGAAGTCGCCGGCCCGCCCGGTCAGCACCTTGTGCACGTAGGCCTGGTGACCGGTGTCGAACACCACACGGTCGCGCGGCGAGTCGAAGACCCGATGGATGGCCAGCGTCAGCTCGACCACCCCGAGGTTGGGGCCGAGGTGGCCGCCGGTGCGGGAACAGGTCTCGACCAGCAGATCCCGGATCTCCGCGGCGAGCCCGGTCAGCTGGTCGTCGCTCAGTCCGCGGAGGTCACCGGGACCGGTGATCGACTCGAGAAGACCCATGGCTGCGAGTTTACGAGTCCCGCGGGCAGGAGCCCGCGACGGGCCGCGGAGGGGACGAGAGATTGAGGAGGGCTCGGCTCAGATCCGCGCGCCAGCTCGGAGCTGAGCGACCCGTCTCCGAATCCGTCACAGCTCGTACACCGCGACCGCGGGCTCGTGCAGGCTGCCCATCCAGACCCGGCCCTCGTGCTCCCGCACGCCCGTCACCATGTGGTACGCCGTGCCGTGCTCCGCGGGCCGCACGTCGATGTCGTGCACCAGCGTGCCGTCGCTGTCGAAGGCCTGCACCCGCACCGTCTGCTTGGGCTTCGGCTGCAGCGGCGCAGGGACCTTCGTGGCCAGCTTCCGCAGGGCCATCGGCGCCGTGTGCAGCCGTTCGACCAGCGGGTCGGTGGGGCTGCCGATGGTGACCCAGATCAACCCGTCGCTGCCGCGGGCGATGTTGTCCGGGTAGCCCGGCAGGTTCTGGCAGAGCAGGTCGCGCATCCCCTTGCGGTTGCCGGTCAGCCAGCGGCGGACGACCGTGCGCGCCCCGGACTCCGCGACACAGACGAAGTCTTCGTCCTTCGACAGCGCGACCCCGTTGGCGAAGGCCAGGCCGCCGATGACCACCTCGACCGAGCCGTCCGGATCCAGGCGCGCCAGCCGCCCGGTGCGCGTGTTCTGAACGAAGTCGTCCTTCCACTGGTCGATGCCGTAGCGGGTGGAGGAGTCGGAGAACCATACGGTGCCGTCGCTGGCGACCGCGGCGTTGTTGCAGAAGCGCATGGGCGATCCGTTCAGGCTGTCGGTGACGGCCTCGACGGCGCCCGACGCTGTGTCGACCCGCAGCACCCCGCGGTGCGCGTCGCAGACCAGGAGCCGCCCGTCGACACCGATCTCGAGGCCGAGCGGCCGGCCACCCGTGTGCGCGATCCGGTCGACCTTCTGCCGATCGGCGCTGATCCGGAAGATCGACCCGTCTTCGGTGCCGGTGAACACCGCGCCCTCGTCGGCTCCGGAGGTGCCGACGACGACGTCCTCCGCGCCCATGCCCGGAACGGGAATGACGGTGAACTTGGGCGCGGTCGCAGACGTCATCGGCACAGCCTCCGGTAGGTGTCGGAATCCAGGAACTCGGGCACGATCATGCTCGCTGCCGCAGTCAGGTCAAGGTCCCGCGCGACGGCGGGCTCGACGAACACGATCTGCCGCCCCTCGCCGACCACGATGTCGGCGTCGGTGGCCCGGGTGGCCGAGACGAAGACCTGCATCCGGTCGAGGGAGTCGTGAACCTCGTGGAAGACCTCGACGTCGCGCCACAGCTCGAGCTCCCCCGCCGCGAGCCGCAGCCCGGTCTCCTCGGCCAGCTCGCGGTACGCCGCCTCCTCGAAGCCCTCGCCATCCTCGACGTGCCCGCCCGGCAGGCCCCAGAGGTCCGGGTCGATAGGGGCATGATCGTCACGCTCCTGCAGCAGCAGACGTCCGCGACCGTCGACGAGCAGGATGCCGGAGAGGTGGACCACCCGTTCACGCTAGCGGCAGCAGCCGCTCGCTCGACGACGTACGCCGAAGCGACCCCGGCGCACGGCCGGCCCACCTGTCCTGCGGCGATGCGGATCGGCGTGCTCGGCACCACGATCGTCGCCGACGACCGGACCGCCGTCACCCTCGGCGGCCGAAGCAGCGCGCCCTCGTCGCAGCGCTCGCGCTTTGATCACGGACAGGCCGTGGCGGTCGACACGGTCACCGACCTCGTCTTGGACGGCACTCCGCCGCCGGGCGCACCTCGGCACCCTGCAGGCGCTACGTCGCCGGACTCCGGACTGCGGCGAGCGCTCGAGCCGGACCGGCCCACCCGGGGCGCCGGCACCCTGCTGGTCACCGAGCAGCCCGGCCACGCCCTCCGGCTCGCGCTCGACGACGTCTGGCCGGACGCAGTGAGCGGGCCACCGTCAGGGTCGTCGACGACCTGGGCGGTGCTGCCGGCGGCTCCCGTGCTCGGGAAGTGGTCGCGGACCTCCTCGAGCCCACCTCGGAGCGGGAGCCGGGGCAGTGTCGTGGTCATGCGGCGGGCCACCGAAGGCCGCTGCCGCGACGGCCGCGATCACGACGAGCCAGGCGGAGATGGTCCGCCACGGGTGTGCCGCGACGCCGTTGCCGAGGCGGGAGAGCATCGCGACACGGGGTTCTCCTCGTCCAGTCCTCGAGCTGAGCGCGGGCAGCGTGCCCGACGAGGAGAGCCTGGATCAGCGCTCTGGAGGTTGGCTGGAGGTTGGCTGGAGGTCCACCCGGGTCAGAGGCGGGCGACGAACCGGCGTCCGCGGATCGCCTCCTCGACCAGCCCGACGGCCCGGCGCAGGCTGCCGAGACGGGCGTCCTCGGCCAGCCAGGTCTCGACCGCCGCGTCGACGACGTCGAGGCTGGCCACCTCGCGCAGTGCCGAGCGCGCCTCGCTCAGGCCCCGCCGGCAGGCCGCCTGGCTGGCCTCGACGTGTAGCACCGCGAACCGCGCCAGCACCACCTCGTGCCGCCGCAGCGCGGGATAGCCGCGGTACTCCGGTGGGCAGATGTCCAGCAGCCAGTTGACCGCCGTCCGCTCCCAGCCGGGTGCGTCCGGTGGCCGGACCTGCGGGGGCCATCCCGGCGGGGTGACGAGACGGTTCATCCACCTAGCGTAGTCGAACAGTTGTTCGACTGGGCAACCTATCCGCGGAGGAAGCTGAACCGCACCTCGCGCTCGTGGTTGTCGACGTTGAGGTCGACCAGACAGATGCTCTGCCAGGTGCCCAGCGCGAGCTCCCCGCCCACCACCGGCACGGTGGCGTACGGCGGGACCAGCGCCGGCATCACGTGCGAGCGGCCGTGTCCCGGGCTGCCGTGCTGGTGTCGCCACCTGTCGTCGGCGGGCAGCAGGTCGGCGAGTGCGGCCAGCAGGTCGTCGTCGCTGCCCGCACCGGCCTCGAGGATCGCGATCCCGGCGGTGGCGTGCGGCACGAAGATGTTCAGCAGTCCGTCGCCACGCCCCGCCGCGAAGTCCGCGCAGTCCCGGGTCAGGTCGAGCACCCGGTCCATGTCACCGGTGCGAAAGCTCCTGGTCTCGGTGTCCACGCCTTCGATGGTGTCACGCCCCCTGGCTGAGCGTGCGAAGGCCAGATACGGGCCGAGATTTGAGGCGACCCGTCTCGGAATCCAGCGAGTGAGCACCGGAGCCCGAGGAACGAGGGCGCCTCGTCGTGAGCGGAGGTCGAGCAAGCCGCGCGCCCGAGACACGAAGGCGTGATCGACGGGTCGAGACCAGGTGAGGGCCGCCCGAGTCGGCCCTCACCGTCAGAGTGGGTTCAGCAGCTCGACTTGTACGCGGCGTCGCCGCCCTCGCCGTCGAGGTTCTCCTTGGTGATGATCGTGAACCCGGTCTCGATCTCGGGCTCGGTCTCGTCCCCCTCCAGTGCGGCCACCGCCTGCTGGACGCCCTGGACTCCGATGTCCCCCGGCTTCTGGGCGATCAGGGCCTGGATGGTGCCCTCCTCGAGCGCGGCCATCTGGTCCGGCCCCGCGTCGAACCCGATCACCTTCACCTGGTCCTGCTTGCCGGCCTGCCGGATCCCGGTGGCCGTGCCCTCGGCTGCGAACAGGTTCGTCGCGAAGACCCCCACGATGTCGGGATCGGCCTGCAGAGCGGCGGTCACCAGCCGGGCCGCGGTGGCCGGCTCGTTGTGGCTGTACTGCACGCCGAGGTACTCGAAGTTCGGGTCCTCGGCCGCCGCCTCCTCGAAGCCCTTGACCCGCGCGTCGGTGGTGGAGATACCGGGGTCGACCGAGATGGCCAGCACCTTGCCGCCCTCCGGCGACAGCTGCTTGATCGCGTCGAACGCCGCCGCGCCGCCGCCCTCGTTGTCGGAGGCGATCTGCGAGACCGCGAACGACGGGTCGTCGACCGTGGTGTCGACCAGCACCACCTCGATGCCGGCCGCCGCCGCCTGGTCGAGCGGCCCTTGCATCGCGGTCACGTCGGTCGGCGCGATCAGCAGCGCGTCGGGCTTCGACGCGACGACCGAGTCGACGATCGGCTTCTGCAGGGTGGGGTCGAACTCCTGCGGTCCTTGGACGTCGACCGTGGCCCCGAGCTTCTCCGCTTCCTCCTTCACCCCGCATTCCATGGTGATGTAGAACTGGTCGCCGGCGACGCCCTGGACGAACGCGATCGAGTACTCGTCGTCGCCGCCCGACCCGCCGTCCTCGGCCGCACCGCACGCGCTGAGCGCTGCGGCCGCGAGTACGACGACCGACCCGACGGACAGGGCTCGCTTGGGTGATCTCATCTTGGTTCTCCTTGCTCCTCGGACGAGGGGTTGCGATGGCTCCGACGTCGGAACCGTGAGGTGGACCCGCCTCGCTGGGCCGCGGCCCTTCTGGACTGGTCGACGTAGACGGCGGCGATGAGCACCGCGCCGACGGCGACCTGTTGCCAGAAGGGCTGCACCCTGACGATCACGAACCCGTTCTGCAGCACCGCCGGGATGAACAGCCCGACGACCGTGCCGAAGATCGATCCCACGCCACCGAACAGAGACGTGCCGCCGATGACGACCGCCGCGATGACGTTGAGGTTGGTCTGGGACTGACCGGCGATCGCGGTCGTCCCGAACTGGGCCAGGCTGAGCGCTCCCGCGAAGCCGGCCAAGGTGCCCGAGAGGGCGTAGATGAGGATCAGGTGCCGGTCGACACGGACGCCCACCCGCCGTGCGGCCTCCTCGTTGGAGCCGATGGCGTAGGTGTAGCGCCCGAACTTGGTCATGTGGAGCAGCACCGCGCCCAGCACCACGACCACCAGCGCGATCACCACGATGATCGGGAGCCGGCCGACGGCGTTGCCGTAGCCGATCGAGTCCTGCATCACCGTTGGCACCGTCCGGAGGTCGATGCCCCCGGTGAGGATCTGAGCCAGGCCGAGGGCCGCGCCCAGCGACCCGAGAGTGACGATCAGCGGCGGGATCTTCGCCTTGGCGATCAGGAAGCCGTTGAGCAGCCCCCACGCCAGGCCCGACAGCACCGCGACCAGGATCCCGACGCTGGCGACCCCCCAGCCCTGGCCGCCGGACCCGTCGTCCGGTCCCATCGCGATCATCACCTTCGCGGCCACCACGCCGGAGAAGACCAGCACCGAGCCGATCGAGAGGTCGATGCCTGCGGTCACGATGACGAACGTCATACCGACACCGAGCACCGCCAGGATCGCTGCGTTCTGGGCGATCTGCCGAGCGTTCTCGAGGTTCGCGAAGTTGTTGGGCGCGAGCGTCGCGAAGATCGCGATGATCACCGCGAGCACCAACAGGATCTGGAAGGCCTGGACGTGCACGAGCCGTCCGAAGGCGGACGTGCTCTCGTCGTCCGGTACGGCGGCCACGCCGGCCGTCTCCTTCACGGGGACGCTCATGCCGCGTCTCCCATCGCTCCGGTCATCGCGCCGACCAGCTGCTCCATGTTCGTCTCCGAGGTCTGGTACGTCGCGACCCTGCGGCCCATGCGCAGCACCTGCACCCGGTCGGAGACGTCCATGACGTGGGGCATCGAGTGGCTGATGAACACCACGGCCACACCGTGGTCGCGCACCCGCCGGATGGTGTCGAGCACGTTCGCCGTCTGGCGCACGCCGAGGGCGGCGGTCGGCTCGTCGAGGAAGACCACCCGGTTGGCCCAGTGGACGGCCCGGGCGATGGCGATCGCCTGTCGCTGGCCGCCGGACATCGCGCCCACCGGCGTGGTGAGACTGCGCACGGTGGCGCCGAGGACGTCGAAGGCCGACTGCGCCTCGCCGCGCATGGTCGGGGTGTCCATGAAACCGAGCCGGCCGAGCAGACCGGCGCGCATGGTCTCCCGGCCGAGGAACATGTTCTGCACGGGGTCGAGGTGGGGCGCGAGAGCCAGGTCCTGGTGCACGGTCTCGATGCCGAGCGCACTGGCCGCGGTGGGCGTGGGGATGTGGACAGGGGCTCCGTCGAAGAACACCTCGCCCTCGTCGACGGCCAGGTTGCCCGAGAGAGCCTTGACCAGCGTCGACTTGCCCGCACCGTTGTCACCGATGAGTGCGACCACCTCGCCGGCGCGGACCTCGAAGTCCGCCCCGTCCAACGCGGTCACGTGCCCGAAGCGGCGGGTCAGACCACGGGCCTCCAGTACTGGTTCGGTCATGTCCTCATCCCTCCTCCCGACGGCGCCACGGCACCGCCCGTCCGTCGATCGCGGCCACGCACAGGTCGAGCCTGCGGCGGCCCTCGTCGGCCAGGTAGGCCTGGCGCTCGGGCCGGCTCATGCCGACCGTCTCCTTCCAGACGGCGCGGCCGGCGATGAAGCCGGACGCCCCGCCCTCGTCGCACGACACCTCGAGCACATGCGTGAACTCCTCGAACGAGACCCCGGCCGAGAGCACCGCCCACGGCGCGGAGATCGCGTCGGCCAGGCGACGGCAGGCCTCGGGGCTCCCGGGGTACTCCAGCTTGAGCAGGTCGGGGCGGAGCTCGTCGAGCGCCACGGCGGCCGCGATGATCGCGTCCGCCCGGCGCTCCAGGGTCAGCTCCTCGCCCGGCAGCGGGTAGATGAGGTTCTCGATCACCGAGGGCACCCCCGCCTCGCGGCAGTCGTCGACCACCTGGCGGATCACCTCGACGCCCTCCGCCGCGAGGTCGGGGCCGTCGCCAGCCGGACGGTCGGCACGCACCTGGATCAGGAACTTCAGCGCATCGCCGCCCTGCTCGACGACCCAGGCCGCGTCCAGGGCAGGGTCCCGCGTGCCGCGGGGCTCGTCGCCGAGCTTCTGGCGGTCCGGCGGCTCCGCCGCCACCAGGATCCCGAGATCCCGCCGTACGTCGGGGTCGACCTGGTCCAGCGCCGGGATGCCGTAGGTCGGGTCCAGCAGGAACGCGCTCGCCGACGGCGCGAGCGCGGCGACCACGTCGGCCTTGATGTCGACGAGGTCGCTGTGCGCCGGCTGGTCGATCCCGACGGCGGCGTACATGCGCTTGAGGGTGTTGCGCTGGTCCATCGCGACGACGGCGAAGGTGCCGTCGCTCGTCGCGATGCGGTCCAGCGATGCGGTCTCGGTGTGGGTCATTGCGTGGTTTCCTCCGGTTTCACGGGTGGGACACGGGCGTGAGCGAGCCGCTCACGAACTGGATGAGGTCGTGCTGCTGCGGGTCGGCGGCAAAGCTGCCGATGAGGGCGGCGCCGTACGCCGTGTCCTCGGAGCGGGCCGAGTACCTCACTCCGGGGAGGGCCGCGTGGCGGGCCCGCCGGACCGACGCCATGCCGGCCCAGCCGCCGGCCACGATGGTCTCGGTGGGCGGCCCGACCTGGGCGTCGATGAGGGCCACCACCTCGGACAGGGTGTCGGTGCCGTGGGTGAGTGCGGCCGCGAACAGCCGGGCGGGCGACACGTCGTCGGCGTCGACACGCACCGTCATCGTCGAGGACGTGTTGGCGGCCCCGGTGACCTCGATCGCGCAGGCCTCGTCCGGGGGCAACGCCATCACCGCAGCGTCGAGGGCGGCCCTACCGGCCTCGTCGCTCACCCCCACCATGTGCAGCACTCGGCGCAGCACCAGGCCGGTCCGGGTGCCGGCCAGCATGGTCGAGCGTCCGGGCAGCAGGTGGCGTACGACGTTGACCCCGGCTGCCGCCAGCGCCCCGCGAGTGGCGGCCGGCAGCGGGTGCTCCAGCACCCGGACGAGGGCCTCTGCGGTCCCGATGGAGTCGTAGAGCTGGTGGGGAGCGACCACTCCCGCAGCGACGGAGGCAACCAGGTGGTCGTGTCCGGCGACGGTGAGCACCGCACCCCGCATCGACACCGGCACATCGCTCGCCCTCCCCCAGTCCGACCCGGCGGTGACCGTGGGCGGCAGCAGCTGCTCGCCGACCCCGAGGGCGTCCAGCGCCGCGTGCCACGGGCGGCCGGTGTCCTGGTCGACCAGCCCGGTGCGGGCGACCAGGGAGACCTCGCCGAGCCGGTCGCCACCGAGTGCGTGGGCGACGTACTCCGGGATGTTGAGCCAGGTCAGGCCGCGCAGGTCGAGCCCCTGGTGGCGGTGGTGGAGCAGCTTGGCGAACGTCGCCAGCGCGCTCACGGGGAGGCCGGTGACGCAGGGGAACTGCCTGCGCAGCTCGTCCGGCTCGGCGGCGAACTCCGGTCCCCCGCGCGGGTCGAACCAGGCCGGCACCGGCACCACCGGCACGCCCGCAGCGTCCAGCAGCACGCCGGCTTCTGCCATGCCCGAGATGCCGATCGAGCCGAACCGGAGGCCGGCAAGCTGGGCGTCGAGGTCGTCGAGCAGCTCGCGCACCGTGGCCAGCAAGTCGTGCGCGTGCATCTGGGTGCCGCCCTCGCCGACGCTCTGCCAGGGCGTCGGGCGGCGCACCGAGCCGAGCTGGTCGCCGTCGGGTGTGAGTGCGAGCGCCTTGACCCAGGTCGAGCCGATGTCGAGGCCGATCGGACAGCTCATCGTGGGCCTCCCAGGTCGGCCGGCCACCCGGCACCCGGCCGGGCCACGAGCAGGCTGACGTCACCGTCGACGGTCCAGTCGCCGAACCCGGCCGGCACCACCCACGTCTCTCCCCTGCTGACGGTCACGGTGCCGGATCCGGTGAGCCGGCCGGCGCCGTCGAGCACGATGACCACCGCGAAGCCGGCGGCCACCGGCACGGGCGTGGTCGGGGCCACCCGGTCGAGCCGGAAGAAGGGGTCCGCGTCAGCGGGCAGGCACGGCTGCGGTGCCGCGGCCCCCTCGGATCCGCCGCGGCGGACCAGGGTCGCCAGCGTCTCCTCGCTCACGGCGCTGTGGGAGACGGCCTGCATTGCGCGCTCGAACCCGAGGCCGAGGTGCGAGTCCTCGCGGCCCATGGTGGTCACCGACCACTCGAGCAGGATCGAGAAGTCGCTCGGCTCCTGCACCTCCGCCACGAAGACGCCCGCGCCGATGGCGTGGACGAAGCCGGCCGGCACCACGATCCCGTCGCCCGGACGCACCTCGCGTCGATGCATCCGCTCCAGCATCCAGTCGCCGTCCTGGGCCTCCCGGCGCCGCACCAGCTCGTCGGGGTCGACGTCCTCGCGCCAGCCCAGGTGGACGACCGCCCCGGGCTCGGCGTCCAGGACGTACCACGCCTCGGTCTTGCCGTACGGGCAGCCGAGGTGGCTGGCGGCGAACCGGCGGTCGGGGTGCACGTGCACCGGCAGCCGCTGCCCGGCGTCGAGCAGCTTGAGCAGGAGTCCGGTGTCGCTGTCGGCGATCCCCGGCCAGGGGCCGACGCCGCGCCATCCCGTGGGATCGGCGGCGACCAGGTCGCGGAGCAGCGGGCCACCCTCGGTCCGGGCCAGCCCGACAACGTCGTCATTTGCCCGGGGGACGGTCGCCCCCACCCATTCCTCCGGCTGTCGGGACGAGGTGGGGGTGATGCCGCGCAGGGCGGCGATCTTGGCGCCGCCGGCGTAGAAGTGGTCGACCAGGTTGGGGACGAGCCGGTGCGGGGTCACGACGCCACCCCGATCTCGCCGGACCCTCGGGCCAGCAGCGCCGCCTCGACGACGATGTCGGCGGGCTCGCCGACCAGGTCGTCGGTGAGCCGGACCAACACCCGGTCCATGGCGGTGAGCCCGATGGCGGCGGGGTTCTGGTCCACGACGGTCACCCCCGGCCGCAGCGTCCTGGCCAGCGGGAAGTCGCCGAAGCTCACGAACGCGATGTCGGCCCGGTCGCGAGTGTGCAGGGCGTGGGCAACGCCGATCGCGGCGCGCGGGTTGGCCGCGAAGATGGCGGTCGGCGGCTCGGTCAGGGCCAGCAGCTCGATGGTCACGGCGGCGGCGTCGACGTCCCTGGTGGGGCCGGGCCTGATCCACGACTCGCTCGGCTCCACGCCGACCTCGGCCAGGGCCTCGCGGTAGCCGGTCAACCGGTCGCGGGTGGTCACGAACCGCTCATCGCTCCCCACGAAGGCGATCCTCCGGTGTCCGTGGTCGACCAGGTGGGTGATCGCGCGGCGGGCGAGGCCGACGTCGTCGACGCGCACGGTGTCGTAGCCGTCGATGGCGACCTTGCGGTCGATCATCACCATCGGGAACGACGTCTCGAAGCGCCGCAGGTAGTCATGGGGTCCCTGGGTCGGGGCCAGGATCAGGGCGCGGACCCGCTGCATGGCCATCCGCTCGACCTGCGCGCGCTCGCGCTGGGCATCGAAGCCGGTGCTGCCGAAGACGGTGCCGAGCCCCTCGGCCAGCGCCCGCTCCTCCACCGCGCTGGTGAGGGAGGCGAAGAACGGGTCGGCGATGGTGTCGATGACCACGCCGATGGTGTCGCCCCGGCCCGCCTTGAGCGAGCGCGCGAGCGTGTTCGGCACGTAGTGGAGCTCCTCGATCACGCGCTCGACGCGCTGGCGCACCTCGGGGCTCACGTTGGCGGCGTCGTTGACCACCCGCGAAACGGTCTTGATGCTCACCCCGGCCTCGGCGGCGACGTCGTGCAGTGTGGGCCGCCTCATGAGGCAGCCACCTGCAGGCCGGCGAGGCGGTGCGCCTCTGCGGTGTCGAGGTGTCCGGCCACCGGGTGCTCGACCGCGGCACTCGCGACCACGACTCCCCAACGGGCGGCGTCCGCCCAGGCCTGGCGCTGGGTGAGGGCGTGGGCCAGCCCGCCCACCAGGGCGTCGCCGGCTCCGATCGGGTTGCGCACCTGCACCTTCGGCGCGGTCACCCAGAGCTCGCCGTCGGCGTCGGCGTACGCCGCACCGTGCGCGCC
>JALZCZ010000378.1 GCA_030862825.1 Actinomycetota bacterium | reverse complement strand
CGCCCCCGCCGCTCCGGCGGGGGCGTTTCGCATCCGGGAATGCCTCATTCCGGCACGCAAGGGCGCGGGATCTGACGAGAAGCGGGCCCATTGCTCGCCACGGGGCTGCCCTTCGGCGTCGGCCACGATGGGGCGCGCCTCGCGCGGCTTCACAGCGGGATCCGATCGTTGTCATTGTCCGCGTCGGGCGCCGAAGCGATCCGGCCATCAGGGTGGTGAGAAGGCGCCTGCGGGTCGTGGTGTGGGGGACGCGTAACCCCGAGAAGCGGCAGATCTCCGTCGATCAGACGGTCGAATCGAGGAGGAGCTCCCGTTCCTCCTGCGCGCAGCGGCAGGCGACGGCGAGCTCGGCAGCCCAGTTCAGCGCCTCCTCGTCTGAGGGCACGTCGAGGACGTGAAGTCTCCGAGCCGGCATCCCTCACCTTCTCGACCACCTCGTGCCCGGCCTTCGCCACGTCGGGCAGGTCCACCTCGGGGAAGGGTCATTGCGCCGGAGTGATCCGGTCAGGTACTCAACGACGCAGAGGCCCGTTAGCGTATCGCCGTGACCACCCCCGTGCTCCTCATCACCGGCGCCGGACTCCCCGCCTGGATCTGGGACGACCTGCGCTCCCTCTTGCCGGGCGACGCGCGGGTGGCCGACCGACCTCGGGGCGGCAAGGAGTCGCTGTCCGGGCACGCCCGGGCAGCACTCGACACGGCATCGGGTTGGGACGAGTTCACCGTCGTCGCCCACTCGGCCGGCGGAGCGATCGCCGCTGAGCTGGTCGGGCTGGCCGGCAACCGGATCACCGGCCTCCTGGCTGTATCGGCAGTGCTGCCGTCATCGGGGCGGTCCTTCCTCGACGCCATGCCGTTCCCCCAGCGTCACATCGTCGGACTGATGATGCGCGTGGCCGGGACGAGGCCGCCCGCGAAGGCGATCCGATCGGGCGTCGCTTCCGGCGTCGACAGCGCCATCGCAGAGCGGATCATCGCCGACTTCGTCCCCGAGTCCCAGCGTCTCTACCGCGATCGCACAGGCCCCCGCGAGTGGCCGCGGCGACGAGGCTATGTGCTGACCACAGCCGACCGGGAGCTTCCGGTGACACTGCAGGACAAGCAGGCCGCGGAACTGGCCGGCGACATCCACCGTCTCGCCACAGGTCACCTGCCCATGCTCGAGGCACCCGAGGAGCTGGCCGCCGTGCTCGCCGCCATGGGCGTGGTGCACTAGGTCGACGACGCTCCGGCTGCAGTTTTCCCGCGCTGGACACCATGCATCGCCTCAACGGAACCGACTGCCCTCGCCCGTGGCGTCCTAGGTCTGGGCCCGGACTTCGAACCGGACACGGGTCGGCACACCGCACGAGACGGCCGTCAGCATGCTTCCACCCTCAGCCCTCGTCCCCGGGGTCAGGCTGACCGCAGCCTCACCCTGCCCGCTGCGACGGACCGGAGGCGGTGTCCTTGCACCACCGCACGGTTCAACAGCGCCTCGTGGCCGAGGACGACCCCCCACCGGTGCTTGCGTCGAGGTCCCCGTGATGTCATCTCAGAACCAGGCGCGCAGCGACCACCGGAACCCGGTCGCGGGCGGCGGCGGCACGCGACGGACGGTGATGACCGCCTCGTCGCGGTCGTTGCTGCGCTCGATGTCACCGTTGCTGCTGACGTGTGCGGTGTTCACCACTCGGCCGCCGAGGGCTGCCTTGGTCGCGGTGGCGACCACGGTCACCGGCGGCGCCTTGCGGTCGGGCCCGAGCCCCTTGTTGCGCACGCACTCGACGGTGTCGGACGCCTTCCTGACCTCGCACTTCCAACCCTTGCCCTGAGCCGAGCGGAGCTCCAGTCCCTTCGGGAGCTTGTCGGTCAGCTTGATCGGCGCCGGGGCGGCGTCCGGGCCGTTGTTGGAGACCTTGAGCCGGTACCGCACCTTGTCGCCGACCATGACCTTCGTCTTGCCGACGACGCTCTTGTTGAGCGCCAGGTCGAACCTGCCGAGCGGGTTGCAGGTGGAGTCCTCGTCCATCAGGGCCAGACACTCCTCCGGCGGAGGCGGCAGGGTGCCCGACTCCAGGAGGTGGTTGCCGAGCATCCTGTCGCCGAGGCGCTTTGCCTCCTTGACCTGGACCGCGTAGGTCACCGTCACCGTCTGACCGGCGGCCAGCGTGCCCTTGACGGTGAACCTGCCGCCGCTGATCGCCGAGACCACGAGCGCCGGGTTCGAGGACACCGGAGCTGCGACCACCTTGGCGTCGTCGAGCACCTGGGACAGGTTGTCGACCTTGTCCACCGTGCCCGGCGCGCTGCCGGTGTTGGTGAACGTCAGCGTGTAGCTCAGCGTCTGACCCGACGCCACCTTGGAGCCCTTCTTCGGGTCCACCAGCTTGTTGTCGACGATGAGCGGCACCCCGACTGGGTTGCAGGTCGAGTCCTCGTCGGCCTCCGGCAGACATTCGGTCGGCGGGGGCGTTCCCCGGTCGATCAGGAAGTTGCCCAGCATGTGGTCGGCGCCGTCGGCCACCCGACCGGCGTCCGACTTCACCCGCACCGAGTAGGTGAACCTCACCGTGTCCCCGGCACCGAGGGTGCCGCGGACCTCGATCAGGTCACCGTTCAGCGACGCGGTCAGCGACGGGTCCGAGCTGTCCGGACCGGAGATGATCGTCGCGTCGTCGAGCAGCATCCCGATGTAGTCGTCCCTCTCCACAACGCCATCACCCCGGCCGCTGTTGGTGAAGGTCAGCGTGTAGGTCAGCTCGTCGCCGGCCGTCACCCTGGTCCGGTCCGCCGGAACGACCGACTTGGAGTCCTCGATCAGCGGCACCGGGTTACAGGTGGAGTCCTCGTCGGCCACTGGCAGACACTGGGTCGGCGGCGTCGTGCCCGGGTCGATCAGGAAGTTCCCGAGCATGCTGTCGGCGCCCTCGGCCCTGCGATCGGCGTCGGGCTTCACCCGCACCGTGTAGGTCACCGTCACGAGGTCGCCGGCACCCAGGGTGCCCCGGACCTCGATCAGCTGACCGTCCAGCGTCGCCGTCAGCGCCGGATCCGAGCTGTCCGGACCCGAGACGATCGTCGCGTCGTCGAGCAGCATCGCCAGCGAGTCGTCCCTGCTTGCCTCCCCGTCGCCCCGGCCCACGTTCTCGAAGGTGAGGGTGTAGGTCAGCTCCTCGCCGGCCAGGACCGTGGTCCGGTCCGCCGGGTCCACCGACTTGCGGTCACGGATGTCCGGAAGCGGGTACTCCACCGCGTCACACGGCTGTCCTGTGACCGGGTCGACGCCCTCCGCGGTCGGCGGGTCACACTCCGGGGCCGGACCGGGGCCGCCCCATGCCACGTTGCGGACGTTGTAGTCCCCGCCGGCCTTGAGGGTGACGGTGTAGGTGATCGTCACGATGTCGCCCACCGCCAGCGCCCCCTCCCACCGGAGGACCGGCTGGAGGTAGACCGGGGTGCCTGCAGGGGCCGCCGTGGCGTCGTTGTTGTAGGTGCCGTCGTCGAGGACGCCGGCCAGGGTGTCCCGCACCAGTGCCGGATCGGCTGCGGTGTAGTCGGCCTCACCGATGTTCTCCGCGGTGATCGTGTAGGTGACGGTGTCGCCGACCACGGTGCCGGCGGACCGGTCGGCGGTCTTCTCGATGTCGAGCGCCCGGACCGGGTGCTCGGTGATCTCCGGGTCGCAGGGCTGCGGGTCGCCCGGCTGGCACTGCAGCGCGTTGCGCAGCACGTGGTCTCCCTGGTCGGCCCAGGCCAGCACTCGCACGGTGTAGGTCACCTCGAGCGAGTCACCCACCGGCACACTGCCGCTGATGACGACCCGCTGGTTGCCGCTGTCGAAGGTCGCGGTCAGCCCGGTGTCGGCGGTGATGCTGCCGAGCTCGAAGGCGCCGTCGTCCACGACGCCCGAGAGGTCGTCGAAGGTGTCCACCGTGGCCGGCGCCTGACCGGTGTTGGTGAACCGCAGCGTGTAGGTGATCTCCTCACCCGGGGCCACCGAGGTGCCGGTGGTCGGGTCGGAGACCTTGTCCTGGTCGAGCCCGGAGCCCGGGATCTGCACCACCGCGCACGGGTCCTGCGGGTCCTGTGCCTCCTCCACCGGCACGCAGGCGTTGTTGGTCAGCTGCTGGTCGCCACCGCCGGTGTAGGTCACGTCGTAGGTGATCGACGCGAACTCGCCGGCGGCAAGCACACCGGTCCAGTTCAGGTTCGGCGTCGTGAACGACGCAGTGCCGACCGACGCGGTGATGTTGGTCGGGTCGGTGGAGTTGTCGATGACGTCGCTCAGGTCGTCGCTCATCGCGCCCGGCGCGGTGGCCGTGTAGTCGCCCGGACCCTCGTTGGTCACCGTGACCGTGTAGGTCACCGTCGCGCCCACTGCGGGCAGGTCGGTGCGGTCGGCAACCTTGACGACGGTCAGCTTCGGCAGCTCGAACTCCTCCCCGTCACAGACTTTGCCGGTGTCGGGGTCGATGCCGCCGACCGGCGGGTCGCACACCGGGGTCACCGGCCCACAGTCCGGGTCGGTGGTGTCACACTGCTCGAACGCCACGTTGCGGACCGTGCCGTCACCACCACCCTGGAGGGTGACGGTGTAGGTGATCGTCACCACCTCGCCGGCGGGTAGCGCGCCCTCCCAGGAGATGATGGCCTGCCCGTAGCTCGGCGACGCCGGGTCGCGGTCGGCCACAGCGTCGTTGTTGTACGTCGCGTCGTCCAGCACGCCCGACAGGTCGTCCCACACCCGGGCCGGGTTGGCCGCGGTGTAGTCACCCTCACCGGTGTTCGTCGCCGTCACCGTGTAGGTGATGAGGTCACCGGGACGCGAGTCGGCGGTGGCGTCGGAGGTCTTGTCGATCTCCAGCGTGCGGTCCAGCAACGCCACAAGGTAGTCCTCGACCTCACCGGCAGCGGCCGCGCCGGTCGGCAGCGGGTTGCTCACGTCACCGGGGAACAGCCGGAATCGTGCATGGGTGTCGCCCGTGGCCGTCCCACCCGGGAAGCTCAGCTCGTAGTCGGCAGTGCCGGAGTTGGCCGGCACCGTGATCGTGAACCGCTCGGCGCCGTTGCCGAAGACACCGTCACCGTCCAGGTCGATCCACCCGGCCAGGGTCGCGTCCTGGTTGGTGTCGTTGGTCGCGGAGACCGCCACCGTGGTGGCGTCACCCGTGGTGATCTCGATCGGACCGGACACACCGTCCTCGTCTGCGATCCCGTTGGAGTCGTCACCGTCGGCGGCCGGGCTCGGCTGACCGTCCGGGTCGAAGTCGATCTCGGCGCCCAGCAACAGGCCCCCCACGATAAAGTGCCGCGGCCCGTCGTCGGCCAGCAGCGTTCCGTAGCTCTGCGGCGCGTCACCGAAGTCCCGTTGCTCGCCGGGGATCTCGATCTCTTCGAACTCGTCGATCGAGTGGAAGGTCCAGTCGTCGATCCGTCGGGCGTCCCCCCAGGAGCCGCCGATGCCGTCGTTCTGGTTCGCCGCGGTCAGGTCCGAGCACGGCCAGCCGTGCACTCCGCCGCCGCTGGACACGCCGGCGCGGCCGTCGCGCTGTGGCGTGACGCAGATCCGGTCAGCCACCCGCAGGGCGGTGTCGTTCCAGTACAGGTCCGCCGCGCCCGCGTCGGGGCCGTTGAGCGCCTGCACCCGCATGCTGCTCCGTGTCTCGACGTCCTCGTTGACGAAGTGGATCTCACCGGTCCGGGCGATGGCGACCCGCGCGCCAATCGGCTGCGTCGACGCGATCGGTGCGCCCAGGCCGTCGCGGCCGTCGAACTCGACCGTCACCGTGCCGTCCTGGGTCACCGCCGCCGGCACACGACGGTCCACGGGGTCGGTGTAGTCGCCGTCGTTGTTGGCGTCGATCTGGACCTCCAGCTGACCGGTGAAGTCGGTGACGTCGAAGGTGAACTGGCCAGCCGTGGTCGTCGGGTCGTTGCGGACGAAGGCGAGGTCGGCGAGGGTGGGCAGGGCCACCGATGGTCGCAGCCACTCCGTCGCCCCGTTCCACAGCGGCGCCGTCGCCGGCAGCGAGTCCGAGGGGGCCTCGAAGAAGATCTTGTACGGGTCACCGCACTGCTCGAGCGGCGGCAACCAGAGCCTGTTGCCGTCGTCGTAGGGTCCGCGGACGTCCATGCTCTCGTAGGCGGAGACGCACGTGTCGAGGTTCGCGACACCGGTCGCGTCGGAGCGGAACGACGAGTCGATGCCGTTGTAGGCGAGGTAGTCGGCGCGGTACTGAAAGCCCTCCTCGCTCACGTACCACAGCGAGACGTTCGAGGTGTCCGACCTCCTTTGTGACATGTTGTAGTGCTCGGAGTAGACCCGTCCGGGGATCGTCGTGGCGCCGTTCTGCACGTTGATCGTCCAGTCGTACAGAGACGACGTGCCGCCCCCGGCGGTGACGAAGGCGATCTGCCAGACACCGGCAGTACCGGCCGTCAGGTTCGTCCAGTTGCACGCGGACCCACTCGGATCCGTCGCCTGCCTGGTACAGGTCCGGGTCACGCCGCCGGGGCCGCGCACCGTGACCGTGACCGCGACGCCCCCGATGTGCACCATCTTGGTGAAGTTGATGTCGATGTTCTCGCCTGCGCCCACGTAGGCGTAGAAGATGTTGTCGCTGCGCAGGAACGACGTGCCCGGACTGGTCGCCATCGGGCCGACCGCCGCGATTCTGGGCGAGGTCTGCGGGTTCTCGATGTCCGGTGAGGTCGACGCCGTCTCCTGCGGCGTCCTGGTGCCCTCGCCTGCCGTGGGGTCGGTCGACGGCTCCGGGCCGTCCGCAGACGGCTCAGTGGTCTCGCCGCCAGGTTCGGACTGCTCCTGGTCCATCGGGGGCGCGGACTCCGAGTCGGCCGGATCGGTCATGTCCGAGTCGTCCTCTGCGATCCGAGACGAGTCGCTGGCGTCCGTTTCGCCGGCGGGCGTCGGGGCCGGCTCGGCGGCCGCTGAGGTCTGCAGGGCGGAGGCTGCGAGCAGCCCCACCAGCAGCGGTAGCACGGCGGCCCAGGCGACGCCCACGCGGAACGCTGGCAGCCCGACCAGCGGCGAACGCCGGCGGCGGGCGCTGTGACGCTCGTCGGATCCTGGGCGCTGTGACCTGGTCACGAAGATTCTCCTCGGAGGGGGCGAGGCAGACCCGGGGACGCCGGACTTGCTGTGCGCACACGGTGCGCTCTTCACGGACGAGAAACCGGGCATCGGTCGCACTTGGTCCGCGATTGGTCCGGTCCTTGGTCCGCCCCCGGTGTTTCGGCCGTTCGCTGAACGTCGGGCCGCGCGAGCTGACGTTTCCACGCATGCTCACCGGCCCGCTGAGCCCGACGCGGTAGTTCCGGCGACCGGACCGGCTCGCGGCGCGGGGGCGTTGCTCGTCCTATGCGACGACGGCGGATCAGGCCCGCGTTCGGTAGAGGTGCGTCGTGAGCGGCGCGAAGACGGCCGTGAGCAACGCCGCCGTACCGAACACCACGGCGATGTCGGCCGACGCGACGTTGCCCTCCATCAACCCGCGCGCAGCGGAGGTGAGGATCGAGACCGGATTCGCGTCCACGAACGCCTTCAGCGGACCGGGCAACGTCTCCGGGTCGACGAACACGTTGCTGAGGAAGGTCAGCGGGAAGATCCCTGTGAAGCCCGCGTTCATGACCGCATTGGGCGACCGGAGCAGCAGACCGAGCGTCATGAACACCCACGACAGTGCGAAGGCGAAGACGATCACCAGTGCCAGGGCCAGGAGGACCCCGCCGATGCCGGCGTCGGGTCGGTAGCCGAGCGCCACGCCGAGCACGATGATGACCGTGCCGCCGACCAGGTAGCGCAGGCTGTCGCCGAGCAGGGCCCCCACGAGGGGCGCGGCCCTCCAGATCGGGAGCGAGCGGAACCGGTCGACCACTCCTTTGGTCAGGTCGGTATTCAGCGAGACGCCCGAGTACACGGTGGTGAACAGCACCGACATGACGAGGATGCCGGGCAGGATGTAGTCGAGATACTCAGCGGTGGACCCGGCGATCGCCCCGCCGAACAGGTACGTGAACATCAAGACGAACAGCACCGGCGTCAGGGTCACGTCCATGAGCTGCTCCGGGACGTGCTTGACCTTGAGCATCCCGCGCCAGCCGAAAGCGAGCGCCGCCTGCACGCCGCTGACCCGCTCGGGTCGCGGTGCCGTGGCGAGGACGTTGTGCAGCCTGGCTTCGGTCATGTCAGTTCCTCCTCCACGATCTCTGCTTGCTCGGTCTGGTCCTCGGCCGGACGACCGGTCAGCGCCAGGAACACCTCGTCGAGGCTCGGCTGGCCGAGCGAGAACGACGCGACGCCGACGCCGGCGCGGGACAGCTCCGCCACCGCCTCGGCCGCGCGGTTGCCGTCGGCGCACTGGGCGGACAGCGCGGCTGGGTCGGGTTCCAGGACGACGGTGGACAGCTCGCGCGCGAGCACCTGCTCGGCCTGCGGCCGCTGGGCCGGGTCGAGAAGTCGCACGCGAAGCGCGCCCGACCCGATGGAGGCCTTGAGCTGGCTCGGCGTACCTTCCGCGATCACCCTCCCGTGGTCGATCACCGCGATCCCGTCGGCAAGCTGGTCGGCCTCGTCGAGGTACTGCGTGCACAGCAGGATCGTGGTGCCCTCCGCGGCGAGCGCCCGGACGATGTCCCACACCTGGTTGCGTGAGCGCGGGTCCAGCCCGGTCGTCGGCTCGTCGAGGAACATCACCTCCCGGGTCACCACGATGCTGGCCGCGATGTCGAGCCGACGACGCATGCCTCCGGAGTAGTGCTTGACCAGCCGACCGGCCGCAGGCTCCAGGCCGAAGGCGTCCAGGAGGTCCGCGGCGCGGTCCTTGGCGGCACGCCACTTCAGCCCGAGCAGCCGGCCGAGCAGGACCAGGTTCTCCCGCCCCGTCAGCTCCTCGTCGACGGAGGCCATCTGCCCGGTGAGGCTGACCAGGCCGCGCACCTCGTCCGCCTCCGTCACGATGTCGCGGCCCAGCACCCGCGCCGAGCCGGAGTCGGGGCGGAGCAGTGTGGACAGCATGCGGATGGTCGTCGTCTTGCCGGCGCCGTTGGGTCCGAGCACGCCGTAGACGGCCCCGGCGCGGACGGCGAGGTCAACGCCGTCGACGGCGCGGGTGTCGCCGAACGACTTGACCAGACCGGACGCCTCGATCGCGAGCCTGTTGTGACTCATGGAATTGAGACCCCCTGGTTGCTCGAAACTCATCGCTGAAGATCGTTCTGAAAACCATCCACCGACATCTCTTCGACCTCCGCCCGTTGCGGGCTGGTCCATCCGACGCTACGAGTGAAAGTCCACTTGAAGTCAACCCCGCAGGGGCCGCACATCGCGTGAGTCCGGGTGTAGGACTGAGTGCATGCAGAGCCCTCCTGAGCTGCCACGCGAGATGCTGCTCCACTACACGGACGTCGCGGAAGGACGGATCCGGACCCGGGTGCTCGGGGAGCACCGAGACGGGGTGCCGCCGGTCGTGGTCGTGCAGGGCATGACGGTCTCCGACTACCTGCTGCCCGCCTGTGCCGCCCTGGCGAGCTGGACGGAGGTGCACCTGCTCGACCTGCCCGGCTACGCAGGCAGCGGACAGCCGACCCGCAGGCTGGACGTCCGCGGCTACGGCGAGGCCGTGGCGCACTGGCTGGAGGAGTCCGGACTGCATCGCGCCGTGGTGGCGGGCCACTCCAGCGGGACGCAGGTGGCGGCGTGGACGGGCGTGCGCTGCCCGGAGCGGGTGGCCGCGGTCGGGCTGGCCAGTCCCACGATCGATCCGATGGCGCGATCACTGCCGAAGCTGCTGTTCTACTGGCGCCTGGATGCGAGGACACCCTCGCCGGGCCTGGAGGAGAACCACGTGCCCGAGTGGAAACGCGCGGGCTTCCGTGGCATCGCCCACCTGGTCAGGGTGCACC
>JALZCZ010000365.1 GCA_030862825.1 Actinomycetota bacterium | reverse complement strand
CCTTGGGACCGGCCGTCGTGGCATTTCGAGACTGGCCATGCACCAGTACGGTCTCGACTTCGGTGCGCCTGTTTGAGCGCCCACCCGAACCCGGCTACCCTCCCCGCAGCCCGTGGCACCGATAAGGCGGCCACGGCCACCTAGGGAGGCCCCTTCATGGCTCGCAGCACCAGGTCCTTGGCTGGTCAGGCCGCCAGCGCGGCGCGGAACGTGATCTCGCGCGGCCCGAGGTCGGCCGCAGCGGCGAAGAAGACGGCTCCCGCGAAGAGATCCGCGCCCGTGAAGAAGGCGGCGCCGGCCAAGAAGGCGGCTCCGGCCAAGAAGGCGGCGCCGGCGAAGAAGGCACCGGCGAAGAAGGCGCCGGCCAAGAAGGCGCCGGCCAAGAAGGCGCCGGCCAAGAAGGCGCCGGCCAAGAAGGCGCCGGCCAAGAAGGCGCCGGCCAAGAAGACGCCGGCCAAGAAGGCGCCGGCCAAGAAGACGCCGGCCAAGAAGGCGCCGGCCAAGAAGGCACCGGCCAAGAAGGCCGCAAAGAAGGCTCCTACCAAGAAGTTCGCCCCTAGGAAGTTGGCTGCACCTGTGACGAAGACCGCGCCCACGAAGGCCGCACCGGCGACAAAGGCTGCGCGCAAGGCCCCACCCAGCGCCCTGGCAGTCAAGGCGGGGGAGACTGCCTGGACCAAGGCGGAGCTCAAGGAGGTGCTCGACGAGCTGCACGAGCAGCGCGCCCACAGCCTCGCCATCATCACCGCGCAGGAGACCGAGCTCTCCGGGCTGCTGAAGGACTCCGGCGACGGTGCCGGCCAGGACCAGGCCGACATGGGCGCCACCAGCTTCGAGCGCGACCACGAGCTGACCGTGCTCAACAACGAGCGCGACAAGATGGCCCAGATCGACCGGGCCCTGGCCCGCATCGACGACGGCACCTACGGCATCTGCGAGTCCTGCGGTGAGCCCATCGGCAAGATGAGAGCGATGGCGTTCCCCCGTGCGACACTGTGCCTGTCATGCAAGCAGCGCGAGGAACGTCGGTAGATCCTGGGGGCACGACCACCTCCCCGCCTCGTCACGCACGACTCCGCTGGCTGTTCGCGGCTGTCGCGGCCGGCCTCTACGCCGTCGACGTGACCACCAAGATCGTCGCCGTCGAGCGGCTGACCGACCACCCCGACGTCCACGTCGTCGGCGAGATCCTCCAGCTGCACCTGACCCGCAACGCGGGCGCAGCGTTCAGCCTGGGCACCCAGTTCACCATCGTCCTGTCCTGTGTCGCGGTCGTCGCCGTCGCCGTCGTGCTCTGGCTGAGCCGCCGCCTCGGCAGCGTCGGCTGGGCGATCGCTCTCGGCGCCCTGCTGGCAGGCATCTCCGGCAACCTGACCGACCGGATCCTGCGCGATCCCGGGCCGTTCCGCGGGCACGTCATCGACTTCCTGATGCTGCCCAACTGGCCGGTCTTCAACGTCGCCGACATCTGCATCAACATCGGTGCCGGGCTCGTCCTCCTCCAGGCCTTCCGCGGGATCAGGATCGACGGGTCGCGAGAGCGCCACCGCAGGTCCGACGATCAGGCCGACGAGCCGTCCGACGCCGAGCCGGAGCCGGAGCGGGCGGAGTGAGCCAGGGCGACTACCGGAGCCTGCAGGTGCCCGAGGGCCTGGCCGGCGAGCGCGTCGACGCGGCGATGGCGAGGATGTTCGGGCTCTCCCGCAGCCGCGCAGCGGAGCTGATCTCGCGCAACCTGGTCCTGGTCGACGGCGATGAGGTCGCCAAGAGCGACCGGGTCCTCCCCGGATCGCTGGTCGAGGTGACGATGCCCGTCGCGACAGACCCGCTCGAGGTCAAGCCGGAGGTCGTCGAGGGGATCAAGATCATCCACGACGACGACTCCATCGTCGTGATCGACAAGCCGGTCGGGGTGGCGGTGCACCCCTCACCCGGCTGGCGCGGTCCCACCGTCGTCGGTCATCTCGCCGGCGCCGGCTTCCGAATCGCCACCAGCGGCGCCTCGGAACGACAGGGCATCGTCCAACGCCTCGACGTCGGTACGTCGGGCGTGATGGTGATCTGCAAGTCCGAACACGCCTACTCCGTGCTCAAGAACGCCTTCCGCCAGCGCACCGTCGACAAGGTCTACCACGCCATGGTCCAGGGACATCCGGACCCGCTGGAGGGCACCATCGACGCCCCGATCGCGCGGCATCCGGGCGCCGACTACAAGTTCGCCGTGCTGGACGGTGGCCGCGCCAGCGTCACGCACTACGAGACGCTCGAGGCGCACCGTTTCGCCAGCCTGCTCGAGGTGCATCTCGAGACCGGCCGCACCCACCAGATCCGGGTGCACATGGCGGCCCTCAAGCACCCCTGCGTCGGCGACATCACCTACGGCGCGGACCCGACCCTCGCCACCCGCCTCGGGCTGACCCGCCAATGGCTCCATGCCGTCCGCCTCGGCTTCGAGCATCCCGACAGCGGCGAGCATGTCGAGTACGAGTCGACGTACCCCGACGACCTCGCCCACGCGCTCGAGGTCATCCGAGATGCCGACTGAGGATCTCCCCGCCGAGCTGACTCTTCGCCCGGCCACCCCTGACGACGCCACCGCTATGGCGGACATCCACGTCGATGCCCGCGAGGCGAATCTCGGGAGCATGCCGCCGATGGTTCACAGCCGGGCGACCACCCACTCGTGGATGGCGGATCGGCTGGCCGGTTCCAGCGAGGGTTGGGTCGCGGAGAAGGACGGCCGCATCGTCGGCTACCTGGTGCTCTCACAGGACTGGCTCGACGACCTGTACCTCGCACCGGACGTCTACGGCAGCGGGATCGGAAGCGCGTTGCTCGACGTGGCGAAGTCGCGGCGTCCGGACGGCTTCCTGCTCTGGGTCTTCGAGAGCAACGCCGGGGCCCGCCGTTTCTACCGCCGCCACGGCCTGGTCGAGCTCGAGCGCACGGACGGCTCGACCAACGAGGAGCATTCCCCCGACGTACGCATGGCGTGGCCGGGCGCGGACCCCCTGCAGTTCTTCCGGGACCTGATCGATGACGTCGACGGTGAGCTCGGCGACCTGCTGGCCAGACGCGCCGCCCTCACGGCCGCCGTCCAGCCCTACAAGCCCGTCGCCGAGCGTGATCCCGAGCGGGAGCGAGCCATCGTCGACGCGGTGGCGGCTCGTGCCCCGGACCTGGGGCGCGACCGGGTGGCCCGCATCGTGCACGCGATCATCACCGAGAGCCTCGACGCGGCGAACTGAGCCATTCCAGCAGGAGCCGGCGTTCGAGCCATCGGAGCTTCCGCGCAGCCCGCCGCGGTTCTGAGACTGTCGGTGCGCCCTGCCACCATGGCGCCAGCGGTTCACGTAGGCTGGCGGCCTTCCCCCAGAAGGTCGCTCGGCACCCACGCCGTGGCCGCTGCTGCATGCCCGATCTCGATCGCTGAGGAGTCTCGACCCGCATGACGACAGGTGGCTCTGCCAGTAGCGGTGACAGCTTCGTCCACCTGCACGTCCACACCGAGTACTCCATGCTCGACGGGGCCGCCCGGCTCACCCAGCTCACCGAGCGGGCGGCCGAGCTCGAGATGCCGGCGATCGCGATGACCGACCACGGCAACGTGTTCGGGGCCTACGAGTTCTACAGGAAGGCCAAGGACGCCGGGGTCAAGCCGATCATCGGCATCGAGGCCTACTTCGCCCCCAGCGGCTCCCGGTTCGAGCGCAAGGGCGTCAACTTCTACGACGGCGGCGACGACGACGTCTCGGCCCGGGGCGCCTACACGCACATGACCTTGCTCAGCGAGACGACCGAGGGGATGCACAACCTCTTCCGCCTCTCGAGCGGAGCCTGGAGCGACGGGTTCTTCAAGCAGCCGCGGATGGACCGGGAGCTGCTCTCCCAGCACGCCACGGGCCTGATCGGCACCACCGGCTGCCCGTCCGGCGAGGTCCAGGTCCACCTGCGCTACGGCAACTACGAGGCCGCCCGCAAGACCGCCGCCGACTACCAGGACATCCTGGGCCGCGACAACTACTTCCTCGAGCTGATGGACCACGGGCTCGACATCGAGACCCGCGTCCGCGACGGGCTGCTCCGGCTCGCCAAGGACCTGCGGATCCCGCTGCTGGCGACCAACGACTCCCACTACGTGCTCGAGGAGGACGCGCCCTCGCAGGAGCACCTGCTGTGCATCAACTCCAGCAGCACCATGGACCTGCCGGTGGGCTCGGGCCCCGGCAAGCGGTTCGCGTTCGAGGGCACCGGCTACTACGTGAAGTCGGCCGCCGAGATGCGGTCGCTGTGGGTCGACAAGTACGACCTGCGCGAGGCCTGCGACAACACGCTCCTGATCGCGGAGCGGTGCGACGTGAAGTTCACCGAGGGCAACGGCACCTACATGCCGCGCTTCCCCTGCCCCGAGGGGGAGAGCGAGGACTCGTGGCTGATCAAGGAGGTCGAGAAGGGCCTCCGGTTCCGCTACCCCGGCGGGATCTCCGACGAGGTCCGCAGGCGCGCCGACTTCGAGGTCGGCGTGATCACCGAGATGGGCTTCCCCGGCTACTTCCTGGTCGTCGCCGACTTCATCAACTGGGCCAAGGAGCAGGGCATCCGGGTGGGGCCGGGGCGTGGCTCCGGTGCCGGCTCGATGGTCGCCTACGCCATGCGGATCACCGATCTCGACCCGCTCGAGCACGGTCTGCTCTTCGAGCGCTTCCTCAACCCCGACCGGGTCTCGATGCCCGACTTCGACATCGACTTCGACGAGCGTCGGCGCAGCGAGGTCATCCGCTACGTGTCGGACAAGTACGGCGACGACCGGGTCTCGATGATCGTCACCTACGGCACGATCAAGGCCAAGCAGGCGGTCAAGGACTCCGCGCGGATCCTCAACTACCCCTTCGCCATGGGCGACCGGATCACCAAGGCGATGCCCGCGGCGGTGATGGGCAAGGACGTGCCGCTGAAGGAGATCTTCGACCCGCAGCACAAGCGCTACGGCGAGGGCGGGGAGTTCCGCTCGCTCTACGACGCGGACGCCGACGTGAAGAGGGTCGTCGACACCGCGATCGGCATCGAGGGGCTCAAGCGGCAGTGGGGCGTCCACGCCGCGGGCGTGATCATGTCGAGCGAGCCGCTGATCGACGTGATCCCGCTGCTCAAGCGGCCCGCCGACGGCGCGATGATCACCCAGTTCGACTACCCCACGTGCGAAGCGCTCGGTCTGATCAAGATGGACTTCCTCGGGCTGCGCAACCTGACCGTCCTCGACGACGCACTGAAGAACATCCAGGCCAACCGCGGCGAGACGGTGGTCATCGAGGAGCTCCCGCTCGACGACGAAGCGACCTACCGGCTGCTCCAGCGCGGCGACACGCTCGGGGTCTTCCAGCTCGACGGCGGCCCGATGCGGGCCCTGCTGCGCTCGATGCGCCCCGACACGTTCGCGGACATCTCCGCGGTCGGCGCGCTCTACCGGCCCGGACCGATGGGTGCGGACTCCCACAACAAGTACGCACGCCGCAAGACCGGCAGGGAGCCCGTGGACGCGATCCACCCCGAGCTTGCCGAGCCGCTCCAGGACATCCTCGGTGAGACCTACGGCCTGATCGTCTATCAGGAGCAGGTCATGGCGATCGCCCAGAAGCTGGCGGGCTACAGCCTCGGACAAGCCGACATCCTGCGGCGCGCGATGGGCAAGAAGAAGAAGGCCGAGCTGGACAAGCAGTTCGAGGGCTTCTCGGCGGGCATGACCGACCGCGGCTACTCCATGTCTGCGGTCAAGACGCTGTGGGACATCCTGCTGCCGTTCTCCGACTACGCCTTCAACAAGGCCCACTCCGCGGCCTACGGCATGGTGTCCTACTGGACCGCTTACCTGAAGGCCAACTACCCGGCTGAGTACATGGCGGCCCTGCTCACCTCCATGAAGGACGACAAGGACAAGTCGGCCATCTACCTCAACGAGTGTCGCCGGATGAAGATCCAGGTGCTCCCGCCCGACGTCAACGAGTCGGCCAACAACTTCACGCCGGTCGGCAACGACATCAGGTTCGGACTGACCGCCGTCCGCAACGTCGGCGGCAACGTGGTCGACGGCATCGTGGCCGCGCGCGAGGAGAAGGGCAGGTTCGAGGACTTCAACGACTTCCTCGACAAGGTCCCCGCACAGGTGTGCAACAAGCGGGTGATCGAGTCGCTGATCAAGGCCGGCGCGTTCGACGACCTGAAGCACAAGCGTCGCGCCCTGGTGGCGGTGCACGAGACGGCCGTCGACCAGTACGTCGACATCAAGCGCAACGAGGCGATCGGGCAGGACTCGCTGTTCGGCGGGCTCGACGACGACGGCGGCGGCTTCGGGATCACCGTGGCGATCCCCGAGATCGACGAGTGGGACAAGATGACGCTGCTCGGCCACGAGCGCGACATGCTCGGCCTCTACGTCTCCGACCACCCCCTGCTCGGGCTGGAGCACGTGCTCTCCAACAGCAGCGACTGCACCATCGGCCAGCTGATGACCGACGAGGAGCGGGCCGACGGCTCGCCGGTGACGGTCAGCGGGCTGGTGACCTCGGTCCAGCGCAAGATCACCAAGCGCGGCGACGCCTGGGCGATGGTCACCCTCGAGGACCTCGAGGGCGCGATCGACGTGCTGCTGTTCCCGAGCTCCTACCAGCTGGCCAGCACGCTGCTGGTCGAGGACGCCATCCTCACCGTCAAGGGCCGGCTCTCGCGCAGTAAGGACCAGCCGGAGCTGCACGGCCAGGAGGTCACCGTGCCCGACCTGGCCGACGGGCCGTCGGGGCCGGTGGTGATCAGCCTGCCGTCCACCCGCTGCACCGGGCCGGTGATCGAGCAGCTCAAGGACGTGCTCGCGACCCACCCCGGCATGACCGAGGTCCGGCTGCGGCTGATGACCCGCCAGGCCACGAAGGTGATGCGGCTCGACGACCGGCTCCGGGTGACTCCGAGCCCTGCGCTGTTCGCCGACCTCAAACACCTCCTGGGACCCGGATGTCTGACCGGATGACCGACGACGGACCTGTGGTCTCGTCCTACTCGTCGGCCCGCCCCGGGTGGGTGGTGCCCGCGGTGCAGAGCGTCGTCATCCTTGCGCTGTTCGCCGGGGTCGGGTGGCTGGCCGGACGGGTGTGGTGGGAGCTGTGGTCTCCGGCGCCGAAGGGCGTCGTCTTCCAGAAGCAGTGGATCCCTCAGCCCTACGCCGAGGGGCAGGGGGCCGACTTCGCAGGCACCGGCTGGTACGTCGTGGTGGCGGTGGTCGCCGGGCTGGTCCTGGGCCTGGTCGCCGGGCTGCTGCTCGACCGCAACGAGATCGTGACGCTGGTCGCAGTGGCCGCCGGGAGCGTCCTGGCCGCCTGGCTGATGCTCAAGGTCGGGGTCGGCTACAGCGCGCCCGACCCGGAGGTCCTGGCGAAGACCGCCAAGGAGGGCACCGAGCTGCCCGGCCGGCTCGAGCTCGCCGGCAAGAGCCCGATGCTGGCCTTCCCGATCGGCGCGATGGCCGGCCTGGCGATCGCCCTGTTCGGGATCACGAAACGCCGGGTTGAGCGGCACCCAAAGGGGTAGTCTCCTCATCCGATCTTGGACCAGCGCGGGGAGACCCGTGCTGGTCCTGTGCTCCCGTTACAGCCGTTGAGGGGAACCCATGTCCACGAACCTGCCGCCCACCGGACCGCCGTCCGGCCCGCCACCGTCTGGCCCGCCCAGCGCATCCGCGGCGCCGGCCTCGGCCGAGGTCCTCGAGCGGAGCGGGGGCGGCCCGC
>JALZCZ010000359.1 GCA_030862825.1 Actinomycetota bacterium | reverse complement strand
CGCGCGCCCGCCCTGAACCCTCCCACCGCATAATGACTTCGGACTCAGGACAGTGCCACGACGAGGGAAGACCGATGGACGCTACGACCGACGGCCGGCTGCGACGAGGTGAGCTGACGCGGCGTACCGTGCTGAAGCGCGCCGTCGACATCGCCTCGATCCAGGGGCTCGAGGGGTTGTCCATCGGCAAGCTCGCCGGCGAGCTCGAGATCAGCAAGAGCGGGCTGTTCGCACACTTCGGCGCCAAGGAAGAGCTGCAGCTCGCGACCATCCGGGCCGCGCGGCGGATCTACGCCGACGCGGTCGTGGCGCCCGCGATGGCGGCGCCCGCAGGCGTGGAACGGCTCTGGGCGATGACCGAGGCCTGGCTCGTGTACTCCCAGACGCGGGTCTTCCCGGGTGGGTGCTTCTTCGCCAAGGCGACCCACGACTATGCCGCCCGCCCGGGCAACGTGCGCGACGCGCTCGCTGCGGCGAACCTGGAGTGGATGGATCTCGTGGAGAAGACCGTCACGGAGGCCCGCGAGCTCGGTCACCTGGCGCCGACGACCGATGCGCGGCAGCTGGCGTTCGAGCTCAACGCCCTCTACGAGGGCGCCAACCTGATCTCCCTGCTCCGCGACGAGGACGACGGCGCCTACGACCTGGCCCGGCGCTCGGTGCGGGCGCGGCTGGAGGAGCTCGCTACGCCGGGCGCCCCGCGACCCTGGAAGTGACCGTCACCGCGCTGACGGTGCCCAGTCGGCCGCGCCGCAGCCGGCCGTCGAGCACCAGTCCGGCGGCCAGGCCGGTGCCGATGCTGAGGTGGGCCGGGTCGTGAGCGCGACCAGCTGGTCGGCACCCAGCGCGGCCACGGTGACTGTCGTCCAGCAGGACCTTGTGGCCGAGCCGCTCGCTGAGCAGGCTCTTCAGCAGCCGACTAGTCCGTGTCGTGGGTGGCGGCGAGCTTTCACGTCGGCGAGCTTGTGCCGGGTGCCCGCCAGTCAGCCGGCCCACTCCGCCTTCCAGCCGTCGACCTCGTCGGCCTTGCGTGCGGTGGGACCGGTGTAGATCGCGGACGGCCGGATCAGCCGGCCGGTGCGCTTCTGCTCGAGGATGTGGGCCGACCAGCCGCCGGTGCGGGCGCAGGTGAACATCGACGTGAACATGTTCGCCGGCACCTCGGCGAAGTCGAGGACGATGGCCGCCCAGAACTCCACGTTGGTCTCCAGCACCCGGTCGGGCCGGCGCTCCTTGAGCTCGTTCAGCGCGGCCTGCTCGAGGGCCTCCGCCACCTCGTAGCGAGGTGCGTCCAGCTCGCGGGCGGTACGCCGCAGCACGCGGGCGCGGGGGTCCTCGGCGCGGTAGACGCGGTGGCCGAAGCCCATCAGTCGCTCGCCCGAGTCGAGCAGGCCTTTGACGTAACCCCGGGCGTCGCCCGACCTCTCGACCTCCTCGATCATGTGGAGCACGCGCGACGGGGCACCGCCGTGCAGCGGGCCGCTCATCGCGCCGATCGCCCCGGAGAAGGCGGCAGCGACGTCGGCGCCGGTGCTGGTGATCACCCGCGCGGTGAACGTCGAGGCGTTCATCCCGTGCTCGGCGGCCGAGCTCCAGTAGGCGTCGATCGCCTTCACATGCTGGGGATCCGCCTCACCCTTCCACCGGATCATGAACCGGTCGGCCAGTGTGGCGCCCTTGTCCACCTCGTGCTGGGGCACCACCGGCTGCTCGAGGCCGCGGGCCGACTGGGCGGCATACGACAGCACCATCACGGCCACCCGGCTGAGGTCGGCGCGCGCCTGCTCGTCGGAGATGTCGTAGGTCTGCCCGAAACCGAAGGCCGGGGCCAGCATCGCCACCGCGGCCTGTACGTCGACCCGGACGTCGCCGGTGTGCACGGGCAGGTTGTAGGGCTCCGCCGGCGGCAGGCCAGGGGTGTAGGCGCCGTCGATGAGCAGGCCCCAGACGTTCTCGAACGGCACGCGGCCGACGATGTCCTCGATGTCGACCCCTCGGTAGCGAAGGGCCGACCCCTCCTTGTCGGGCTCGGCGATCTCGGTCTCGAAGGCGACGACGCCCTCCAGGCCGTGGTGTACCTCGGTCATCCGCACCAGACTCCTTCGACGATGGGACCGGCGATCGGGTCGCGATCGTTGGTCGGTGGCATTCTGCACCACTCGTCTACGGTCGGGTCATGCCCGATCTTGATCTCGCGTGGCTCCGCGAGGAGTACGCCCGCGCCGGACTCACGGAGGCCGACCTGGAACCCGATCCGGTGGCGATGTTCCGGCGCTGGCTCGACGATGCACTGGCGGCCGGGCTGCACGAGCCGAACGCCATGGTGGTCGCGACCGTGTCGGCGGACGGGCAGCCGTCGGCGCGGATGGTGCTGCTCAAGGGACTCTCCGAGGCGGGCTTCGTGTTCTTCACCAACACCCGGTCGCGCAAGGGTGTCGAGCTCGCCGCCAACCCGCGATGCGCGCTGCTCTTTCCGTGGCACCCGCTGGAGCGACAGGTCCGGGTCGACGGGTCGGCCACGCCCCTGCAGGCCGCCGACGTGGCGGCGTACTTCGCGATCCGCCCGCGCGGCTCCCAGCTCGGCGCCTGGGCCTCGCACCAGTCGCGTCCGGTCGCCGGCCGCGACGAGCTGCAGGCGGCGTACGACGAGGTCGCGGCGCGCTACCC
>JALZCZ010000354.1 GCA_030862825.1 Actinomycetota bacterium | reverse complement strand
TGGGACCGCGGACCGCGCTGCTGTCCGACACAGCCGTTCACCTCTCGTCGTGGATCATTCGTCTTCCTGCAGGGCACGAGGGACTTGAACCCCCAACCTTCGGTTTTGGAGACCGATGCTCTGCCAGTTGAGCTAGTGCCCTCCGATGTTCTCCGCATGCGGCCGACCGACCCGAGTCCGGGCATGGCAAAGCCTTGGGGAATCCACCAAACATGGAGTCTACGGCCTGGGCGTTGGCGGAGTCCAAACGGATGCGGGCCGGCTCGGAGTGGGCATTCACGGTGGCGGAACAAACGGGGGTGAGAACGGCATCGGCCCACCCCTACGATGGCAGACATGTCGGAGTCCCCAGCAGCCGCGCCCGCCACCAACCCTCGCGACCGTCGCGTCTCACGCCGGATCGGCGCGATCGCCGAGTCGGCGACGCTGAAGGTGGATGCGAAGGCGAAGGCGCTGAAGGCGGAGGGCCGGCCGGTGATCGGCTTCGGCGCCGGCGAGCCGGACTTCCCGACGCCCGACTACATCGTGAACGCGGCGGTCGAGGCCTGCAAGGACCCGAAGAACCACCGCTACACCCCCGCCGGAGGGCTGCCCGAGCTGAAGAAGGCGATCGCGGCCAAGACCGAGCGCGACAGCGGCCTGGAGATCGAGCCTGCCCAGGTGCTGGTGACCAACGGCGGCAAGCAGGCCATCTACGCAGGCTTCGCGGCCATGCTCGATCCCGGCGACGAGGTGATCGTGCCGGCGCCGTACTGGACGACGTACCCGGAGGCGATCCAGCTGGCCGGCGGCGTGCCGGTCGAGGTGCTCGCCGACGAGACCCAGGACTACAAGGTCACCGTCGACCAGCTCGAGGCGGCGCGCACCGAGCGCACCAAGGTGCTGCTGTTCGTCTCGCCCTCCAACCCGACCGGGTCGGTCTACACGGTCGACGAGATCAAGGCGATCGGCCAGTGGGTCGAGGACCACAACCTGTGGGTGCTGACCGACGAGATCTACGAGCACCTGGTCTACGACGGCGTCGAGACCGGCTCGCTGCCGGTGCTGTGCCCCTACCTCCAGGACAACTGCGTCGTGGTCAACGGCGTGGCCAAGACCTACGCGATGACCGGCTGGCGGGTCGGCTGGATGATCGGTCCGAAGGACCTGGTCAAGGCGGCCACCAACCTCCAGTCGCACGCCACCTCCAACGTCGCCAACGTCTCGCAGCGCGCGGCCATCGCCGCGGTCGAGGGCGACCTGGCCGCGGTCGACGAGATGAAGACGGCCTTCGACCGGCGCCGGCGCACGATCGTCGCGATGCTCAACGAGATCGACGGTGTGCTGTGTCCCACCCCCACCGGCGCGTTCTACGCCTACCCGTCCGTGAAGGCCCTGCTCGGCAAGGACTACGACGGCAAGCGGGTCGAGACCAGCGCCGAGCTCGCCGAGTACATCCTGGACGCCGCCGAGGTCGCCGTGGTGCCCGGCGAGGCGTTCGGGTCGCCGGGATATCTGCGGCTGTCGTACGCGCTCGGTGACGACGACCTCGTCGAGGGGATCACTCGGCTCCAGAAGCTGTTCGCCTGAGTGGCGGACCATCGGGACCTGACGGCGCTGCCGAAGGCGCACCTCCATCTGCACTTCACCGGCTCGATGCGGCACGAGACGCTGCTAGAGCTCGCCGAGCGCGACGGCATCCCGCTGCCCGACTCCCTCGTGGAGGACTGGCCGCCGACGCTGCGGGCCACCGACGAGAAGGGCTGGTTCCGCTTCCAGCGCCTCTACGACGTCGCGCGGTCGGTGCTGCGCACCGAGTCCGACGTACGCCGCCTGGTGCTGGAGGCCGCCGAGGACGACGTGCGTGATGGCGGCCGGTGGCTGGAGATCCAGGTCGACCCGAGTGGCTACGCCGCCCGGTTCGGTGGCATCACCGCCTTCACCGACCTGGTGCTCGACGCCGTCCGTGACGCGGAGCAGCGCACCGGGCTGGGCATGGCAGTCGTGATCGCGGCCAACCGCACCCGCCACCCGCTCGACGCGCGCACGCTGGCCCGGCTCGCGGCGCAGTACGCCGGCCACGGCGTGGTCGGGTTCGGGCTCTCCAACGACGAGCGGCGCGGCGTGACCTCGGAGTTCGCCGCAGCCTTCGCGATCGCGGAGCGGGCCGGTCTGCTGCTCGCTCCCCACGGCGGGGAGCTGCTCGGGCCCGACAACATCCGCACCTGCCTCGACGTGCTCCACGCCGACCGGCTCGGTCACGGCGTCCGCGCCGCCGAGGACCCCGCGCTCCTGGACCGGATCGCGGAGGCCGGTGTGGCCCTCGAGGTCTGCCCGGTCTCCAACGTGGCGCT
Organism: Actinomycetota bacterium; assembly: GCA_030862825.1. Taxonomy (GTDB): domain Bacteria; phylum Actinomycetota; class Actinomycetes; order Propionibacteriales; family Nocardioidaceae; genus Nocardioides. The sequence continues at coordinate 625 of JALZCZ010000354.1, read as the reverse complement.
CGGCGTCTACTCCGACCTCACCTCGGTGCCGCTGCCGACGCTGCTGGAGGCCGGCGCCATGGTGGTGCTCGGCGCCGACGACCCCCTGCTCTTCGGGTCGCGACTGGCCGCGCAGTACGCGACGATGCGCGCCGCTCACGACCTCTCGGACGAGCAGCTCGCCGAGCTGGCCCGGATGTCGGTGCTGGCCTCGCGCGCACCCGACGCCGCCAAGACGCGGATGCTCGCCGACATCGGTGACTGGCTGGCCTGCGTACCTGCGACCATGGACGCATGAGCGGAAACGACCCGGAGGAGCGTCCCCAGCCACCACAGCCCCCACCGAGCTGGGAGACCTACCAGCAGCCGGCGTCGCCGGCGTACCCACCAGCGCCCGGGCAGCATCCCTACGGCCAACCGGCGTACGGCTTCTACGGGCAGGTGCCGCACCCGGAGGCCAACACCGCGCTGATCATGGGCATCGTCGCCCTCGCCGGCACGTTCGTCTGCGGGATCCTCTGCGTGGTCGGCCCCTTCGCCTGGGCCAAGGGCGCCAAGGTGCGCCGCGAGATCGACGCCGACCCGCAGCGCTGGAGCGGCCGGGGCGAGGCCACGGCGGGCTACGTCATGGGCATCATCACCACGA
>JALZCZ010000303.1 GCA_030862825.1 Actinomycetota bacterium | reverse complement strand
GAGACGAGCACCGGCTCCCCGTCGTGGGCGCCGATCCGGTCGGCGAGCAGGGGGTGCATCTCCACGAAGACCCCGTCGTCGGGCAGGTCACGGACCCGCCGCGTCTGGGCGCCGGACTGGTACTGCGCCAGCACCCGCCCGGTGGTCAGGTGCAGCGGGTAGTCGGCGCACGGCACCTCGGCGGGGCCGGTCGGCGCCACCGCCACGCAGCGTGCCCGGCCGTCCGGGGTGGCGAAGGAGTCCGCGAACAGTCGCGGCGTGCCCGGGTGGTCGGGTGTCGGGCACGGCCAGAAGACGCCGTGCTCGTCGCGGATCCGGTCGTAGTCGATGCCGGCGTAGTCGGCCTTGCCGCCGGCGGAAGCACGGCCGAGCTCGGCGAGGATCTCCTCCGGCTCGGTGGAGAACGGCACCGGCGAGTCCAGCCGGGTCGCCAGGCCGGCGAGCACGTCGAGGTCGCTGCGCACACCGTCGGGCGGGGAGACGGCCTGCTGGCGGAGGATCACCCTGCCCTCGAGGTTGGTCATGGTGCCGGTCTCCTCGGCCCACTGGGTCACCGGCAGCACGACGTCGGCCATCGCCGCGGTCTCCGACATCACGATGTCGGCGACGACGAGCAGGTCGAGCGCGGCCAGCCGCTCGGTGACGTGGGTGGCGTTGGGGGCGGAGACCACGATGTTGCTGCCGAAGACGAGCAGCGCCTTCGCCCCGTCGGGTGTGCCCAGCCCGTCCAGGAGCTCGTACGCCGACCGGCCCCTGCCGGGCAGGTCGGCGGCCGGCACGCCCCAGACCCGGGCGACGTGGTCGCGTGCGACCGGGTCGTCGATCATCCGGTAGCCCGGCAGCTGGTCGGCCTTCTGCCCGTGCTCGCGCCCGCCCTGGCCGTTGCCCTGGCCGGTGAGGCAGCCGTAGCCGGCGTACTTCTTGCCGGGCATGCCGAGCGCGAGGGCGACGTTGATCCAGGCCAGCACGGTCGCGGTGCCCTGGCTGTGCTGCTCGGCGCCGCGCGCGGTCAGCACCATCACCCGCGGCGATCGGGCGAGCAGGGAGGCGAGCGCGCGCAACTGCTCGGTCGGCACCCCCGTCACCCGCTCCACGCGCTCCGGCCACCAGACGGTCGCGTCCTGGCGGACCACGTCGAACCCGGTGGTCCGGGCGGCGACGTAGTCCTCGTCGACGGCGCCGTCGGCGACCAGCAGGTGCAGGACCCCGAGCGCCAGCGGGAGGTCCGTGCCCGGCACCGGCTGCAGGAAGGTGTCGGCCCGCTCGGCCGTGGCGGTGAGCCGCGGGTCGATCACGACCACGTGACCGCCGCGCTCGCGGAGCCGGTCGAGGTGGCGGGCCGCGGGCGGCATGGTCTCGGCGATGTTGGAGCCGACCAGCACGACGACGTCGGCCTGCTCGACGTCCGCGAGCGGGAAGGGCAGGCCGCGGTCGACGCCGAACGCCTGGTTGCCGGCCGACGCGGCCGACGACATGCACCACCGGCCGTTGTAGTCGATCTGCGAGGTGCCGAGCGCGACCCGGGCGAACTTGCCGAGCTGGTAGGCCTTCTCGTTGGTCAGCCCGCCGCCGCCGAAGACCGCCACCGCGTCCGCACCGTGCGTCTCGCGGAGGTCGGCCAGCCGACCGGCGACCAGGTCGAGCGCCTCGTCCCACGACGCCGTGCGCAGCTCACCGGTCGCGCGGTCCCGGACCAGCGGCGAGGTCAGCCGCTCGCGGCTGCCGCGCAGCCCGGCGGCCGTCCAGCCCTTGCGGCACAGCGCGCCCTCGTTGACCGGGAACTCCGGCCACGCCTGGACCTCCAGCGCGCGACGACTCTGCGTGAGAGTCATCCCGCACTGGAGGCTGCAGTAGGGGCAGTGGGTCCGGGTCACTCAGATACCCGCCCGGGCCAGGCTCGTCGCGGAGACCGGACGGCGAAGGTAGACCGCGTAGGTCACGCCCGCGCAGACGGCGTAGAAGCAGGTGAAGACCACGAACGCGCCCTTGGTGGCCGACATCGGGTCGTCGACCCACGGCGAGGAGAAGGCGATCGGGATCAGGAACCCACCGAGGGCGCCCACCGCACCGATCACGCCGATCGCCGCCGACGACCGCTTGGTCGCCGCGTCCAGCGCCGCTGACCGCTCGGCCGTGTTGGGCGTCGTGGCGCGCTCCGCCTCGGTGCGGAAGATCGCCGGGATCATCTTGTACGTCGACCCGTTGCCGATGCCGGTGGCCGCGAAGATGCAGAGGAAGAAGGCGAGGAACCAGGGGAACCACGACTTGTTGTCGGTCGCGATCGCCACGTCGGCGGTCGGGTTCGGGGTGAGCTGCATCAGCGTCCAGAGGACGGCAAGGGTGAACGCGATCATCCCGACGAAGGCACCGAGGGTGACCTTGGCACCGCCGTACCTGTCGGCGAGCCAGCCGCCGAGCGGGCGGGTCAGCGAGCCGATGCCGGCCCCGAGGAAGGCGTAGTAGGCGAAGAAGATGCCCGTGCCGAGCGGCGCGGGGTCCGGCACCCAGAAGTTCAGCTTGATCAGCAGCGGCATCGCGGCGGAGTAGCCGATGAACGAGCCGAAGGTGCCGATGTAGAGGAACGACATCACCCAGGTCTGCTTGTTCTTCACGACCTGCATCTGCTCCCGCGGCTTCGACTGGGCGGTGCCGAGGTTGTCCATGAAGAAGTACGCCGCCGCCGTGGCGACGATGGCCAGGCCGGCATAGATGTAGGCCGCCCGCTGGAGGTTGATACCGCCCTCGGCCGCCTTGACCAGCCCGAAGATGCCGGCGCCGCCGATCATCACGGGCAGGAGGAGCTGGATCAGCGCGACACCGGCGTTGCCGCCGGCGGCGTTCAGGCCCAGCGCGGTGCCCTTCTTGGACGAGGGGTAGAAGAAGTTGATGTTGGCCATCGACGACGCGAAGTTGCCGCCGCCGAAGCCGGCGGTCGCGGCGATCAGGCAGAAGACCCAGTACGGCGTGTCCGGGTTCTGCACGACGACTGAGAACAGCAGCGTCGGGATCAGCAGCAGGGCCGCGCTGGCCATGGTCCAGTTGCGCCCGCCGAACTTCGGGACCGCGAACGTGTAGGGAAGCCGCAGCAGCGAGCCGACCAGGTTGGGCAGGGCCACCAGGAAGAACAGCTGCTGGGGAGTGAACGTGAAGCCCTGTGCCAGCAGGAAGGCCGAGGAGACGCTCCAGATCAGCCAGACCGAGAAGCCGAGGTGCTCGGCGAAGATCGACCAGACCAGGTTGCGGCGGGCAACCTTCTTTCCGCCCCCCTCCCAGAACTCCTCGTCCTCCGGTCGCCAGTCGTCGATCCAGCGTCCGGTGCGGCGGGCGAGGGCTTCAGCAGGTGGGCTGACAGGTGCGGAGACAGTCATGGAGGCACTCCTGGGGATCGGGATGTCCCCATGAAAGGCAGCGGACGTTTCAGGCCCGCGACCGCTGCCGCGACCGAGACGTCAACTTGTCCTCACGGCCTCACGGGGACCGCTCGTCCCTCGAGCTCTTTCACTGGTCGAGTAGGCCGAGGCCCTGGGCGAGGCCGTATCGAGACCCCCTGAGCCGATCTCGGGGACGTAGCCGTTGACCGTTCGTCGCGCCAGCCCGACCGCTCACCGAGAGACCTCGTCCGCCCGTCGCACGCCCTGACATCGACCGCTGACGGTGGGTACCTGCCTCCCTACGGTGACCGTGATCACATCCCGCCAGAGAGGCAGAACCGTGACATCTGAGACCCAACCCGGGGGTGGCAACGGCGTCCACCAGCGCTCCGACCACCCGATCTACGTCGAGCTGCACGACACGCCGGATTTCGCGGAGCTGCGCAGCAAGTTCCGGCGTTTCGTGTTTCCGGCGACGTTCATATTCATGGCCTGGTACCTGCTGTACGTCGTGATGTCGAACTGGGCGAACGACTTCATGAGCTCGAAGGTCGTCGGCAACATCAACATCGCGCTGCTCTTCGGCATCCTCCAGTTCGTCTCGACGTTCGTGATCGCCTGGCTGTACGGCCGGTACATGTACACGCACGTCGATCCCCTCGCCCGCAAGCTCAACCAGCGGTATGAGGACGAGCACGCCGGAGGGGTGGCCTGATGAGCTCCGAGGCACTCTCCACGATCCTGTTCATCGTGATCGTCGCGATCACCGTCGCGATCACCTTCTGGGCGAGCCGCCACACCAAGGACGCCGCGGACTACTACGCGGGCGGCCGCTCGTTCAGCGGCTTCCAGAACGGTCTGGCCATCTCTGGCGACTACATGAGCGCAGCGTCATTCCTGGGCATCTCCGGCGCCATCGCGCTGACCGGCTACGACGGCTTCCTCTACTCGATCGGCTTCCTGGTCGCCTGGCTCATCGCCCTGCTGCTCGTGGCCGAGCTGCTCCGCAACTCCGGTCGCTTCACCATGGCCGACCAGCTCGCCTATCGGATGCGTCAGCGCCCGGTGCGCACTGCAGCGGCCTCCTCGACGGTCGTGGTGTCGATCTTCTATCTGCTCGCGCAGATGGTGGGTGCCGGCGCCCTGGTGACGCTGCTGCTCGGCATCGAGGGTGAGTGGGCGAGCCGGTTCACCATCCTCGCCGTCGGGATGCTGATGATCTTCTACGTCGTCGTCGGCGGCATGAAGGGCACCACGTGGGTGCAGATCGTCAAGGCCGTCCTGCTGATGACCGGCACCGTCCTGATCACCGTTCTCGTGCTGGCCAAGTTCAGCTTCAACCTCAGCGAGATGCTGGGGGCTGCGGCCGACAACTCCGGTAAGGGATCGGCATTCCTCGAGCCGGGGCTGAAGTACGGCCTCAACCTGACCAGCCAGATCGACTTCCTCTCGCTCGGCCTCGCGCTGGTGCTCGGCACGGCCGGTCTGCCGCACATCCTGATCCGCTTCTACACGGTGCCGACCGCCAAGGACGCCCGCACGTCGGTGAACTGGGCGATCGGGCTGATCGGCTCGTTCTACCTGATGTCGCTGGTCCTCGGGTTCGGTGCGGCAGCGCTGCTGAACACCGGGCCGGACAGTGACGTCGCCAAGAGCGGTGGCAACCTGGCATCACCGCTCCTGGCCGAGGAGGTGGGCGGAGGACCCGGATCCGGTGGCGGGGCGATCCTGCTGGCATTCATCGCGGCGGTTGCGTTTGCCACGATCCTGGCCGTGGTCGCCGGGCTGACGCTCACGTCCGCGTCGTCGGTCGCTCACGACCTCTACGCCAACGTCTGGAAGGACGGCAGGGCCAGCGAGAAGGACGAGGTCAGGGTGGCCCGGATCGCAGCGTTCGTCATCGGCGGCGTGGCGATCGTGCTGTCGATCTTCGCCCAGGAGCTGAACATCGCCTTCCTGGTGGCCCTCGCCTTCGCGGTCGCGGCCTCGGCCAACCTGCCCGCGTTGGTGATGAACCTGTTCTGGAAGCAGTTCAACACTCGCGGTGCGACCTGGGCGATCTATGGCGGACTCGTCACCTGTGTCGGCTTGGTGTTCTTCTCACCGACCGTGTCCGGCCCGACGGGTGTCTTCTGGACGAGCGTCGACTTCTCGTGGTTCCCGCTGGCCAACCCCGGCATCGTGTCGATCCCGGCAGGATTCCTGTTCGGCATCCTGGGCACGCTGACGTCCTCCGAGCCGGAGGCGGAGGCGGCGTACGTCGAGCTCGAGGTGCGCTCCCTCACCGGGGCCGGTTCCGAGAAGGCGACGGTGCACTGAGACTCCCGCTGGCCCGTCGGGGCG
>JALZCZ010000297.1 GCA_030862825.1 Actinomycetota bacterium | reverse complement strand
CCGGCCACCGGGATCCACCTTCACCACCAACCACCGCGAGGCCACATGTTCCGATTCGTCCGGCGGCGGGCGCTGACCAGCCTCCTGCCCCTGCTGTTCGTGCTCCTCGGGGTCTTCGTGCTCGCGCGGCTCACGGGCAACCCGGCGTCCCTCTACCTGTCGGAGTCGGCGACGCCGGCCCAGCGGGAGGCGTTCAACGAGCGCAACGGCTTCAACGACCCGATCCTGAGCCAGATGTTCGACTACCTCGGCGGCGTCGTGCAGCTCGATTTCGGCACCTCGCTGCGGACCGGGGAGTCGGCCTCGGCGATGGCGCTGCGTGCCTTCCCGGCCACGCTGCAGCTGGCCTTCACGACCATGCTGATCGCGATCCTGCTCGCCGTGGTCCTCGGCAGCTGGGCGGCGTTCCGCCCCAACTCGATCGCCGACCGGATCGCGTCGTTCGTCTCCATGACCGCGGCGAGCATGCCGGACTTCTGGTTCGCGATCACCGGCATCTGGATCTTCGCCGTGGTGCTGGGCGTGCTGCCGACGTCGGGCACCGATGCCGGTTTGCTCTCGTGGATCCTGCCGGTCGTCACGCTCGCGATCAGACCCGTCGGCGTGCTCACCCAGGTGGTGCGCGGGGCGATGGTCTCGGCCCTGTCGGCGCCGTACGTCCGGTTGGCGCGCAGCAAGGGCGCCACCGACGTGCGGGTGGTGACCCATCACGCGCTGCGCAACGCGGCGGCACCGGCGCTGACCGTGGCCGGTGACCTGGCCGTCGGGCTGGTCAACGGCGCCGTCGTGGTCGAGAGCATCTTCGGTTGGCCCGGCATCGGCAACCTGATGATCGACTCGATCACCGGCCGCGACTTCGCGACCCTCCAGGCGTGTGTGCTGCTGACCGCCGTGGCGATCTTCGTCCTCAACATCCTGATCGACGTCTGCTACGCCCTGCTCGACGCCCGCGTCCGCGAACCTGCCAAGGTCTGAGGAGTCCGTCATGACGACAACGATCGAACCCGGTGCCGCGGGCCTCGAGCCGCCCGCGGAGAGCTCCGCGGCCCGCTCCAGCAAGGTGAGCATGTGGCGGCTGCTGTGGCGCGACAAGGTGGCGACCCTCGCCGCGCTGGTCCTGGTCTTCTTCGCCCTGGTGGCGGTGTTCGGCCCGATGCTGGTCGGCGGCGGCAACGACCAGGACCTCGACCGGATCAACGATGCGCCGTCCCTCGACCACGGCTTCATGTACCTGCTCGGCACCGACTCGCTGGGCCGCAGCCTGATCGCCCGGCTGGTGGTCGCGACGCGGACGACGTTCGCGGTGGCGCTGCCGGCGGTGATCGTGTCCCTGGTGATCGGCTCGCTGATCGGCATGTGGGCGGGGTATCACCGGGGTTGGCGCGAGACGACCGCGATGCGCGTCGCCGACGTGATCATGAGCTTCCCGTCGCTGCTGATGGCGGTGTTCGTGCTCTACGTGTTCAGCCCCAGCGCCGCCAACATCGTGCTCGTGCTCGCGGTCACCCGCATCCCGATCTACCTGCGCACCGCGCGAGCGGAGTCCGCCGAGCTGCAGAGCAGGTTGTTCGTCGACGCCGCGCGCACCTTCGGCACCCGGCCGAGCGCGATCATCCGGCGCCACGTGTTCCCGATCGTGCTGCCCACCCTGCTGACCGTGGCCACCCTCGAGTTCTGCTACGTGATGCTGGCCGAGTCGTCGCTGAGCTTCCTCGGCATCGGCATCCAGCCGCCCGACGTCAGCTGGGGTCTGATGGTCGCCCAGGGCCGCACCTATCTGCAGACCGCGTGGTGGCTGTCGTTCTTCCCCGGCCTCGCCATCGTCGTCACCACCGTCTCGGCGACCGTGCTCGCCTCGTGGGCGCGGATCGCCACCGATCCCGACCAGCGCTGGCGGCTGACCGTGCCGCGCCGGGCTCGACGCACGCTCACCAAGGGGGCAGCCTCGTGACCACCATCCACCAGGAGCATGTCGTGGCCGACCACACCACCGACCACCACACCGGCGGCGTCGCCCTCGACGTCGAGGGTCTCAGCGTCGACATCCGTACACCGAACGGTGTGGTCCGGGCCGTCGACTCCGTGTCGTTCGGCGCCCGGCGCGGCGAGACGCTGGCGCTGCTGGGCGAGTCGGGCTGCGGCAAGTCGATGACCGCTCAGGCCGTCGTCGGGCTGCTGGCGCCGGTCGCCGACATCACCGAGGGCGCCGTCCGCCTCGACGGCACCGACCTGGTCACGGCGTCACCGAGGAAGCGGCGGGAGCTGGCCGGACCCGAGCTGGCCATCGTGTTCCAGGACGCGCTGACCGCCCTCAACCCCGTCTACACCGTGGGCTACCAGCTCGCCGAGCCGTTCCGGATCCACCGCGGCATGTCCAAGAAGGCGGCCCGCGCGGAGGCGATCGACCTGATGGCGCGGGTCGGTATCCCCGAGCCGGAGACCAGGATCGACGCCTACCCGCACCAGTTCTCGGGCGGCATGCGGCAGCGACTGCTGATCGCGATCGCGGTGGCGCTCTCGCCCGCCGTACTCCTCGCCGACGAGCCGACCACCGCGCTCGACGTGACGGTGCAGGCGCAGATCATGAAGCTGCTCAGGGACCTGCGCGAGGAGCGCGACATGGCGGTCGTCCTGATCACCCACGACCTGGCCCTGGTCGCCGAACACGCCGACCGGGTGGTCGTCATGTACGCCGGCAACGTGGTCGAGCAGGGCCGGGTCGCCGACGTGTTCGGTGACCCGAAGCACCCCTACACCAAGGGACTGCTCGAGTCGGTGCCGGCGGGCGCCGAGCGCGGTGCGGACCTGAGGTCGATCGGCGGCAAGCCACCGGAGCTCCACGCGATCCCGTCGGCCTGCGTCTACCAGGACCGGTGTCCGATGGTGCGCGACATCTGCCGCGAGCAGCGGCCCGCGGTGCGCGAGGTCGTGCCCGGCCACGTGTCGGCCTGTCACCTCGCCGAGGAGGTTGCCCGATGACTGCGTCACTGCTCGAGGTCCGCGACCTGACCAAGATCTTCCCGGTGAGCCACGGCGGCCACACCCTCGAGCTCAGGGCGCTGGACGGCGTCAACCTCGACCTGAACCGCGGCGAGACCGTCGGCCTGGTCGGTGAGTCGGGGTGCGGCAAGTCCACCCTGGCCCGGACCCTGATGATGCTCGAGCAGCCGGACGGCGGCACGGTGAGCTTCGACGGGATCGACCCCTACTCGCTCAAGGGCAAGGACCTGCTGCAGTTCCGGCGCCGGGTGCAGATGGTCTTCCAGGACCCGTTCGCGTCGCTGAACGCGCGGATGTCGGCCGGCGACATCGTCTCCGAACCGTGGTTGACCCACCGCGGGCTCTACCGCACCGCACGGGACCGGGCGGCCCGGCTGCGCGAGCTGCTGCACCTCGTCGGCATGCGGCCCTCGGACGCCGACAAGTTCCCGCAGGAGTTCTCCGGCGGCCAGCGGCAGCGGCTCGGCATCGCCCGAGCGCTGGCGCTGAACCCCGACGTGATCATCTGCGACGAGCCGGTCTCCGCACTCGACCTGTCGGTGCAGGCGCAGGTGCTCAACCTGCTCAACGAGCTGCAGCAGGAGCTCGGCGTCGCCTACCTGTTCATCTCCCATGACCTGTCCGTGGTGCGCCACGTCGCCGACCGGGTCGTGGTGATGTACCTCGGCCGGGTGGTGGAGCACGGCGCTACCGAGTCGACGTACGAGCGCCCACAGCACCCGTACACGACCGCGCTGATGTCGGCTGCTCCGTCGCTCGACCACGCCGGACGCCGCGAGCAGATCATCCTGTCTGGTGAGATCCCCTCACCGCTCGACCCGCCGTCGGGCTGCCGCTTCCGGACCCGCTGCTGGCGGGCGACCGAGGAGTGCGCCACCACGATCCCACCGGTGGCGGTCGACCCCGTCGACGGCGAGCACGCCGCCGAGTGCTTCCACCCGATGGGCACCGAGCAGGGTCAGCTGACAGTCGCGGCGAGGTGACCGCCGACCTCTCCGTCGCCGGATTCGTCGTCATCGCCATCGCCGTGGTGCTCGCCGCGGCCCTCCAGGCGTCGATCGGCTTCGGCATGGGCATGCTCGCGGCCCCGGTCGTGGCCCTGGTCGACCCGGGTCTGATCCCCGGCACGCTCATCATCCTCGCCGTCGTGGTCACGCTGATGGTGGTGCTGACCGAGCGACAGCACATCGATCTCGGCGGCACCGGCTGGGCGCTGGCCGGGCGGGTGCCGGGCACGATCGCCGGCGCGCTCCTCGTTGCCGCGATGCCGGAGCGCTGGCTTGCCCTGATGCTGGCGGCCGTCGTGCTCCTCGGCGTCGTGCTCGCCAGCGCCGGCTGGCGGCCGGCCCCCGACCGCCCGAACCTGGTCATGGCAGGCGCCACCAGCGGTCTCCTCGGCACGGCCACGTCCATCGGCGGCCCACCCATGGCGCTGGTCTGGCAGGGCAAGCAGGGCCCGGTCTATCGCGGCACGATCAGCGGCTTCTTCCTCGTCGGCTCGGCCTTCTCGGTCCTGGCTCTCGCCGTCACCGGGTCGATCGACCACGCGATCCTCGTCGCGGTCGTACTCCTCATCCCGGCGCCCGTCGTCGGCTTCGGGCTGTCACTGCTGATCAACCGCTATCTGTCACCGGTGCGGCTGCGGTGGACCGCGACCGTCGTCTCCTGCTTCGGAGCGTTGATGTTGATGGGTCAACAGGTTCTCTGACCGGCCCGTTCCAGCTCGTGACGCTCGCTCGCGCATGGCGAGACCTGCCGGGAGCCGGCAGCGTCGAGCGCCGCGGAGATGGGCCCGAGGTCCGCGATGAGCCGGTCGAGCTCGCTCGGCTCCAGGCCGTCGTCCGCCCGTGCGGCGAGGTCGTCGGTAGCGACGCGATCCACTCCGTGGTCCCCCGGCCGGTGTCACTGAGCCAGCCGGCGGCGTCGATCGGGCGAGAGGGGACGCTCGTGCGAGCGGCCGATACCCCCGGCTGTCCTCCCGCCAGCGCGCCGTTGCGCCAAGTGTTAGCGTGGCCCCCTTCGTGTCCGTCACGGGCGAGGACATGGGGTCCCCGTGAGCTACCCCGGAGATCCCTGCATGCGACACAGAGCCCCACGACCACTCATCGACCTCTGGCGCCGGCTTCCACGCGCCACCGCACGCCTGATCAGTGAGGGAGCCAGACCTGGCCCGGTCAGAGCGATGGTGGCCGTCACCGTGATGCTGTGCCTGGGCGCCGGTGCGTACGCCGTGGTCGGGTCGGTGATGGGCGGGTCCTCCGACCGACAGGCAGGGTCGCTGGGCGTCGACCACGGGCTCGACGCGACCGGGTCACCCGACAGCGAGGGGCCGAGCTCCACCCATGAGACGCCGATGCCGACGCCCGATGGCCGGACGCCGAGGGGCAGCAGCTCGGAGCCGGGCACACCCGCAGTCGAGCAGTCTGAGGGGCCGTCCCCGGCGACCGGTGTGACCTCGCCATCCACGCCGGTGCGGGAGACAGGTCCGCCGAGCGCTGGACGCACGACGCGTTCCCCTCGTCCGTCCCAGTCCAGCGCGACCGCGGAAACAGCACGATCGGATCGCAGCCCCCCGAAGACCGGCCTGTCCACCGAGTTCCCTGCTGAAGATGCCGCGCTGTTCACATTCAGCGCGAACGAGGCCGCGTCGTTCACCTGCAGTCTCGACGGAGCGGGCTACAGCCGATGCGTCTCCCCACGGAGCTACGCGGACCTGCATCCGGGATGGCACACCTTCGCGGTACGGGCCACCGACGCCGCCGGCAACGTGGACCCGAGCCCGGCCGAGTTCCGCTGGCTCGCCACGGTGGGCGGCGTGCCAGACAGCTGATCCGCGGCGTTCGGCGAACCTAGTCGGGAGTCGCTACGACCACGTTGCGCAGGGGCTGCCCCTCCGCCAACGCGTCGACGTTGTCACTGATATCGCGCGCCCTTCCGGCGAAGACCTCCTCGGTGTGGCCGGACTGGTGCGGCGTGAGGACGACGTTGTCCAGGGTGGTGAAGTCCAGCTGGGACGGGGGTGGTGTGTCGGGATCGCGGGGGTTGCGCCACCAGACGTCGATGCCGGCACCGGCGATGGTGCCGTCGGTGAGGGCGGAGTGGAGGGCGAGCTCGTCGACCACGGCGCCGCGGGAGACGTTGACCAGCACGGCGCTCGGCTTCATGGCGGCCAGGGCGGCGGCGTCGACCAGGCCACGGGTGGCGTCGGAGAGCGGGACCGTGACGACCACGACGTCCGAGGCCGCGAGCAGCTCGTGGAGCCGGTGGTCGGCCCCGACCCAGGCCAGGTCGAGGTCGGGAGCCACGGGAGCCGAGGGGTCGCGGCGTACGGCGCGGACCTCCATCCCCATCGCCGAGCCGAGGCGGGCGACGGACGAGCCGATCTCGCCGAAGCCGACGATGCCGAGGCAGTGACCGGCGAGGACGCCGCCGAACGGGTAGGTGGTGTCGACGATGACGTTGCGCCAGACGCCTGCCCGCATGTCGCGCTCCGAACGGAGCACGCTGCGGCGCAGCATCATCGCGACCATCAGCACGTGCTCGGCGATCGAGCGGCCGTGGTGGAAGGTGTTGCAGAGGAGCGTGCCGTCGGGCAGGGCGTCGAGCGGGATCTTGTCGTAGCCGGCTCCGGACACGTGCACCAGCCGGAGACGCGGCATCGCAGCCAGCAGCTCGGGGGTCGCCGACGAGCAGACCAGCACCTCAGCCGTCGCTGCGGCCTCGCGGAGCCTCGGGTCGTCGC
>JALZCZ010000274.1 GCA_030862825.1 Actinomycetota bacterium | reverse complement strand
CGCCCCGCACCGGAGCGGCGGCCCTCTGCGCCCGCAGCACCAGCCACCCGATCGCGAGCACGGCGAACCCGGCGCCCTGCAGCCACAGCGACTGCGGACGCGGGACGCCGAGCAGGATCACCGCCGCCAGCAGCAGTGCCGGCGCGAGCAATGGCAGCGCCGCGCGCAGCAGAGCGGGGCCCGCGCCGACCCGCGAGGTCAGGCCACCGAGCAGCCCGGTCACCAGCCCGAGCGCCCACGGCAGCACGAGCAGCGGACCATCGCCGTCGACCGGAGGCAAGGTGGTGAGCAGCTCCTTCCACCCGAGCACCACCTGGTCGCCCAGCGTGGACAGGGTGCCGGGGCCGGGGAGGTAGGCGCTGGAACCCTCGGCGCGCAGGCATAGCGGACCTCCGAGGAGGACGAACACCACCAGCCCGATCACCACCACCGAAGCCGCCGGCCAGCGCAGCGCACCGGTCACGTAGGACACCGCGGCGCCGGCGAGCACGCCGACCATCCCGACCACGAAGAACGCGGAACCCGTGAACGTGGTGGACAGGCCCGCGAGCGCGGCCGCGGCCAACCCGAAGAGGAACACGTGGTCGAGGAGGGCGGCGCTGGCCTGCAGCCAGTCGGCGCGGACCCTGGTCGTGGTCGCGCTGCTCATCGCACGCTCCAGTGCAGCAGGCCGGGCAGGTCGCTCTTGGTGGCCAGGCGGAGCACCGAGAGCCCGCCGGCCTCGGTGACCCCGGCCGTCGCGGTGGGGTCGACCACGATCGCCAGCCGGCGTACCTCCGGCGGGAACGCTGCCGAGGCACGGAGCAGCGTCTCGAACGGCGCCGCCGCACCCGTGATCAGGAACAGCAGGCTGGTGTCGGCGGCCACCCGGGCCGCGCTGTTGGAGGAGGCGACCAGCCCGGTCCTGCCGAAGTCGGCCCGACAGACGGCGTCGAGAGCCAGGCTTGTGAAGTTGCCGGCGCCCTGAAAGCCTGACGACGCCTGGTGGCCGCACACGAAGGAGGCCTCGAAGTCGTCGGTGACCGCCCGGACGATGATCGAGGCGGCCACCGACATCGCGGTCTCGAAGGGCTCGTCACCGGCCACCACGCCGCCCCAGCTGGCAGGGGCGTCATCGACTACTACCGTGGCGTGGCTGCGCCGGGTGTCGAGGTACTGGCGGACCAGCAGCTGGTTCTCACCACCGGAGCCCATCGCCTTGGCCGACGAACGCCAGTGGATGTGGCGGAGGTCGTCGCCGGCGACGTACTCGCGCAGCGTGTGGAACGCCAGGTCGCTCTGTGACACCGAGTCGGTCGAGACGCCCTCGAGGTCGCGCAGCAGACCGGCGCCGAGCGCGTCGAGCGGCACCATCGGCGGGCGGACCAGGATCTCCTCGACCCCCGTCCAGAGCGAGTCGCGGGAGAAGAGCCCCACCGGGTCTCCGCGGCGGGTGGTCGCCGGGCCGACCGCGATCACCCCGCGACGCTCGGTGCGCACCGTGAACGCCTCCTGGTGCGTCGCTCCCGCGGCGAGCGACGGGATGCCGTAGCGGTGCACCGACTGGCCCACCGGCAGGTCGAGGATGGTCGGGAGGATCCGCGCAGAAGTCCGGTTGGTGACGTCGACGCCGGCCGCCACCGAGCCGCCGGCCATGATCCGGGACGGCTCCAGCAGAAGCGAGACCGTGACCCGGGTGCGGCCGAAGAGGAACGGCGCGGCGAGGATCAGCAAGAGCAGGCAGGCGGCCGCGACCACGGCGAGCTCGCGCCAGCCCACCAGCACCGCCGCTCCGACGCAGACCACGCCCGTCGCGAGCACCAGCCACCCGAGTGGCGTCACCACGCGTAGGGCCGTCATCGCCTCAGGCAACCCTGTCGGTGGGAGGGGCGACGATCTCGAGCAGGCGGCCGATCACGGACTCGACGGTGACCCCGCTGAACTGCGCCTCCGCGTCGAGCAGCAGCCGGTGGCAGAGCACCGGTTCGGCGAGCGTCTTGATGTCGTCGGGCACGACGTGGTCGCGGCCGTCGGCAGCCGCCCAGGTCTTGGCGACCCGGATGAACGCGAGGCAGCCGCGGGGAGAGAGCCCGAGCTTCACGTGCGGCTGACGCCGTGACTCCTCGGCGATCTCCGTCACGTAGGTGACCACGGCCGGGTCGACGTAGACCTCGTCGGCCAGGCCGCTCATCTGCGCGATGGTCGCGGCGGTGATCACCGGCGTCACCAGGGCGGCCCGGTCGCGGATCTTGGCGTTGACGAGCAGCTCGATCGTCGCTGCCTGGTCGGGGTAGCCCACCGAGGTCTTCATCAGGAAGCGGTCCAGCTGGGCCTCCGGAAGTCGGTACGTGCCGGCCTGCTCGATCGGGTTCTGGGTGGCGATCACCATGAACGGCCGGCCCACCTGGTGCGGGAAGCCGTCGACGGTCACCCGCCCCTCCTCCATCACCTCCAGCAGCGCCGACTGGGTCTTGGGCGACGCGCGGTTGATCTCGTCGGCCAGCACGATCGTGTGGAAGATCGGGCCCGGGTGGAACTCGAAGGTGCCCTTGTGCTGGTCGTAGACGGTCACGCCGGTGACATCCGACGGGAGCAGGTCCGGCGTGAACTGGATCCGCGCGTGCGACCCCTGCACGGTGTTGGCCAGCGACCGGGCCAGCATCGTCTTGCCGGTCCCGGGGAAGTCCTCGAGCAGCATGTGGCCCTCGGAGAGCAGACAGGTGAGGGCCAGCCGGACGACATGGCGCTTGCCGAGCACGGCCTTCTCCATGTTGTCGGTCAGCTGGTCGAAGGTCTCGCTGAACCAGGCTGCTTGTTCGTGGGAGAGCGTCACGCGATGTCTTCCTGTCGGGCTAGGAGTTGGGCCAGGCGTAGTTGGGGGACCGCACGCCATCGCTGCACTCCGCGTAGATGGAGCGGTTGGGGTAACCGAAGTACGACGGCGTCTCGTCGCTGGTGTTGGCCCGGACCGTCTTGGTCGAGAAGTAGCCTTCGGCGGTGTCGTAGATCCGGCAGGTGATCTCGGAGCGCTGGTAGTTGCGGCTCGTGATCACGATCTTGCCGCACGACTCGTGGTAGCAACGCGTGCCCTGGCCGTCGTAGTAGCAGGGCGGCGCGCCGCCGATGTCGTCATTGCACTTCGCGCCCCGGCTCAGCGACACCTCCGGCGGGGGCGGGTCCTGCGTGCGCACGGACGCGGTGCGGCTGCCGGACCCGCGGTTGGGGCTGCCATCCGAGATGGTGACCGTGACGTTCTCGGTGTGGGAGTAGCCGAGGTCGACGCTTCTCGTGGTGAACGTGTTGACGTCGACACCGTTGGCCGCGAAGCTCTGGTCGCGGTCAGCGCTGCGTACGCGCACGGAGGCCGGGTCGCCGTTCGCGTCGACGGTCACCGTCCAGCTGACCCGGGTGCCGTCGACGTTGGGCCGGATCGAGACCACGTGCGAGTCGGTCAGCGGGCCGTAGGTCTGGACGGTCTGGGTGGTCGACCGCTCGCAGTCGCCGTTCTCGTTGCACACCTCGAGCTGCACGGTGTGCGGACCGTCGTTGGTCGGTACGCCGAACGCCTGCTCCTGGTGGCCGCGTGCCTCGAGCTCCTTCGCCACCCCGCCGTTGACGTAGATCCGGACGATCGACCGGCCACCCCGCGAGGCCGGTACGTCGAAGACGGCCCTCGCCTCGTTGTTCCGGCCGGTGGGGGCGACGCTCCACGAGCCCCACGGCGCCGGCTTGCCGACGGCGCTCCAGCTGGACGGCGGCCCGGTGGTGGTCCTCCCGTCGCCGTTCTTGTTGGTGGCGCGCACGGCGTACCGGTAGACGGTGCCGTCGTAGGCGATGCCGGCGTTGTCGCATCGGGTGGCCGTGATCTCGGTGCAGGCCGGCAGGGCGGCGCCGTTGCGGAGCACGGTGTAGCGCACCGGGGTCGGGCCGTTGGGGTTCACCGCCGGCCAGGTCAGGGTGACCGCGCCGGCGTCGCCCGGCGTCTCCTGGTCATGGATGGTCGGAGCCGCCGGGGTGCCCGGCGGGCCGACCGACTGGTACGGCGGGGAGGTACGGCTCTCGCCGATGTCGAAGTCGTTCTCGGCCGCGACCGTGAACGTGTACTGCCGGTTGTTGTCGAGCCCCGGCACGGTCATGAAGGTCCTGCTCGTCGATCTCGTCGCCCCGCCCGGATAGGACACGTGGTACTGCTTGATCGCCGACGTCTGCGTGGTCGGTGGCGTCCACCGGATGGTGAGGCTGGTGTCACCCTCGCGCACCAGCTCGATCGGACCGACCCGGCCGGGCTTGGCGTCGGGCGTGGCCACCGCCGACTGCGGGCTCCACTCCGACCAGCCGATGGCGTTGTGCGCCTGGGCCTGGAAGCGGTAGTCCTGGCCGTTGGTCAGGCCGGTCACCTCGCACGCCGTCGAGCCGCACTCCTGGGTCACCCCGCCGGTGCCCTTCAGCCGGTAGCGGTCCACCGGGGAGCCGTTGGCGTCCGGCGGCCGCCAGCTGAGCAGCACCTCCTGGTCGCGGACGGCGTTGCCGGGCACGGGCGCGGTGGGGGCGTCCGGCACGTCCAGGATCTCGAGCACGATCCGGCCCTCGACCTGACGCTCGGGCCCGGAGGTGCCGGCGACGTCGCTCATCACGACCCGGAACTCGGCCCGCCCGTCGACCCGGTCGCCGGTGGAGATGGTGACGCCGGAGTCGCCCTCCTTGGCGATCCGGGCGTCGAGGTCGGTGATCTGCTCGACGTCGACGACCGTCGGCTCGGGGCTGCTCACACCCGGCCGCAGGTAGCGAGCCAGGTCGATAGTCCGCGACTCCCCCGCCTTCAGGTCGGCGATCCGGATCGGGTCCAGCGACGGCGGCGGCGCCTCGATCACGACGAGGCGCAGCTCGCTCTGCTCGCTGCCACCGCTGGAGACCAGCATCGTCGCCTCGATACCCGGGGTCGCACCGGCATCGGCTCCCACGGTGATGGTCGGCCCGGTGGGCTCGATGATCGACAGGCCGTCGACCGAGCTCTGCCAGTCGGCGTCGAAGGAGATGTCGACGAGGTCGTCCGTCGCCGGCGTCCACACGTGGCACAGAGAGGCGATCTCGAGCTCGATCGACTGGTCCTGGGCGATCTCGATCGGCTCGTCCGGACAGCGCAGGATCGGGGTGCCGTCGCCGACCTGCACCGGTATCGACAGCACCGCACGCACGCCGTCGGGATCGTCGACCGAGGTGCCCGTCGTGACCTCGAAGACCACCGCCGCCGGGCCGGTGTGGTCCTCGTCATCGGAGGAGACGTCGAACGTGCCGTCGCCGGTGATCTCCGCCCTCACCGGAGGCTGGGGCGAGGCCCAGATCCGGTCCTTCAGGGTGAACCGGACGCTGCCGCCGCCCGGGTCGACGACGTAGTCGGCAAGGTCCTCGCTGACGCTGCCGCCCGGGTCGACCTGGATCATCGCGCCCGCCTTCACGTACGGCGCACCCGCGTCGAGCGGTGGCACGTAGATCGACGCGGTGGTCGCGCCACCGTCGCCGTCGACGACCCGGAAGGGGTAGACCCGCGGCTGGTCGCCCCGCGCGACCGTGACCGAGCCACCGTCGATCGACGACTCCACGTCGGCGGGCGTGAACACCTTCGCCACCCGCAGGTCCTCCGCCCGGCCGTCCGGGTCGTACGCCGTCTCCAGCACGTCGACGGTCACCGTGGCGCCGTGCTCTCCATCTTCTTGGGCATCGCCGAACGCGTCGAAGACCACGGGCGGGTTGTTGAAGGGCGACGTCGTGCGCAGCGTGATCGCCGCCTGAGACGAGGCGAGCCCGTTGCTGATCCGATAGACGACCTCGACGTTGCGACCTTCGTCGGCCGACCCCGGGGCGGGCGCCTCGATCAGCACCGGCCCTTCGGGCGAGGCGAGCTCCATGCCGTCGGGCGGGTCGACCAGCTGGATGTCCACCCGGTCGCCGGCTGCCACGAGGTCGTTGGCGAGCGCGTCGACCTGGGCGGTCCGTCCGGCCTCGACGGTCACCGTGTCCGGCACCGCGAGCGGGGGCTGGGGGGTGCCGGGAGGCACGATCGCCACCCGTACCGTGCCGCTGGCCGCGGCCCCCTGCTGGTCGGTGACGGTGTAGCCGAACTCGTCGGTGCCGACGCTTCCCGGGTAGGCCTGGTAGTGCAGGGAGTTGGCGCCGAAGCGGACGATCCGGCCCAGCTTCGGTGCCGTGGCGATCCCGGTCAGCGTCACCGGGTCGCCGTCCGGGTCGATGTCGGCTCCGGGCACCTTGAGCCTGAGGGTGTCGCCGGCGACGGCACGCCCCTCGAGGCCGGGCGGCTCGGGTGGCTGGTTGCGCCGGTCGGACGGCACCACCGTGACCTCGAGAACTCCGGGGGTCGTCACGCCGGCGGCGTTGCTGGCCAGGTAGCGGACGCTGAAGGTCTCGGCGTCCTCGAGTCGCGGCGGGGCGACGTAGCGGATGAACCGCCCTGCGACGTACGCGTCGCCCGTCGGGAGTCGCTGCTCCCCCGGCGGCTGGACGTCGAGCTCGCCCGCGGTCTGCCCCGTGACGTTGGCGACCAGGCTCAGCTCGTCGCCGGCCGGGCTGAAGTCGTTGTCGAGCACCGGGATCGTGGCGGCGCCGCCGGCGCGCACCGTGACCCGGTCGACCTCGGTGACCGGTGAGGTGTCCTCCGGCGCGACCCGCTGGGTGACCACGACCTCGCCCTCGATGCCGGAGCGGGTGCCGTTGCTGATGCTGTAGCGGACGATCTGTGGGTTGGGCTGCAGGGCTCCCTGTCGGGCGGACAGGCGGAGCCAGCGACCGTCGACGACCGCGACGTCGAGCTGGTTGTCGACCACGGCCCGCGCTTCCTGCACGACGAGCATCCCGCCGGTCGGGTCGATGTCGTTGGCGAGGACGTCCACGAGCGTGGCCGACTGGTCATAGAGGGTGACGCTGTCGGGCACCGCCACCGGCTCGCGGGGTGGGCGCTCCGCTGGGCGGACGTCGACCCGGATCCGACCCTCGTCGAAGGGCGCGTTGCCGAACTTGGCGCCGTAGTCGAGGAAGAACGTCTTCGCACGCGACGACCGGAACGTGATGGTGCCGTCGACCAGGTCGGTGCGGATTTCGGCGCCACCGATCTCGGCCACCTTGCCGGCCAGCTCCACGGTGGCGCTCGGCGTCACCGGGTCGGAGCCGGGCAGGTCGTTGGCGAGCGGACGGATCGTGATCGGCTTGCCGGCCTGGCCGGCCACGACGTCGGGCTCCGCGGTGGCCGCGAACGCCGTGCGGTCGGTCCTGCTCTGCACCTGGAACTTCAGCTCCTGGGTCGCCGAGTCCCCGAACCCGTCGACGACGACGTAGTCGACAGCGACCAGGCCCGGCTGGGCAGGGGCGCTGAAGCGGATCCGGCCGCTGGCGGTGGTCCGGGCCACGGCGCCGGTGCGCTCGCCGTCGGCTGCCGTCGCCGACTCCAGGGACAGCGGGTCGCCGTCCTGGTTGTCGCGCCAGTCGGGCAGGACCGGCACGTCGAGGGTGCCGCCCGACGGCACGGTCCACACCCGCGGCTCGAAGGCCTCCCGGAGGTGCGGCGCCGCGTTGACCGAGCCGCTGCGTGGGGAGACCGTGACCTTGGCGCTGTCCGAGACGTCGCGGCCGTCGTCGATGGAGTAGTCGAAGGTGGTCGTCGTCGCGTCGTTGGGCAGCCGGATCTGGACGGTCTGGCCGTCCGGGCTGATGGCCACCTCGGCGTCGGGGTCGGAGATGCCCTGGACCGAGCGGATCGCCAGCAGCCGCCCCTCGGGCGCCGTGTCGTTGTCGAGGGGATGCAGCACCGTGGTCCGGCCCAGCCGGGCGCCGAGGGAGTCGGGCTTGGCCTCCGGTGGACGGCGGTCGCCGACGTCCTCCTGTTCGTCCTCCTCATCCTCGTCGTTCTTGGTCCGCTCCTCGCGGTAGGCGTCCCAGTTGTCGAGGCGGGTCGGTTCGTCGGAGTCGATGTTCCAGACCGCACCGGTGGCCCGGTCGTTGAGCAGGATCTCGCCGCGGTTGACCCGGAACACGAGGTCGTTCGACTCGGTGCCGAGCTGGTTGGTCACCGCCGTCTCGTCGCCGCACCGGGTGGCCACCGCGCCCAGGCCGCCGGACCAGGCGCCGAACTGGCAGGCGCCGAGACGCACCGGCGGGGTCGGGCGACCGGTCACGCTGTCGGCCACGGTGGACTCGTCGCCGGTCTCCAGGTCGATCTCGACCAGCCGGTCGGAGGTCGCCACCAGCACCGCGGAGGCACTGGGGCCGGGCGTCTGGAGCACCGAGCCGGTCGGCACATCGACGCCGGGACCGCCCAGGACCTGCAGGGCACCCGACTCGGAGTCGAGCACGACCACGGTGTCGCCGACCGACGTGACGCTCAGCCCTGCGTCGACGTCACCACCGAGGTCCTCCGTGGTCGGCTTCCCGAAGCCGATCTCGGTCGGCGACACCCGGGTCAGCGTGTCGTCGTCGGCCGAGGCGGCCAGGATCTCGCCATCCTCCGTCACCGCGAGCGCCGCGGACGTGCCGGCCGTGGCCACCGGTGGAGACTGCGCGTCGAGCTCGCCGACCAGCGGCTCGCCGACCTCGGGATCGACCCTTTCGGCCCAGATCTTGCCGGTTCCGGGGTCCAGCACCGCCACCGAGCCGCCGGCCAGCTGGACCTGGGACCCCGACGGGACCTTTGCCACCTCCCCCTCGGGCTGCTCCACTGTGGAGGGGTTGATGGGGGCGAGCGTGGAGCTCGAGACGTTGACGCCGATCACCGCGGCACCCTGCTGTACGACGTCGAGCTGGGTGTCGAGCTCGGCGAAGATGGCGCCGTCGAGCTGCCCGATCGGCTTGTTGATCCGGCCGTAGAAGCCGTCGTGGGCGTTGGTGACCCAGATGCCGCCGTCGTTGAGCTGCGCCTCGTGGGAGCGGTAGCCGTCGGCGTACACGGCAGCGACGATCACCCCGGTCACTGCGATGAGCAGTGCGAGGTTCGACGCTATGGCGACCCGGTGCCGACGAATCGCCTCCGAGAACGGCACAAGTGTCTCCCGAGATGTGGCCCAAGAATCCGACCTGAGAGTATGTATCAGCCCGGTGCAGCCACAAGTTGACCCCGGGTCGACCACTCTCGGAAGAATGGTGGCATGCCCCGTCCGGTCGCTCTCGAGGTGCGCTACGCCGCGGGCTCCGCGGTGCTTCTCGGTGCGGGCAGCCGGTGGCTGCTGATCGATGTGGACGACCCCGACGAGCCCTTCCTCGAGACCGTGTGGGACCTCCTCACCGCCCCGGCGCCGGCCACGGAGCGCGTGCTCGCCGCGGTCGACGACCACTACGGTGCCGACCGCTCGCTGGTGCTGGTGGACCTCACGCCCGGCGCGGAGACATCGGTCGCACGAGGCTCCGGCAGAGTCGCGAATGACGACGGCCGGCGCACGCTGCGCCTTGCCGACGACACCGGTCCCGGCGCCCGGCGGCTGGTGTCAGGCATCGTCGCCGCGTCAGGCGCGGACCTACGGCCGGTCGCCGCACCGGCCCGGACCGCGGCCACCGAGTCGCCGGCTCATCCCCCGACTGCCGGCGTGATCGACGGCATCCCCCCGGAGATCCTGTCCGCCTCCGCACCCGAGCGAACCGCGCCGGTGCCACCCACGGCGGCGACGGGCGAGCCC
>JALZCZ010000266.1 GCA_030862825.1 Actinomycetota bacterium | reverse complement strand
CCCCACGACCTGGCCCGCCCCGAGGTCTCCCCTGCCCTCGGCGACCTCCGCGACCTGCCCACGACCCTGATGTTCTGCGGCACCCGCGACCTGCTGATGCCCGGCTGCCGACTGCTCGCCGACCGCGGAGCGGTCGCCGACTGGGACCTGACCTACGTCGAGCGACCCGACCTGCTCCACGTCTTCCCCCTGCTGCCCGTCATCCCCGAGGCGCGCCTTGCGTGGCGCCACACCCTGGAGTTCCTGCGATGACCTCGACGCCAGACGTGCTGTCCTTCGACGAGCTCGACACCCGGACGGCGTACGCCGTATGGCGGCTGCGCCAGGACGTGTTCGTCGTCGAGCAGGACTGTCCCTACCCCGACCTGGACGGGCGCGACGACGAGCCGGGCACCCGCCACGTGCTGTTGCGCGAAGGCGACCAGCTGCTCGGCTACCTGCGGGTGCTCGACGACGGCGACCATGCCCGGATCGGCCGGGTGGTGCTGGCCCCGGCCGCCCGCGGCCGCGGGCTGGCCGACCCGCTGATGCGGGCCGCGCTCGCGGCCATCGGCAACCGGCCGGTGGTCCTCGACGCACAGTCGCCACTGGCCACCTGGTACGGAGCGTACGGCTTCGAGGTCACCGGCCCGGAGTTCCTCGACGACGGGATCCCGCACCTGCCGATGCGGCGGGTCCCTCAGATGTAGATGTTGTCGTGCTTCTCGAGGAACGCCTGCAGCTCCTCGTGGCTCGGTGTCCAGCGGCCCTCAGCCATCTCGACCAGTCCCTCGAAGTAGGCCTCGCGGGGCGCGCCGGGCGCGAAGAGGATGAGCAACGAGGCCGGCTCACCCGACTCGTTGCGGAAGCCGTGGATGCCACCTTCCGGCACGTAGGCGAAGTCACCGGGCAGGCCGTCGATCCAAGCGGTGCCGTCGAAGAGCTGCACGCTCCCCGAGATGACGAAGAACGACTCGCTGATCGTGCGGTGGTAGTGCGCCTCCGCCCCTCCGCGCTCGGGGCCCATGTCCCAGCGGTAGAGCCCGAACCTTCCGTCGGTGGAGGCGCCGGTGGCGAGGTAGCTCGCGGCGCCGGTCGGGCGTGGCAGCTCGGGCGGGGTGTCGACGGAGCGGAACCGTGCCGAGACCTCACCGGTGCCGGCATACCTGGGTGGGGGGTAGGACATGGCAGGACGCTACGGCCTGTCGGCGGCCGCGCCTAAGGTCCTCGCCATGGAACTACGCGTCGTAGAGCTGCGCCAGTACACCCTCAAGCCCGGTCGCACGGACGACCTGATCGACCTCTTCGACCGCGAGCTGGTCGAGACCCAGGAGGCGTGCGGCATGTGGGTGCTCGGCCAGTTCCGCGACCTGGACCGTCCGGACCGGTTCGTGTGGCTGCGCGGCTTCCCCGACATGGACACCCGCCGCGAGGCGCTGACCGCGTTCTACACCGGCCCGGTGTGGAAGGAGCACGGCCCGGCGGCCAACGACGCGATGATCGACAGCGACGACGTGCTGCTGCTGGAGCCGACGGCTTTCCGGCTCCCGGGCGCCCGTCCCGAGGGTGCGGTCGCGCCGACCGAGCTCACGATCAGCGTCTACGACGGCCGACCGCCGGTCGACGGGGGCGAGCCGACCGCCCTGCTCCGCACGCTGGCCGCGGAGAACACCTTCCCCGCGCTGCCGGTGCGCCGGTCCGACGTCACGGTGCGGATCGACCGCGGACCCGCGCCCGCCGGCCCGGTGCAGCAGACGATCAGGGCGCGGTCGACGGGCCGGTCGCTGCTGCGGTGAAGACGACCCCGTCGGGCGTGTCCTCCCGGTGCGCCTGACCGCGCGCGACGAGCAGCTCGAGATGGGCTTTGGTCTCCATCGCGGCCATGCCCTGGCTGAAGATGTCGAGCCCGGCGAACTCGTGGTCGTGACGGGTCCACGGCAGCTGCTGCGCGACGTCGTACGCCGTCACCGGCCCGACCGACAGGGCGGCCAGGCTCTGGTCCAGCCGGTGCTCGTGGTGCACCAGCAGCTCGTCGACCCGGTCGTGCGACGACGGCGCGACCGGTCCGTGCGCGGGAAGGATGGTGAGGTCGGGCAGCGTGCGCACCTTCACCAGCGACTCCATGAAGTCGCGCAGCGGTTGGTCGACGGGCGGCACGGTGAACCCGATCGACGGCGTGATCGTCGGCAGCACGTGGTCGCCGGCGAACAGCAGCCCCGCGGACTTCTCGGCGAACACGAAGTGACCCGGGGTGTGACCCGGCGTGTGCACGGCGTCGATGGTCCGCGAGCCGACCGCGATCTCGTGGTCGCCGTCGAGCCACGTGTCGGGATAGGCCCAGGTGGTGGGGTCCGGCTTCTCACCCTCGCTGCCCCGTGCCCACAGCTCAGCAATCCGTCGGGCGCCGGCCGAGACCAGCACGGCCGAGAAGGGATTCTCCCCTGTCGGCACGTTGTGGAGCAGGTCGAGCCCGGGCCGCTCGTCGATCCCCAGCGACACATCGGCCCCGAACTCGTGGCCGAGCACCGTGGCCATCGTGAAGTGGTCGCGGTGGATGTGGGTGACCAGGAAGCGCCGCAGATCGGTGAAGCCGTAGCCGATGTCGCGCAGGCATAGCCCGAGCAGGTCGCGCGCCACCGGGATCGCCCAGCCGCCGTCGACCAGGGTGAGGCCCTGCTCGGTCTCGATGACGTAGACGTTGACCGCCTTCAGGCCGTCCATCGGCAGCGGCAGCGGGATCCGCCAGATGCCGTCGGCCACCGGCCATGCTCCCTCGGCGGACCAGTGCTCGCCGGAGTCCGGCGAGACGGCGTACGCCGTCGGAGTGGTTGACGAAGTCATGCATCTGACCCTAAGCGGGGCGCGCTCAGGGCCCGACGTCGGGGAAGCCCAGGTCGAGGGTCGGCTGCTGGATGCCTCCGTCGACCTCGAGCAGCTTGCCGGTCACGTACTGGCCCGCCGTGGAGCTGAGGTAGAGCACCGCCGCGGCGATGTCCTCCGGCTCGCCCACCCGACCCAGGGGGGTCTTGGTCTCGAGCTGGTCCATCATCTCGGGCTGGCCGGCGACGTACTCGAGGGCGCTGGTCATGATCGAGCCGACGTAGATGCCGTTGACCCGGATCCGTGGCGACAGGTCGCGTGCGGCCATCTTGGTCCAGTGGGCGAGCGCCGCCTTGGCGGTGCCGTAGGCGATGAAGCCGCGGTCGGCCGTGCGGCCCATCATCGAGCTGATCGTCACGATGCTCTTCTGCGCGTCGGGAGCCGTCTTCAGCATCAGCGGCACCGCGGCCACGCTGAGCGCGTGGGCGGTGGTGACGTTGAAGCTGAAGGCCTGGTTGAGGAACTCGTTGGTCGTCTTGAGGAACTCGGTCGGGAAGGTGCCACCGACGTTGTTGACCACCGTGTCGAGGCGGCCGAACTCGTCGTACGCGGCCCGGGCCAGCCCGGCGACCGCGTCGAGGTCGCTGAGGTCGGCGGGGACGACCAGGCACCGGCGTCCGGTGTCCCGCACCTGCTCGGCGACCACGTCGAGCTGCGTCTCGGTGCGCGCGGAGATCAGCACGTCGGCGCCGGCCTCGGCCAGCGCGACGGCGGTGGCGGCGCCGAGGCCGCGGCCCGCGCCGGTGACGATCGCGACCTGGTCGGTGACCGCGAAGCGCTCGAGGATCCTCACGAGGCTACCAGGCCGCGGCCGGTGACGAGCGGGAGGTCCAGAGCGGTGACCAGGCCGGGCTCTGCCGCAACGACCGCGGGCAGCGCGTTGATGATCCGCTGGGCGGTGGTGATCATGCCCGAGACGTTGTGGTCGCCGTGCTCGCCGTGGTGGGTGAAGTCGACCTGCATCATCGGCTCACCGGTGATCTTGACCCGGTAGCAGCCGTCCGCGCCGGCCGGCGGCGTCTCCCACTCGGGCACCTGGTCGGGCGCCGTACGCGTGATGTGCTCGAGCACGACCCGCGGGGTGCCGTTGACCTTGCCGATCAGCTGGAACCGGACCGCACCCATGGTGCCGGCGGCAACGTCGCCGGAGACCGACGGCGTGTCGACCTCCGCAGGGCGCCGGTCGACCTCCTCGGTGAGCGGCTCGTCGAGGGTGATGCCGAGCCCGGCGGCGATCTGGCGGACCACGCTGCCCCACGCCATGGTCAGGATGCCGGGCTCCCACAGCATCGCCTTGAAGTCCATCGGTCTGCCGAAGCCGAACATGTCACCCATCACGACCGGCTGGTAGTAGGTGGAGTAGTCGCAGATCTCCGCGACGCGGACCTCGTCGACCCGCTGCGACAGGCTGGTCATCACCAGGGGCAGCACATCATTGGCGAAGCCGGGGTCGATGCCGTTGACGTGCAGGCTGGCATTGCCGGACTTGCAGGCGTCGTCGATCCGCGCCAGAAACTCCGGCGGCAGGATCTTGTCGGGCCACTGCAGCAGCACCGGCCCGCTGGAGACCACGTTGATGCCGGCTGCGACGAACGAGATCAGGTCGTCGATGCACTCGAAGACCCGGTCGTCGGCCATCGCGGTGTGCACGATCGCGTCCGGTGCCAGCGCGATCAACGCGTCGCGGTCGGTCGTGGCCCTGATGCCGAGCTCCCGGCCGAGGTCGGCCAGGATGCCGGCGTCCTTGCCGTCCTTCTCCGGGTTGGACACCCACACCCCCACCAGCTCGAGGTCGGGATGGACATCGATGCCGGCAATGGCGTGCCGGCCGATCGTGCCGGTCGACCACACGACCACTCGCAGCGGCTTGTCCGGGATCACCTGTGACATGGCCCCGAGACTAGAACACGTTCTAGATTTGCGGAAGGGGGTCCGCATGTCATTGGATCAGTCACCCGTGGCGACGGGGCAGCGGGTGCCGGTGTAGATCGTGGGCATGCAGCGGTTGCAGTGGATGCAGATGCCCTCGGTGGCCCGGCCGGCGGCGAGGCGGTTGACCAGGTCGGGCTCGCGCAGCACTGCCCGCGCCATCGCCACGAAGTCGAAGCCAGACGCCATGGCGCGCTCCATCGTGTCCAGCCGGTTGATGCCGCCGAGCAGCATCAGCGGCATCGCCAGCGCCTCGCGGAACCGGATCGCCCTCTCCCAGAAGTAGGCCTCCTCGAACGGGTACGCCTTGAGGAACGACCGGCCCACGGGCGTCCTCATGCCGAGGCGCACGGGCAGGGGCATCGAGGCCGCGAACTCCGCGACCGGCGCCTCGCCGCGGAAGAGGTACATGGGGTTCATCAGCGACGACCCGCCGCTCATCTGCAGCGCGTCGAGGTTGCCGTCGGTCTCCAGCAGCTGCGCGAAGGCCAGGCCCTCGTCGGTGGTCACGCCGCCCTTGAACCCGTCGCCCAGGGACACCTTCGCGGTGACCGCAACCGCCGACCCCACCTCGTCGCGTACGGCGCGGGCCACCTGGCGCCCCAACCGGGCGCGGTTCTCGAGCGGGCCGTTCCAGCGGTCCTTGCGCCGGTTGAGGCCCGGCGCGAGGAAGGAGGAGATGAGGTAGCTGTGTGCCATGTGCAGCTCGAGCACGTCGAAGCCGGCGCGTACCAATGTCCGGGCCGTGGCGACGTACGCATGGGTGAGCCGGGTGAGGTCCTTCTCGGACGCCGACCCGATCATCTGCATCGACAGCGGGCTCGGCATCCGGCTGGCGCTCAGCGCTCGCACGCCGTTGGAGCGCCCGTTGGCGACCGGGCCGGCGTGCCCGACCTGGCCGGCGATCGCCGCGCCGGTTTCGTGGATCGCGTCGGCCATCCTGGCCAGCCCGGCCAGGGTGTCCTCCCCCACCACGATCTGCTCGCGGTGGGTGCGTCCCTCCGGAGCGACCGCCAGATAGGCGACCGTGGTCAGGCCGATCCCGCCGCGCGCGACGGCGAGGTGGTAGTCGATCAGGTCGTCCGAGACCTGTCCGTGGGGTGCGCGCCCCTCGAACGTCGCGGCCTTCACGGTGCGGTTGCGCAGCTCGACCGGACCCAGCCGGGCGCGGGCGAACACGTCGGGGGTCACGGGAAAACAGTAACGCGTTCTAGTTTCGGCGCGCCTGGGATGATCGGGCGGTGACCCTCAGCGAGATTTCGGCCGACCCGGCAGCGGAACTGCGCGCCGCCGGGTGCGTGTTCGCCGAGGAGGAGGCCGCGCTGATCGTCGCGGAGGCCGCCGGTGCGGACGACCTACGCCGGATGGTCGGCGAGCGCGTCGCCGGCCGGCCGCTGGAGCAGGTGCTCGGCTGGGCGGAGTTCGACGGTCTCCGGATCGTGGTGGCCCCCGGTGTCTTCGTGCCCCGACGCCGCAGCCGGCTGCTCGTCGACCTGGCGGCGGAGCGTGCGACCGGCCTCGAGCACGCGGTGGTGGTCGACCTCTGCTGCGGCACCGGGGCCCTGGCCGCGGCCGTGCTCGCCCGGGTCCCGACCGCCGAGATGTACGCCGCAGACCTGGACCCCGACGCCGTGGCCTGCGCCCGCCGCAACCTGCCCGGAGACCGGGTCCTCCAGGGCGACCTGTTCGAGGCTCTGCCCGACGGCCTGCGCGGCCGGGTCGACGTGCTCATGGTCAACGCGCCCTACGTGCCCACCGACGCCATTGCCACGATGCCCCCGGAGGCCCGCGACCACGAGCACCGGGTCGCCCTCGACGGCGGCGCGGACGGGCTCGACCTGCAGCGCCGGGTGATCGACAACGCCGGTGACTGGCTCGCCCCCGGCGGCGAGCTCGTGATCGAGACCGGGCGCCACCAGGTGTCCGGCACCTCCGCCGCGATGGCGTCGGCCGGGCTGGTCCCCGATGTGCACACCCTGGCCGAGCTCGACGCGGTCGCCGTCCGCGGGCGTTGACAGCCGTACGAGTTGGGCGATCTAGACCACGGACCCCACCGTTCCCCGGTTACGATTCGCACAGTTCATCCATGGGGGCACGAGAGTTGGGTCGGCAATGGTCACGTACGGGCGTCGTGGCGCACGCGCGCGCACCCGAGCCGCCGTCGCGTTCCTCGCGGCCGCGTTCCTGACCGGCTCCACCCCGGCGATCGCCCAGGCTCCGTCGGCAGCGCCCGCGCTCACCGCACGCTGGCAGTCCTCGTGGTACTTCACCCAGGCCTACACGCTGATCGAGGGCAGCTTCACGGTCAGCGGCAGCGGGCAGCAGACCGTGGTCGTCCATCTCGACGGCGCGAGGTTCATGTCCCTGCCCTCCGGCTGCTCCGGCAGCTCGACGGTCAACTCCAGGTCGAAGATCTCCGCGGGCGTGGACACGCTCGACTGCTGGCTGCGGCCGAGCCAGCAGGCCTCCCGCACCATCTCCTTCAACGGCCTCGTGGTGGCCCAGCCCGGCGCCGTCGTACGCGGGACCGTGCAGGTCAAGGGCGGGCCGTCCGCCGAGCTGCCCGCCCGGATGGCCACCCGCGGCACCCCACCGCCGGCCACGTCGCTGCGACTGCTGTCCAGCCCCGACTTCCTCAACGCCGACGTCGCCGACCTGGCCAAGGGCCCCTCGTTCTGGAAGCCCTCCGGCACCGAGAACTCCATCAACGACGACTACCGGCGCGCGCTCGACACGGTGCTGACCGACTGGCAGCGGCTCTCTCCCGACGCCGTCCTGGTGGCCGGCGACATGATCGACGGCTGGTGGGGCACCGACCTCGGCAACAGCGGCAACTTCGGCCCCGTCGACACCCCCGCTCAGCAGCGGCGCGCCCTCGGCCGTGCGGCCGACACCTACTACCCGCAGTGGCTGCAGCGGTTCACCCGACGAGGCCTCGACGTCCTGCCCGCGATGGGTGACCACGAGTACGGCGACGACCCGTGGCCGAGCGCCAAGCGCGGCCGCGCCCGCGACTTCGAGAGGCAGTACGCCGACCACCTCGGCCGGCTGCCCGAGAAGTACGCGAAGCGGGTCAGCCGGCCCCGGGGCATCCACCACGACACCGCCTACGCCCTGCGGCCCCGGCCCGACGTACAGCTGGTCACGCTCAACGTCTTCGACATCACCCCGCAACGCCAGCGGATGCAGGTCGACCCCGCCCAGATGAGGTGGCTGCGCAACGTGCTGGCCAAGGCCGAGCGCGATGGGGTGCGCTGGATCATCGTGCAGGGGCACGTGCCGATCCTGTGGCCGGTGCGGGTGCGCGGCTCGAGCGGTCTGCACTACGACCGCGGCGACAAGTCCGAGCTGTGGCAGGTCTTCAAGAAGTACGGCGTGGACCTCTACCTGGCCGGCGAGGTTCACGACGTGACCACGGTGGAGCAGGACGGGATCACCCAGATCAACCACGGCGGCGCGTTCCAGTACGGGCTGACCAACTACCTCGTGCTCGACATCACCGACGAGTATGCGTACCTGACCTTGCGCGACTACGACTTCGAGCGCTCCGAGGCGGCCGACGGCAGCCGCCTGTGGGAGACCCGCCCGGCGGGGATGCCGAAGAATCTGGGGATCGCACCCGACCCGTTCACCATCGGCACCGGCGTCCTCCTCCCCGACGGCGACCTGACCCGGCAGAGTGGCGCCCTCAAGCCCTGGGCCGCGCGATAGGCGGATCTCTCGTTCTCGGCCGTTCCGGTGAGCCGGGGCGAGCGAGCGGCGATACTGCACGGGTGAGTCGATCCCTCCTCGTCCTGGCCCCGCCGGCCGCCATCGCCGGACTCGTCCTGGCGGCCACCCTGGTCGTGCCGGTGAGCACCTCTGCCGCCGCCGACCCCGGTGCCGACAGGTCGGCTCCGGGACGGACCGTGATCGGCACCCCGCGGAGCGACATCCTGCGTGGAACGGCACGCGACGACGTGCTCAAGGGCCTCGGTGGCGACGACACGGCGTACAGCTTCAAGGGCGAGGACGTCCTGGCGCTCGGCGGCGGGAACGACTTCGCCGAGGCAGGCGCGGGCAACGACCACCTCGACGGCGGCTCCGGCGCCGACTTCCTGAACGGTGGCAGCGACCACGACCGAATCGCCGGCGGCTCGTCCCGCGACGAGATCTACGACCTCGGTGGTCGCGACCGGGTCGACGCCGGGCCGGGTGACGACTCGGTCAACGCGGGAGGCGGCGCCGACAGCTTCCTCCTCGGCGACGGCAACGACACCATCTTCCTGGCGGTCGACGGGGCGCGCGACACGATCAACTGCGGTCCGGGCCAGGACCGGGTGGCCTGGCGAGGGCGCCGCGATCCTGCCGACGTGATCGGGAGCTGCGAAGAGACGTTCATCCACCCCCGACGGTCCTGACACCTTGCCCGGCACCGCGAGCGGCCCGCTCTGGAAGGTGAGGACCCTGGCCCGGTCGGGCATGGTCGCGCCGCTGCGCCCGGACAAGTACCTGCGGATGGGAGCGGTCGTCGCCAAGGGCGTCGACGCGACGACCGGCATCTCGCTCGCCGCGCGGCGCCGCCCCCACGGCACGGCGATCATCGACGAGCTCGGCAGCCTGACCTGGGCCCAGCTCGAGGCGCGGTGCCGCGCCCTGGCGGTCGGGCTGGCCGGGCTCGACCGCGGCACGGCCGCGCCGATCGGCACGATCGCGATCCTGTGCCGCAACCACCGGGGGTTCGTCGAGTCGCTGGTGGCCTCGTCGCTCCTCGGCGCGGACACACTGCTGCTCAACACGTCCTTCGCCGGACCCCAGCTCGCTGACGTCGTGGAGCGTGAGGCCGTCGACCTCCTGATCTACGACGACGAGTTCGCGGGTGTCGTCGCCGCGGTCGACGAGCTCCCCGAGCCGCCACAGCGGATCCGGGCGTGGACCGACGCGGGCATCGACTCCGCCGAACCTCGGGTCGACGACCTGGTGCACGGCTACCTGGGCGAGACGCCGGTGCGCGCGGACCGCCAGGGCCGGATCGTGCTGCTCACCTCGGGCACCACCGGCACCCCGAAGGGCGCCCGCCGCCCGGGCGGCGGCGACGTCGGCACCCTGGTCGCGATGCTGGACCGGATCCCGTGGCGGGCCGAGCGCACGGTGGTGATCGCCGCGCCGATGTTCCACGCCTGGGGGTTCGGCCAGCTGCTGATCGCTGCCTCGATGACCTGCACGGTGGTCACCCGACGTCGCTTCGACCCCGAGGCCACGCTGAAGATGGTGGCCGACCACCGGGCGACCGGGCTGGCCGTCGTACCCGTGATGATCGAGCGGATCCTCGACCTGCCGCCCGAGATCCGGCGGCGCCACGACACATCGAGCCTGACGTTCGTCACCGCGAGCGGCTCCCGGATGCGACCCGACGCGGTGGTGTTGTTCATGGACGAGTTCGGCGACATCGTCTACAACAGCTACAACGCGACCGAGGCCGGGATGATCGCCACCGCGACCCCCGCCGACCTGCGGTTCGCGCCCGACACCGCCGGCCGGCCCTGCGCCGGCACCGACGTCAAGATCCTCGATGCCGAGGGTGACGAGGTCGCACCGGGCGACGTCGGCACGATCTACGTGCGCAACAACAGCCAGTTCGACGGCTACACCAGCGGCGACTCCAAGTCGTTCCACAGGGGCTACATGTCCTCCGGCGACGTCGGCCGTCTCGACGAGGCCGGGCGGCTCTACGTCGTGGGACGCGACGACGAGATGATCGTCTCGGGTGGCGAGAACGTGTATCCGCTCGAGGTCGAGCAGACCCTCGGCGCCCATGCCGAGGTGCGTGAGGCCGCGGTGATCGGCGTCGACGATCACCAGTACGGCCAGCGGCTGAGCGCGTTCGTGGTGCTCAACCCCGGAGCGTCGGTCTCTCCCGACGACCTCAAGGCCCACGTCAAAGCGCACCTCGCGGCGTACAAGGTGCCGCGTGAGGTGACGCTGCTCGACGAGCTGCCCCGCAACAGCACCGGCAAGATCATGAAGCGCGACCTCCACCCACCTGCCTGAGTGCCGACCCGACCGAGACTCTCTGACGGGCAGCACGTAGAAGGCGCGACCGCTACCCGGTGGGTGCCAGAGCGACGACTCGTGAGAGAATGAGAACGATTCTCATCTAGTGCGAGGAGCGAGCATGCCGACACCGATCATCCTGATCACCGGAGTCGACCCCGAGGCGACCGCGGCGGCGCTGGTCGCGCTGCAGTTCGACCTCCCGGACGCGGTCGCGGTGCGTCACCACATCGACGTCGACCGCGCGCTCCTCGAGCGCACGGTCAGCGACCTGTCCGGGCTGGTCGACCGCGCCGAGATCGAGCTCGCGCACACCTGTGTGTCGTGCGCGGTGCGCGAGGACGTGCTCCCCACCCTGCTGCGGCTGGCGGAGAAGGGCCGGTGGAAGAGCATCGTCGCTCACCTGCCGACCGGCGCCGAAGCGGCCCAGGTGTGCGCCGTCATCGCCGAGGACGCCCACCTGCAGCGGCACCTGCGGGTCGTCGGCGTGGTGGCGGCAGTGGGTGGACCCGACGTTGTCGACGACCTCCTCGGCGACACCCTTCTCGCCGAACGTGGCCGGCACTCCTCTGTCGACGACCGACGTGGCCTGGGCGAAGTGCTCTGCTCCATGGTCGAGTACGCCGACGTCGTGGTCCGGCCCCGCGGGTTCGACCCGGTGGCGACCGACCTGCTCGGCGCGTTGGCCCGGCCCGGTGCGCACGTCGTCGAGGGAGCCGACCAGCTCGACGGCCGGGTGCTGCTCGCCGGCCTGCACGACCACCGTCACACCGGCGCCTGGACCGGTCCGGTGCTGGTCGACCCGCTGCCACCCGCGCGGTCTCCGCACGTGTGGCGGCTCGACCTGTGCTCCGGGCTCGCCTTCCACCCCGATCGGCTGCTGCAGGACCTCGGGCGGCTGGGCGGTGGCCGGCACCGCTCGCGTGGCTGCTTCTGGCTGCCGACCCGGCCCGGCCGGGTGCTGGAGTGGGCCGGCGCCGGCGGTCAGCTCAGCGTCGGCACCGGCGCCGGCTGGGGCCGGCGCACGCCCCTCACCCGGCTGGTCCTCACCGGCGTGGGCGCACAGCCCGCCCACCTCACCGACGCGTTCGCTGACCTGCTCATCCGGCCGAGCGACCGGCCCGCCGACGAGTGGCGGGTCCCCGAGGACGGGTTCGAGCCCTGGCTCGGTCCGATCCGCGAGGCGGCCTAGCCACCGACTGCCGCGTCCTCGATCGGGGCGCCGCCGAAGCCGAGCTCATTGCCGTCGGGATCCAGGTAGGTCGTCTTGCGTACGCCGTTCCCATACGTCTCCCGCGTCTCGGGGTGGACGCCGCGGTCCGCCGCGGCCTCCACGAAGGCGTCGAGGTCGTCGAGGAGGACCGTGACCGATGCGTACCCGGCACGCTCGGGCCTGAGATCGACCGCGATCGACCGGTGCTCCGCGAGAGTCCACACGTACTCGGTGTCATGCGCCACGAAGGTCGGGGGTTCGCCGAGCAGCCGCTCGAACCAGTCGACGCCTCGGGCGAAGTCGCTCACCGAGACGATGGCGAACAGCTCCAGTTCCATCGTTGGCACCTCCACGCGAGCAGACCACGCCCACGTCGGAAACTCATCGGAAGTGCTGGATCAAGGGCGGCAGACCCGGCAGGGG
The DNA here is from genome assembly GCA_030862825.1 of Actinomycetota bacterium. Taxonomy (GTDB): domain Bacteria; phylum Actinomycetota; class Actinomycetes; order Propionibacteriales; family Nocardioidaceae; genus Nocardioides. Next base: position 10,161 of record JALZCZ010000266.1, on the reverse strand, counting down.
GTGAGGTCGGGGCGGTCGGCGGCGGGCTGGAGGTCCTCGCGGTGCGCGATCAGGGAGCAGTCGCGGCGGTGGACCGTCGTGCCGCCTCCGGCGGTCACGGGCAACGCCGCGGTGTCGACCCCTTGGTCGTTGAGGGACGCGGCGCGGGAGGTGACGTCGGCGAGCACGAGCAGGGTGTCGGCCAGCCGCTTGGAGGAGTCGCGGCCGTCGGCGGCGATCCGGGCCAGCCAGGCGCCGAAGTAGAGGAACCCGCCGAGAAAGGTGAGGCCGAGGCCGAGCAGGCCGCCGGAGACGAGGTAGGAGAACTGTTCGTACTGGTACGGCGTGTTGGAGGCGCCGTAGTAGCCGAGGATGATCGCCACGATCCCGAGCGGCATCAGGATCGCGCCGGCCCAGAACAGCACCACCTGCAGCAGGGCGGCGTTGTCGTTGCGCAGGGGCGCGACGCCGGAGCGCCCGGAGCCGGCCCGGGGGAAGCGGCCCGCACCGGCGGCGAGCCGGCTGTCGTTGGGCGACCCAGCAGAGGTGGTGCTGTCGTGGGTGGTGGTCATGATCAGGCCTTTCGGAGGTCGGGCAGGCCGCTGTCGAGGCCGTGCGGACAGGGGGCTCCGCCACCCAGGGCGGCGGCACCCAGCTTGCGGAAGTAGCTGCCGGCGACGGTGGCGGCGGCGATGCCGCCCACCATCAGCAGCCCGGGGATCGAGAACAACGGTGGCAGGCCGGCGCCGGTGGGCGCAGCGTCGGTGAGGTCGGTCGGCGGGGCGGTCGTCGTGCCCGGCGGGGTGCCGGTCGACGGCGGGGTGTCCAGCGGCGGCGCACCGGGGGGTGCCGCCTCGCCGGTGCCGTCGTCCACGGGCGCCTCGGTCTCCGACTCCTCCGGCTCGAGGACCGGGGGCTCCATCACGGGTGACGTCGCCACCCTCGCCTTGGCGTTGCCCAGCGTGACCACCATCCGTGACGACAGGCCCGTCACCAGGCCGAGCGCCTCCTTCAGCTGGCCGGCCTCCTCCGGGAGCGCGTTCAGCAGGTCGGCCAGGGGCAGCGTGTCGAGCTGCGCCTTCAGCGGCTTCATGTCGAGCTGGATCACCAGGCCGGCGACCGCCGCACTCGCGGAGGCGCCGTCCTTCTCGTAGACCGGCTTCGGGATGGAGACCGTGATGCCGAGCATCTCCAGCGCCTTCGACGCCTCGTCGGGCAGGCCCGGGATCGGGAACGCCTGACCGGCGGCTTCGAAGCCGTCCGGCCCGAAGGCGAACCGCTGGCCCAGGGCCACCAGCTCGCCGTACGCCGCCACTCCACCGGCCTCGCCCTTGGCGCCGTCGCTCGAGACCTTGGCCCGGACTTTCAGCCCCTCGATCCGAATCAGCCCACTCAGGATGGCGATGTCGCCGAACGAGCTGCGCGACACCGCGGTGACCTTCTGGTCGGCCTCGGTCCTGCTGACCGAGGTGAAGCCGCTGAGGTCGACGATCGCGCCGAGCGCGGGCGGCAGGCCGAGGGGCGTCGGGGCCTCCTCGCCGTCCTCGCCGTCTCGGTCGGTCGGGGCGGACGCCAGGTCGGTCAGGCCGTCGAGCCCGGGAAGCGGCAGCCCCGGGACCAGCCCGGGGTCCTCCTCCTCGGCGTCGCGGTCCTGGGCCTCGGAGTCGATGGACCAGCCGGTCTCGGCGTACGCCGAACCCTCGCTCGAGCCGGCCCGCTGGATCATGCCGGGGAGCGGCTCGTCGGAGTCACGTTCGGGGCCGTTCGGGTACAGGGAGTTGACCTGCACCGGGTAGCCGTCCTCGCCCAGCTCGGGCGGCAGGCCGAACCCCTCGGCGAAGGTCTTGAAGCCCTCGCCGATCGGGTCTCCCGGCCAGAGGAAGCTGGACCGGCCGCGCGAGGTGGTGGAATCGGACTCCACCTCGCTGTAGGCGATCTCGAGCTCCATCTGCGGGCTGCTGGGGATCGGGATCATCGGCTCGTAGATCTCGAGCTTGACCGGTGCCGCCCAAGCCGCGCTGGAGTAGCCGCCGAACTCGCGGGTCGGCTCGGGCGCCGTGGTCTCCGACGGCTCCTCGGACGGGTCGGGCGACTCGGTGGGGTCGTCGGCGAGGGCCGAGCCGAAGGGCAGCACGGCGGCCACCAGGCCGGTGGCGAACGTGGTGGCGATGAGTCTGGTCGACCGCTTCATGCGGCACCTCCGAGGATGACGTCGGACATGGTCTCGAGGATCTCGGCGGGTTCGCCGGTGGCGAGCACGCGGCCGTTGGTCATCACGGCGGCGTAGTCGGAGACCCGTAGGGCTGTGCGGGCGAACTGCTCGATGCAGAGGATGGAGACACCGGTAGAGGCGATCTCGGCAACGGTCTCGTAGAGCTCGTCGACGATCAACGGGGCGAGGCCCATGGACAGCTCGTCGAGCAGGAGCAGGGCCGGGTCGGAGGCGAGGGCACGGGACATGGCGAGCATCTGCTGCTCGCCGCCGGACATGGTGCCGGCTAGCTGGTGGCGCCGCTCGCGCAGCCGCGGGAAGTAGGTGAAGGCGGTCTCCAGGACCGCCTCGGCCGGCACGCCGGCGTACGACATCAGGGAGAGGTTCTCCTGGACGGTCAGGTTGGGGAAGACCGAGCGTCCCTCCGGCACCGTGCACAGCCCGACCCGCGCCAGGTCCTCGGGCGTGGCGCCCTTGAGGTGTACGCCGGCGAGGTGGATGTCGCCGCTGGTGGCCTTCTTCTGCCCGCTGATGATCTTGACCAGGGTGGACTTGCCGGCGCCGTTGGGGCCGAGCAGCGCCATCACGGCACCCTTGGGCACGGTCAGGTTCACGCCGCGCAGCACCTCGATCCGCCCGTAGGCGGCGTGCAGGTCGACGATCTCCAGGATCGGCACGCTCATCGGGTCACTCCCTCGGTCGCTCCCCGGCTCGTTGCAGGGCTGATGGTGGGGATGACCGCGGTGTCCTCGATCGGCACCAGGTCGGTGCGGGTCTGGTCGCCGGCCCCGTGGTGAGTGTGGTCGTGTGCGTCATCGGAGTAGCCGAGATAGGCCTGCTGCACGAGCGGGTCGCCGCGGACCTCGGCCGGACTGCCGGTCGCGATCACCCTTCCGAAGTCGAGCACTCGGATCGTGTGGCAGACCGTCATCACCAGCCCCATGTCGTGCTCGACCATCAGGATCCCGCGGCCCTCGTCGGCCAGGTCGCGCAGCAGCTCGCCGAACGCGTGGGTCTCGATCTCGGAGAGGCCCGAGGACGGCTCGTCGAGGAGCAGCAGCTTGGGCTCCGACGCCAGGCACCGGGCGAGCTCGAGGAGCCGCGCGGTGCCGGTCGGGATGGAGTCGGCGCGGTCGTGCGCGTACTCCGCGATCCCGACCCGCTCCAGCAGCTCGTCGATGTCGGCGGCCCCGGGGCGCAGCAGGCCGAGCATGCCTCGGTGGATGTCGAGCGCGACCCGGACGTTGTCGCGGACGGTGAGGGAGCCGAACGCCTCCAGCCGCTGGAAGGTGCGCCCCACACCGCGCTTCGCGCGTCGGTGCACGGGGGTGTGTGTGAAGTTGTGGCCGTCGAAGCGGACCCGGCCGTGCGTGGGCTTCTGGAGCCCGCTGATCACGTTGAAGCAGGTCGTCTTGCCCGCGCCATTGGGTCCGATCAGGCCGGTGATCTCGCCGGCCTCGGCTGTGAAGGAGGCGTGGTCGACCGCGGTGACCCCGCCGAACTGGACGACGACGTCGTCGACCTCAAGGAGCGACATGGACAGGCACCTCCTCGGTGACCTCGATCTGGTCGGAAGTCCCGTCCGCGCGCCGCTTTCCCTGTGCTCTCCCTTGGGTGGATGGCAGGTCGGGCAGGCTCTGTCTGAGCTGTTCGGTGGCTCTGACCCGGATCCAGCGGCCCAGCCGGAAGAGGTGGTTGGCCAGCCCGTTGGGGTCGCGCCCGAGGGCGACCGCGCCGAAGCCGATGATCGCGAAGATCAGGCCGGCGATCGACGGATGATCCGACTGCATCACCGGCAGCAGCATCAGCCCGAGGCCGCCGAGCGCGGCCCCGGTCACCGAGGTGACACCGAAGACCACGGCGAGGAGCAGCAGGGTCAGGCTGCTGAACGAGTAGAAGTCGGCGGCGCCGACGCTGCCGCGCAGCCCGGCGTACAGCGCACCGGCCAGACCGGCCATTCCGGCCGAGAGGCCGAACAGGCCGACGCGGAACCAGCGCATGTCGAGCCCGAGGGTGCCGCAGGCGGCCGGGCTGTCGCGCATCGCGATCAGCACCCGGCCGAGCGCGCCGCGTCGCAGGATCAGCAGCCCGATACCCATCAGCACGAAGAAGACGAGCATCGTGAACACGTAGCCGTCGGTCGAGTTGATCTGCCGTCCCAGGATCGAGAGCCGCTCGGCACCCAGGGTGCCGCCGTAGCCGAAGGCGAAGTCGGCCTGGAAGACCAGCTTGTCCATCAGCACCGCGAAGGCCAGTGTCGCCAGCGCGAGATAGAGCCCGGTCAGCCGCAGCACCGGCAGCGCGACCAGCGCGCCGACCGCTGCCGCGATCAGCGAGGCGACCAGCAGCCCGTAGAGGTTGGGCTCATCGAGCTTGGCGTAGGCCAAGCCGCCCACGCCCGCGAAGCTGAGCTGCGCCAAGGACACGTGCCCGCCGTAGCCGGTCAGCAGCACCAGCGACAGCATCACGATCGCGAACGTCGCGGCGGTGCCCGCCCGCAGCAGGCTCGTCTCCGACATGCCGATCAGCAGCGCCAGCATCACGAACAGGAAGACGGTGCCCGACGTCAGCATCCGCATGATCGTCGGCACCGGCGCGGAGACGAGGCCCTTGACCTGGCCGATGCGGAGCTGGGCCTGCGGCATCAGGATGATCACCGCGAACAGGAACAGGGCAGGGATCACGGGGCGTACGTCGGCGAAGGCGCTGTCGGGCGGGATGTAACCCAGCGCCAAGGAGTCGAGCAGGCCCAGTCCCATCGCGCCAGCGAACGTGAGCGGCAGGCTGCGCAGGCGGCCGACCATGGCGGCGGCGTACGCGTTGATGACCAGCAGCGTGAGCTGGTAGTAGTCCAGCCCCACGACCGAGGCCAGCAAGATGCCAGCCAGGGCGGAGAGCGAGATGCCGATCGCCCACGACAGGGCGGCCACCCGGTCGGGCTTGCCGCCGTAGAGACGCAGCAGCTCAGGGTTGTCCACCGATGCCCGCATCGCGGTCCCGATCCGGGTCCGGTTCAGCAACGACCACAGGCCGACGGCCACGAGGAGGGACAACAGGATCGTGATCAGCTGGTGCGCGGTGATCACGGCCGGGCCCACGTCGTAGCTGGTCTCCGGGAAGAAGGGCGGCACGAATCTGGCATCGGGCGGCCAGATCTGCTGCGCGAGGCCGATCAGACCGACGAACAGCCCGACGGTGACGACCAGCCCGACGCCGACCGGAGCCTCGCCCAGGCCACGGGTGACGAACCGCTGCACGAACATGCCGGTCAGCGGCGCCACCACGAGCAGCACGAGCACCATCGAGAGCCAGATCGGCAGCCCCTGACGCTCACTGAAGTCCCAGAAGATGAAGGCCATCACCATGCCGAAGGCACCGTGCGCGATGTTGAAGACCCGCGTCGTGGTGTAGGTCAGCACCAGGCCGCTGGCCGCGATGGCGTACGCCGCCCCGGTGAAGAGGCCGGGGAGCCCGTAGGCGATCAGCTTGTCCATGGCTCAGTCCTCAGGAGCCGTTGATGAGCGGTTCGCACATGTAGTCGCCGGGCGACACCTGTTTCCAGGATCCGCCGTTGAGCTGGATCATCTTGATGCAGTTGGCAGTGACCTTGGTGCCCACCTGCTGGGGTGCGTGCATCCCGTTGCTCGTCCAGTCCTTGACCTTCTTCAGCTCGGCCACCATCGACGCGCGGGTCAGGTCACCGCCCAGCTTGACCGCCGTCTCCACGAAGAGCCGGGCGGCGGACCAGGCGTAGAGGCCGTAGAAGTTGGGGTCGGCCCCCGGGCTGACCTGGTCGAGCCACGCCCGGTAGAGCTTCATCTCTGGATTGTTCGAGGTGAACAGCTCGGTCGTCGCGTACACGAACGAGCCGTCCCCGAGGCTGCCCGCCTGGTCGACGTAGCCCTGGTCGTAGATGGTCGGGTCCTGCATGAACATCGCTTCGAAGTTCTGCTGCTGCATGGCCTGCTGGATCTTCACGGTGTTCTGGTAAGGCCCCAGGTAGACGACCATCTTCACCCCCTTGTCCTTCATCTGCTGGACGTAGGGGGCGAAGTTGAACTCGGCCACGTCGATGCCCTGGAAGTACTTCACGCCCCAGCCGGCCTTGACCCAGGCGTTCTTCTGGAACTGCGCGTTGGGGGCCGCGGCGCCGGCGTTGATGTAGAGGAAGCCGACGTTCTCGGCCGCGTCCCTGTACTCCTTCAGGAAGAACTTCGGCACCGCCGACGGGATCAGGTGGGGTGTCACCGCCTGGGCGCTGAAGCAGGTGGCGCACTTGTTGCGCTCGGGCGTGGTCGAGGTCGACCGAAGGTCCGGAAGCCCGCAGCCGGCAGCGGTGGCGGCACCACCGGAGTCGAAGGCCCCCATGGACCCGACGGCAGCGAAGGCCTTGTCGCAGGCGGTCGCGTAGCCCTGCTGGTCGGCACCCGCGTCGGCGCGGCTGTCGAGGAGCTCCACCGCGAGCTTGTGGCCGCAGAGGTCCTGGCTGGAGTTGAAGTACTCGATGAAGGCCCGGGTGCCCTGCTGCGCGGCCTCGAAGATGCCGGGCACCGGTCCGGAGATGTCCGAGATGTTCGCGAGCGTGATCGTGTCGGCGGTGACACCGGTCTGGTTGTTGTCGAACCCCTCGCAGGACCCCGCCTGCACCCCGCCGTCGGCCTCGTTGTCCTCGGTGCCCCCGGGGGGCGGTTCCGCGCCGCCCTGGTCACCGGTCCGTGGGGTGTCGGCGCCGGTATCGGTGCCGGTGTCGGTGCCGGGCACGGTGGGGTCGGTCCCGGGCACGGTGCCGGGGTCGACCACGCTGCCGTCCGGCGCCACCGAGGTGCCCGAGCCGGGTGCGCTCAGGCCGACCACCTCGTCGGGATCGAGCTGCGAGCCACAGGCCGCCATGACCAGTGCCGCGGTGACCGCGAGGACGCCGAGGCCTGTCGTGCGACCGTGTCGAAACCGGGTTTGAAACATTGAGCCCTCCATGACCAACGAACGAGGAACGCCCAGCGAAGTGACGCACGCCACGCCAAAATCTCGCACCGTGGTGCGCGTCGCAGAGGACGCGTTAGACAGGAGTGTTGCAGAAAACTGCAACGTGTTCTAGGTTGGACAGGTGTCCAACCAGGTGTCCAGTCTTCCGCGCCGCGGGGTCAACCCCCGGCAGGCGGAGACCGTGGAGCGGCTCCTCGCGGCCGGAGCCGAGGAGCTCCGGCTGGTCGGGCACGAGGCGTTGACGATGCGTACGGTCGCGAGTCGCGCCGGTGTCGCGACGGCCACGGCGTACACCTACTTCGCGTCGAAGAACCACCTGTTCGCGGAGCTGTTCTGGCGGGTGCTGGCGACCGACGACGCCACTCCCCCGGTGGGGAGGACGGCACTCGCGCGGTTGCGGCACGTGACCCACCACCTGGTCGGCCTGCTCGAGGCACAGCCGGAGCTGGCGGCGTCCGCCACCACCTCGCTGCTCTCGACGGATCCGGATGTCGAGCGGCTCCGGCTGCGGATCGGCGGGCACTTCCTCGACCGCTTCCGCCAGGCACTGGGCGACGATGCCGACCCGGTGCTGCTGGAGACCCTCGGGCTGGCGTTCTCGGGTGCCCTGCTCCAGGCCGGGATGGGGTTGACCAGCTACTCCGAGATGGGCGACCGGCTCGACGCGGTCGTCGCCGTGATCATGAAGGGCAACGCATGACGACCAGCACGACCGAGCCGCTCGTGTTCGACCCTTACGACTACGCGTTCCAGGAGGATCCCTACCCCGTCTATGCGCGGCTGCGCGCCGAGGAGCCTCTGCACCACAACCCGGACCTCGACCTGTGGGCGCTCACGAGGCACGCCGACATCGCCGAGGCGTTCCGCACCGAGGGCACCTACTCGAACTCGTGGGGGGTCGCGATCGAGAAGTCGGCCTGGGGGCCCGATGCTCACAAGGTGATGTCGATCCTCGGCATGGACCCGCCGCGGCAGAACCGCCTGCGTTCGCTGGTCTCCCGCGGTTTCACCCCGCGCCGGGTGCACGACCTGCTGCCCCGGATCCAGGCGTTGACCGACCGCTACCTCGGCGAATGCCTGGAGACGGCCCAGGACGGAGGGGAGTTCGACTGGATCGCCGACTTCGCCGGCAAGCTCCCGATGGACGTCATCTCCGAGATGATGGGCGTCCCCGAGGAGGACCGGGCCGAGGTACGCCGCCAGGCCGACATCGTGGTGCACCGCGAGGACGGCCTCTACGACGTGCCGCCCGCCGGCGCAGAGGCCTCGATGTGGCTGGTCGCCTACTACCAGGAGATGGTCGCGCGGCGGCGGCGCCGGCCGAGTGACGACCTGACGAGTGCGCTGGTCCAGGCGGAGATCGACGGTGACCGACTGACCGACGACGATGTCATCGCGTTCCTCTTCCTGATGGTCGTGGCGGGCAACGAGACGACGACCAAGCTGCTGGGCCACGCGCTCTTCCACCTCACCCGCCACCCCGACCAGCTCGCCAGGGTCTTCGCCGGACCAGACGCCGACCTCGTGAACCCGTGGATCGAGGAGACGCTGCGCTACGACACGTCCAGCCAGCTCCTGGCGCGCTACCTGCTCCGCGATGTCGAGCTGCACGGCACCGTCGCACCGCAGGGCTCGAAGCTGTTGCTGTGCCTGGGCTCGGCCAACCGCGACGAGCGCGTCTTCAGCCGTCCTGACGACTACGACATCTCCCGGGACCAGGCCGAGCTGTCGCAGATCCTCTCGTTCGGCGGCGGCCGGCACTTCTGCCTCGGCGCCAACCTGGCCCGGCTCGAGGCGCGCGTCGCGCTCACCGCCCTCGTCGAGCGGGTCCGGTCGGTCGAGGTGGACCACGACCGCAGCGTCCGGGTCCACTCCGTCAACGTGCGCGGCTTCGCGTCGATGCCCGCGAAGGTGACGGCGCGATGAGCGACAAGTACGCCCAGCCGGATCGCCGGCCCGCCGTCGTCACCGGCGCCTCGTCCGGCATCGGCGCGGCGACCGCGCTGGCACTGGGGGCGGCCGGTCACCCGGTCGCCCTGGGTGCGCGCCGGATGGACCGGTGCGAGGACGTCGCAGCGCAGATCCGCGACGCCGGTGGTGAGGCCGTGAGCCACCCGCTCGACCTGACCGACGACGAGTCGGTCTCGGCCTTCGCCGAGAAGGTCACCTCGGACCTCGGCGACGTCGAGGTCGTGGTGTCCAACGCCGGAGCGGTAGCGCCCGGCGCGATCGTCGAGGTCGAGCCGTCGCGGTTCGCGGCCGAGCTCGACCTGACCGTGGTCGGCGCGCACCGTCTCGTGCGCGCGTTCGTGCCGGCCATGGTCGAGCGTCGTCGCGGCGACGTCGTCTTCATCTCGTCCGACACCGCGGTCCGCCCCCGCCCGTTCATGGCGGCGTACTCCTCGGGCAAGTGGGGGCTCGAGGGGATGGTCGCGTCGCTGCAGATGGAGCTCGAGGGCACAGGCGTGCGCGCCAGCGTGGTCCGGCCCGGGCCGACCTGGAGCGAGATGGGCGCCGACTGGGATCCCGACGACGCGGCGTTCGTGCTCAACCAATGGGTGCGCTTCGGCCTTGCCCGGCATCCCCACTTCATGAAGCCGACGGCGATCGCCGACGCGGTCACCACGGTGGTCAGCGCGCCTCGTGGCGTGCACCTGAACCTGGTCGAGGTATCCCCCGAAGCTCCCGTGGAGGACGCATGATCGAGAACACCATCCCCGAGGTCTCGTACGCCGTCCCCGACGACGGCTCTGCCGATGACTGGGGCCACCTCGCCGAGCTGCGAGTCGACCCGATCGGCCTGTTGCAGCGGGTGCGCGACGAGTGCGGCGACATCGGCCGGTTCCGGCTGGCCGACCGTGAGGTGGTGATGGTCAGCGGCGCCGAGGCCAACGAGCAGTTCTTCCGGGCGCCCGACCAGGTGCTCGACCAGGCGTCGGCGTACCCGTTCATGACGCCGATCTTCGGCAAGGGCGTGGTCTTCGACG
>JALZCZ010000238.1 GCA_030862825.1 Actinomycetota bacterium | reverse complement strand
TCGCATCCCCTGCTGGGAGCGCGTCCTGCACCCGGCACCCCCAACTCCCGGGTCGCAGCGCCGGCGAGGACGCCGCCGGCGCCGGCACCGAGGGTGCGTGCTCCGGCCATTCGGCCCACCGACGCCGTACGCCCCGCAGCTGTTGCCGAGCCGGCGACCCGGGCTGTGACCGCACCGGCGCCCGGTCAGGTCTCGACAGCGCCGGTCGTTGCGGCCGGCCAGGGAGCGCTGGAGTCGCCCGAGCCGGCACCGCCCGTCGTGGCCGAGACCGCCATCGCGCCGGCACCCGGCGCCGCCGCCAGGGCGCCCGCTGTGCCCGCTGCCGACGGCCAGCGACGAGGCGGACGACATGCCCAGGCGATCGAGGCCGACTACGCGAGCAAGGAGCGGCAGGCCACCTCGATCGCGTCGACCCGCAGACAGCAGACCACGGCGGTCCTGGGCCAGGTGCGGGCAACCATCTCGGGACTGCTCACGTCGGCGATCGCGATGTTCCAGGGCATCGTGCTCGGCCAGGCGGCGCAGCTGGCGGGTGCCGCGACGGCCGCGATCGCCACCGTGCAGTCGGTGGTCGCCGGGCTGGTCGCGAGTCTGACGGCCCGTGCCGTCCAGGTGACCGCCCTGGTCGATGCGCTGGCCACGACGGCGATCGCGGCGGTGCAGAGCCGCGTCGCGGCCATCGGGACTCAGATCGCAGGGTTGATCGGTTCCGTCTCGTTGCCGGACATCCCCGGGATCGCGGAGATCCGGGCGCAGGCGGTCGCGATGCTCGGTCGGGGGACGGCACTCGTCAACCAGGCACTGGCCAAAGTCCTCACCGTCGTGCGAGCGGTCACGGCCGCTGGCGTGCAGGTGGTGACGTCGGTGCTCCAGATATCCCTCGCCGCCGCGACGAACGCCCTCCGCGGCGTCGGCGGAGCCATCCGGCACATGATCGCGACCGCCATCGCCGTACTGCGCAACACGGTGAGGCTCGCCTCGACCGCGATGCGGGCCGTGCTCGCCGTCGCCGTCGCCCCGGTGCTGCGACGGGTCGAGCGCTTCATCCATGCGCGGATCGACGACGCGCGGCGCGTGGTGGTCAGGCAGCTCCAGCAGAACCGCGACCAGCACCTCGAGGTGCTCTCGACCGGCGGCACCGGGGGAGGAGGGGCGGGAGCCGGGCAGCCGGGCGATCTGGACGACGACCTCGTCCTGGCCGACGCCGTACGGGTGAGCACGCTGATCGTCACGTCGTTCGAGACGGTCTCCGCCAGAGGACTGGCCGCCACGCTGTCGGTGATCAGGGGGGTCGGCGGGCGGATCTTCGCGGGTGTGCTCGCGCGACTGGTGGCGATCCTCGCCCGGATCCGGTCGGTGGTCACCCGGATCCTCGACGGGCTGGTGCGGCTGGTGGCGAACCTCGCCCTGACGGTGGGCTCGATCATCCGGACGGTCGGCCGGGCGCTGCAGAACGTGGTCGACTCGGTTCGGCAGCTGGTCCAGCGGCCCATCGACGCGGTCATCGACTTCGCGGTCGGTGCGGTCACCCGGATCGGCGAGTTCATCGGAAGCTTCGTGCGCAACCTGGTCGCCGGGCTCGCCGACATCGGGAGCGCGCTGCGAGGAGCGGTCGGCGTGTTCACGCCGCCGTCGCTGTCCGGCCCGATCATCATCAAGCCGCCACCCGGACCGATCGTGCTGCCGGCCTTGCAGACGATCCTGCTCTTCTTCTTCGTGGTCGGAGCGATCGTGCTGTTCGTCGCGCCTACGTTGATGGGCACGGTGACGGCGATCCTGCTCGCCCTGGGCATCACCGTCGCCCCGTGGGTGGTCGTGGTGATCATCGGCGTCGTCGCGGTCGCGTTGGTCCTGCTCATCCTGGTCCTGCTCATCGTGCTGATCAGGTTCCTGCGCAGGCGGGGCAGGGGGAGGCGCGTCATCCGGGTGACCCCGTCGAGGCTGGAGCTCGGGGTGGGTGGCCCCGACATCCGCGCGAGTGCTTCGCTCACCCTGGGCATCCCGCTGTTCCCGCCGTTGACCTGGACCGTCAGTCCCGGGAGCGCGCCTCCGGTCGGCGTGAGCGTGATCGGCGCGGGCCGGACGGTCAGGGTGCGCGCTGCCCATCCGCCGCACGGTACCGTCACCGGCGGTGCGTCGTTCACGGTGCGCGCTGCCCTGGCGGCCAACCCTGCTGACTTCGCGGACACCGTGGCGATCCTGCTGGTCCAGGTCCTGGAGGCGCACTACAACGCTGTGCCGGCGCTCGTTGCGGTGCCCAGCCTGGTTCCCGGCACACCCCCCGCCAACTCGGCCGAACCGAACCGGAACGGGATCGCCGGCAACTCCGCCCAGGTGCTGGCCACGACGGCGCCGGCCGGCCGGGCGATCAAGCTGCGGTTCCGGCGGGCACTCGGCGCGTCGCTGGCGGGCACGGCCGTCCGGCCCGGGAGTCCCACCGGCGACCTCGGACTACGCATCGCGGAAGCCCGGACGGGTGCCCTGCTCGACGAGACCATGCCATCGACCTCCGGGCCCGCCGCTCTGATGGCGGACCTGACGGTGAACGCCGTGCCGACCCGAGTGTCGGCCCTGAACTTCGCCGGTCCGTCCGCCCGCCGCTACGGCGTCGTCAACGAGATCGTGTTCGCCACCTCGGACTCCTTGCATCCGCCGCTGACGCGGATCGTGGGAGAGCTGATCACAGGCAACCGCGACGACTTCAACGTCCGGCCGCCCAACAGAGGGTTCAACCCTGGCTTCCTGCTGAACCTCGCGGTGCCGGCCAACGCGTGGTTCGACCAGCTCATCACGACTTTCAACGACTTCAACGTCGCCGACGGCCGGCCCGCGATCGACGTGAACCGGTTCGTCGGGCCGGGTGTGCCCCAGCTACCTCGACGGCTGATCTACCGGCAGCGGTTCGTGTACTCGTCGTGGCAGGGCGCCGGCACCGTGACCAGCGACGTGCTGGCGGACGGCCAGCACATCCGGTCACTCGTCGGAACGCCGGGCGCCTTCGGGTTCAGCAGCCACCACCGGTTCGGCGGCGTCGCCTCGACTCCGCCCGCGGAGCCGTACCTCGGCCCACCGCTGATCGTGCTCACGGCGATCGTGGCGACCCCGACGGCCCTCGGCGCGACGGCACTGGCCGCCGACGGGGTCGCCACGGCAACCGTGACGGCGACGACGACCGTCGCGGGCCGAACCGTGACCTGGACGGTGCTGTCGGGAGGGGTCACGTTCACCGCGGGAAACCCGTCGATCCCTCCGGCAGCGGCGACCCTGCGGGCGGGTCTCGCGGCCGGCCGGGCGAGGATCCGCGCAGCCGACACGATCTACGGCAACCGGCGGGCCGACGGCAACGTCACGGTCGCACCGGTCGCGCTGCGGAACATGCGAGCCGCTCAGCCGACGGTGCCGCCCGGGACCACCACGACGACGGTCTCGGTGGATGCGCTCCCCGGTGGGCGCGTGGTGGACTGGACCGTCGACGCGGCTGCGGCCGCGGCCGGCGTGACCGTCACTCCGCCGAGGACGGGCCCGGCCGCTCCGGGCGTGACGGTCACGGTGACCCGCCCCGCCGCGTTCACCGGCCGCGTGACGGTGACGGCGACGGACTCCGTCCTCACCCGCCGCAACGCGAAGGTCAGGATCCGCTTCAACTGACGCAGGAGGCCGAAGGATGACGGACGCGCCCGGCCCCGCCGTCGAGCTCGGCTCGGGAGACCTGACCGCCCGGGTGGGATTCCGCGTTACCCACACCAGCGGCCTCGCCGGAGGTCCGGTCGAGCTGGACTTCGAGGTCACGGTGACCGGTGCACGTCCTCTCGTCCTCCTGGTGAGCGGCGACCGCTCCCGACGTCGCCCCGGTGACTTCGTGTTCAGCGCCAGGATCGGCGACCACGAGCTGACCGATCCGCTCGCCGCGCTACCGGCCCTGGGCGGTCCGGCCGGCGTGCTCGAGGTGGCCACCGGGGCGCCGTACCGACAGACACTGCTGCTCAACGACTTCGTGACCCTGGAGTCGACCCGCGACGATCTCGCACCGGGGGAGACCGGTCGGGTCATGGTCAGCTGTGCCCGGGCCGTCCCGCTGGCTTCGGACGAGCAGTCGTTGTTCGCGCCCGACGTGGAGAGTCCGCTGGCGGAGGTGGTGCTGTCACTCGACCTCCGGCGCGACGACCCGGCCCTGGTCGAGCTCGTCGACGACCACC
>JALZCZ010000214.1 GCA_030862825.1 Actinomycetota bacterium | reverse complement strand
AATCTAACCCGAAAAAAATTAACACAAATTTCACCGTGAATTACTCTTTCGTACACCAATAACGATAAATGATCTTCTCCGTGGCAGCGGGCAGGACGGTGTTGAGGTCGCCCACGACACCGAAGTCGACCAGCTCGAAGATCGGGGCCTCCTCGTCCTTGTTGACCGCGACGATGGTCTTCGAGGTCTGCATGCCTGCGCGGTGCTGGATGGCACCGGAGATGCCGGCCGCGATGTAGAGCTGCGGCGAGACCGTCTTGCCGGTCTGGCCGATCTGGATGGTGTGCGGGATCCAGCCGGAGTCGACCGCGGCGCGGGAGGCACCCACGGCCGCGCCGAGTGAGTCGGCCAGGCCCTCGATGGGCTCGAAGTTCCCGCCCGTGCCGCGGCCACCGGAGACCACGATGGCGGCTTCGGTGAGCTCGGGACGACCGGTCGACTTGCGCGGCTCCGAGGCGACGATCTGCGCCTTCTTCGCGGAGTCGGAGATGGTCGCGGAGAACTCCTCGACCGTGCCGGCGCCCTCGGTCTCCTCCGGGGTGGCGGAGTTGGGCTTGACCGTGATGATCGGCGTGCCCTGGGTGACCTTCGCGGTCACGGTGTAGCCGCCCGCGAAGACGCTCTGGGTGGTCTCGCCGCTGTCGGAGATGTCGACGGCGTCGGTGATCAGGCCGGAGCCGGTCTTGATCGCGAGGCGACCGGCGATCTCCTTGCCCTCGAAGTTGGAGACGACCAGCACGGCGGCCGGCGAGGTCTTCTCGACGAGCTGCTGCAGCGCCTCGGCCTTGGGGGCAACGAGGTAGCCCTTGATCTCCGCGTCGTCGACGACGTAGACCTTCTCGGCGCCGAACTTCTTCAGCCGCTCGGCCGCGCCCGAGGCCTGGTCGGAGCCGCCGATGAAGACGGCCGACGGCTCACCGAGGCGCTTGGCCAGGGCGAGCAGCTCCAGGGTGGGCTTGCTGACGGCGCCGTCGACGTGGTCGACGAGTACCAGTACTTCAGACATGTTCGCTTCTCCCTATCCGGAATCGACCCGGAGCTCAGATGAACTTCTTGGAGGCCAGGAACTCGGTCAGCGCAGTGGCGCCCGACCCGTCCTCGTCCTTGACGATCTCGCCGGCGGTCCGCGGGGGACGCTCGTTGGTCGCGGAGACCTGCGACCAGGCCACGGAGAGGCCCACCTGCCCGGAGTCGACGCCCAGGTCGCTCAGCGACCAGGTCGCGACCGGCTTCTTCTTGGCGGCCATGATCCCCTTGAACGACGGGTAGCGTGCCTCGCCGGACTGGTCGGTCACCGACAGCACGAGCGGCATGGTGCCGCCGATCACCTCGGTCGCGGTGTCGCCGTCGCGCTTGACCCGCACCTGGTCGCCCTGCGACTCGATCACGGACGCGAAGGTCACCTGCGGCAGGTCCAGCCGCTCGGCCAGCATCGCGGGCACCACACTCATGGAGGCGTCGGTCGAGGCCATGCCGCACAGCACCAGGTCCGCCAGACCGTTGGCCTGCCCGATCTTCTTGATCGCCTCGGCCAGCACGAGCGACGTCGCGATGGCGTCCGAGCCGGCGATCGCGTCGTCGGTCACGTGGACACCCTCGTCGGCCCCCATCTGCAGCGCCTTGCGGACGGCGTCCGCCGCCTTCTCGGGTCCCACGCAGAGCGCGGTCACCTTGGTGTCCTCGGGGTTCTCGGACTTCTCCTTGAGCTGCAGCGCCTGTTCTATGGCGTACTCATCGAGCTCCGACAGCAGCCCGTCGACGCCCACGCGGTCGACCGTGTTGTCGTCCTCGAACCGCCGATCAGCGGTTGCGTCGGGCACGTACTTCACACAGACAACAATGTTCATGGTGGTGTGGCCTGGGACGGCCCCTCCTGTGCTCTCGTGTGGCCAGCCCAAGGTCGGGCCGGCGGCGTTTGGCAGGTTACCGCCGAGTCACCAGGGTCGCGACACCCGTCCGCGGTGGACAATCTCACAACGTCGGTGGGGTCACACCGGCCCTCGACGGTTCGCTCAGGGGTGGATCAGCTTCTCCACGATCCGGCCCACGATCAGGTAGAGGATCGAGCCGATGCCGTAGTTGAACAGCGCGGTCTTCTGCTCGTCGACCCTGCCGTCCGTGCGGAACTCCCGGATCGGGTCATGGAGGCCGAAGAAGTTGAGGTCCACGGTGTCGGCGAGGTTGTAGAAGAAGCTGACCAGGTTGTTCGTCGATTCGGCCTCGATCGCGTAGAGCAGAGCCGCCACGGCGAGGGCGAGGGCGCAGATGACGAAGACGAGCCAGACCAGGCGCGCCACGATCGTGCGGATCTTGTCCGCGTCGGACCACGTGCTCGTTCGGTCCATCTTCTTGCCCGGCGCCTCGCCAGCCATCCCCTACCGTCCTTCGAACTCTGCTTTACCCGGCCCGTTGTCGATGAAGGATCGCATACCGATGGCTCGGTCGGTGGTCGCAAACAGAGAAGCGAACTGATGTCTCTCGATCTCGAGACCGGTCTCGAGATCGACCTCGACCCCTCGGTCGATGCTCTCCTTGGCCGCTCGGACAGCGTACGACGCCGCGCCGGAGAACTGCCCGGCCCACGCGACCGCCTCGTCGTAGACGGCCTCCGCGGGGACCAGCCGGTCGACCAGCCCGATCGCCAGCGCCTCGTCGGCCGGCACGAACCGCCCGCTGAAGATGATGTCCTTGGCCTTGCTCGGACCGACCAGCCGGGTGAGCCGCTGGGTGCCGCCGGCGCCGGGGATGATCCCGAGCAGGACCTCGGGCTGGCCCAGCGTCGCGTTGTCGGCCGCGATCCGGAAGTCCGCACAGAGCGCCAGCTCGCAGCCGCCGCCCAGCGCGTAGCCGGTGATCGCCGCGACCACAGGCTTCGGGATCCGGGCGACCGCCGTGAGGGACGACTGGAGTGCCCCGGAGCGCTTGACCATGTCGGTGTAGGACATGGCGGCCATCTCCTTGATGTCCGCCCCCGCCGCGAAGACCCGCTCCCCGCCGTACACCACGACCGCCTTGACGTCGTCGCAATCGGTCGCCTCGGCGGCCACGGCCCGGATCTCCTCCTGGACCTGGACGTTGAGCGCGTTCATCTTCGGCCGGTCCAGGCGGATGGTGCCGACTCCGTCGGCGACCTCGAGGCGTACGAACTCCATGGATGCTCCCATCGTGGGCGGGTCTCGACTCCGCATTGTGCCGCGCTCAGGGCGCGTCTCTCCATCCAGGGCCGCAGCGAGCGTCGTCCAGGTCCTGGGATGGCAAGGCGCCGGAGCGAGGGCAGGCTTGATTCGTCTCTCGAGCGACGGCAACGCCGCCACCGTGCGTTCTGGCCGGCGCGCAGCAGGCCCGGGCAGGGAGACGCGCCGCACACGCCTGGGGAACAATGCCTCCCGTGACTCCCGGGCTGTGGCGCAACCTCGGTGACCGTGCTTCTGTCTGGCCCGGTCGCAACTACCCCCTCGGCTCGACCTGGTCGGAAGAGTCGACGAACTTCGCGGTCCACGCGCCCAACGCCACCATCGCCTGGGTGTGCCTCTTCGACGGCGACGGCGCCGAGACCCGCCATCAGCTGACCGAGCAGACGCTCGGCATCTGGCACGGCGCGATCCCGGGCGTCGCGCCCGGCACCTGCTACGGCTACCGCATGGACGGCCCGTGGGAGCCCGACGCCGGCCTGCGGTTCAACATCGACAAGCTGCTGCTGGACCCGTTCGCGCGGGCGGTCAGCGGGTCGGTGGGCAACGACCCGGCGATCTTCGGCTACGACCTCGCCGCCCCCGACCAGCGGAGCACGCTCGACTCGGCGCCGTACGTCCCCCGCAGTGTGGTGGTCCGCGACGACGGTTTCGACTGGGCAGGCGAGCAGCCGCTGCGGCACCGCTGGCGCGACACCGTCATCTACGAGCTGCACGTCAAGGGGATGACCGTGCTGCACGACCGCGTGCCCGAGGAACTGCGCGGCACCTACGCCGGTCTCGGGTCGCCGGCGGTCGTGAACTACCTGAAGGACCTCGGCGTGTCGGCCGTGGAGCTGCTCCCGATCCACCAGTTCGCCTCCGAGCCCTCCGTCGTCGACCGCGGGTTGACCAACTACTGGGGCTACAACTCGATCGGCTTCTTCGCACCCCACAACGGCTACGCGGCCTCGGGCGACCGCGGGCAGCAGGTCACGGAGTTCAAGGCCATGGTGAAGTCCTTCCACGACGCCGGGATCGAGGTGCTGCTCGACGTCGTCTACAACCACACCGCCGAGGCCGCGCCGCTCGGACCGACGCTCTCGTTCCGCGGTCTCGACGACCGCGGTGTCTACAAGCGGGTCGCGTCGCCCGAGCCGGGTGCGGCCTTCGACGACACCTACTGGGACGTGACCGGCTGCGGCAACACGGTCGACGCCGCCGACCCCCACACGCTGCGGCTGATCCTCGACTCGCTGCGCTACTGGGTCACCGAGATGCACGTCGACGGCTTCCGCTTCGACCTGATGTCCGCCCTGACGCGTGTCGACCACGAGGTCGACATGGACTGCCACCTGCTCGCCGCCATCGGTCAGGATCCGGTGCTGCGGCACGTGAAGCTGATCGCCGAGCCGTGGGACGCGTCCATGGACGGCTACCGCGTGGGCGAGTTCCCGCCGCCGTGGGTCGAGTGGAACGACCAGTTCCGCGACGAGCTCCGCGACTTCTGGCGGGGCGAGTCCTCCGGCATCCGTGACGTCGCCACCCGGCTGGCGGGCTCGTCCGACCTGTACGCCGACGACGGCCGGTCGCCGTACGCCTCGATCAACTTCGTGACCGCGCACGACGGCTTCACCCTGCGCGACCTGGTCAGCTACGAGCAGAAGCACAACGAGGCCAACGGCGAGGACAACCGCGACGGCACCGACAACAACCGGTCGTCCAACTACGGCGTCGAGGGCGAGACCGACGACCCGTCCATCGTGGCGCTGCGACGCCGGCAGGCGGCCAACATGATGGCCACGCTCTGCCTGTCCAACGGCGTACCGATGATCACCGCCGGCGACGAGCGCGGCCGTACCCAGCGCGGCAACAACAACCCCTACTGCCAGGACAACGAGACCTCGTGGACCGACTGGCGGGCCGACAACGCCTGGCTCGACGTCTACGAGATCACCAAGGCGGCGCTGCGGCTGCGCCGGGAGCACCCGGCGCTACGTCAGCGGCACTGGTTCGAGGGCCGTCCCGCCATGCGCGGCGGCCCCAAGGACCTCGCCTGGTTGCACCCCGCCGGCCGCGAGATGACGGCCGACGACTGGTACGACACCGAGCTGCTCACGCTCGGCATGTTCGTCTCAGGACGGCCGCTGCGCTCCCCCGGCCCTCGCGGCGAGCAGCTGGTGGACGCGTCGTTCGTGCTCTGGCTGCACTCCGGCGAGCACCCGGTCACCGTGCAGCTGCCCGACAACGACTGGGTGCACGCGGGCGAGGTGGTGCTCTCCACCGAACCCGAGCTCGAGGTCGGCACCCCGGTGACGATGGGTGAGCAGCTCAAGCTGAGCCCCCGCACCGTGGCCGTGCTGCGCGAGACCTGAGCCGCGGGCTCACAGGCCCCAGCGGCGGAAGGTTCTCGGTTTCTTCCTGACGTTCTCGGGTGT
>JALZCZ010000199.1 GCA_030862825.1 Actinomycetota bacterium | reverse complement strand
CGCGCGAGGAGTTCCCCTACGCCATCCGCCAGCTCTCCGAGGCCATGGGCTCCAACGGCTCCACCTCGATGGGCTCGGTGTGCGCCTCGACGCTGTCGCTGCTGCAGGCCGGTGTCCCGCTGCGGGCGTCGGTGGCCGGTATCGCGATGGGTCTGATCTCCGGTGAGGTCGACGGTGCCACCGAGTACGTCGCCCTGACCGACATCCTCGGTGCCGAGGACGCGTTCGGCGACATGGACTTCAAGGTCGCCGGCACCCGGGAGTTCGTCACCGCGCTCCAGCTCGACACCAAGCTCGACGGCATCCCCGCCGAGGTCCTCGCGTCGGCCCTCAACCAGGCCAAGGACGCCCGGATCGCGATCCTCGACGTCATGGCCGAGGCCATCGACGCCCCCGAGGAGATGTCGATCCACGCGCCGAGGATCATCTCCGTGCGAGTGCCCGTCGACAAGATCGGCGAGGTGATCGGGCCCAAGGGCAAGGTGATCAACCAGATCCAGGACGACACCGGCGCCACGCTGTCGATCGAGGACGACGGCACCGTCTACATCGGTGCGACCAACGGCGAGGCGGCCGAAGCCGCCCGTGCCGCGGTCAACGCGATCGCCAACCCGACCATGCCCGAGGTCGGCGAGCGCTACCTCGGCACGGTCGTGAAGACCACCAACTTCGGTGCCTTCATCTCACTGATGCCCGGCAAGGATGGCCTGCTGCACATCAGCAAGCTCCGTGCCCTCGCCGGCGGCAAGCGGGTCGACGCGGTCGAGGACGTCGTGTCGGTCGGACAGAAGATCCAGGTGCAGATCGCCGAGATCGACGACCGCGGCAAGCTGTCGCTGACCCCCGTCGTCGAGGACGACGCCTCGGACGAGGTGGCCGCTGATGCGGACGCCGACGCAGCCCCCGATGGCGACAGCGTCGAGGCGGCCGACGAGGAGTGACCTCTTCGTGACCAAGCAGTCCCAGACGGCCGGCCCGGGTCTCGATACGGACGCTTCGCGTCCAACTCGACCACCAGAACCCCGGGGCCGGCTGTCTGGTTCCACCCAGAAGGTGGGATCGACCCGCACCCTGCTGACCGTCAAGGACGACGGCGGCCAGGTCACCTCGCGCGTACGCCGCACGGTGCTGCCGGGCGGCCTGCGCGTGGTCTCCGAGCAGATGGCGGGCACCCGCTCGGCAAGCATCGGCGTCTGGGTGGGCGTCGGGTCGCGCGACGAGACCCCCAAGCTGCACGGCGCCTCCCACTTCCTGGAACACCTGCTGTTCAAGGGCACGACCGAGCGGTCCGCGCTGGACATCTCGATCGCGCTCGACGCGGTCGGTGGCGAGTTCAACGCGTTCACCGCCAAGGAGTACACCTGCTTCCATGCCCGGGTGCTCGACGAGGACCTGTCGCTGGCGGTCGACGTGCTCGGCGACATGATCACCAGCTCGGTGATCACGGCAGAGGACGTCGAGGCCGAGCGCGACGTGATCCTCGACGAGATCGCGATGCACGACGACGACCCGGACGACGTCGTACACAACCTGTTCTCGGAGCAGGCGTGGGGGAGCGACTCGCCGCTCGGCCGCCCGATCGCCGGGTCCGTGGCGTCGATCGAGAGCCTGACCCGCGCCCAGATCATGCGCTTCTACCGTCGCCACTATCGCGCGGCCAACATGGTCGTCTCGGTCGCTGGCAACCTCGACCACGCGGCCGTGGTGCGTGCGGTGAAGAAGTACTTCGGCCGCAACGACTTCCTCTCCGGCGCGGAGGGTCCCGACCCGGTGCGGGCGCCTCGTCGCGCGCCTCACGTGTGGCCGGGAGTGGTCGAGGCGACCCGCCCGTTCGAGCAGGTCAACCTGGTGCTCGGGATGAAGGGCCTCCCACGCAACGACGACCGTCGCTTCGCACTGGGTGTGCTCAACACCGCGCTGGGTGGCGGCACCTCGAGCCGGCTCTTCCAGGAGGTGCGGGAGCGCCGCGGCCTGGCGTACTCGGTCTTCTCGTTCTCGACCCACCACGCCGACTCGGGCCTCGTCGGCGTCTCGGTCGGGTGTCTGCCCAGCAAGCTCGACGACGTGCTGTCCACGGTGCGGATCGAGCTCTCCCGGGTGGCCGCCCACGGCATCACGGAGGCGGAGCTCGAGCGCGGCAAGGGACAGCTCCGCGGCGGGCTGGTGCTCGGCCTCGAGGACTCCGGATCCCGGATGTCGCGCCTCGGCAAGGCCGAGCTCGTCTACGACGACCTGCTCGGCATCGACGAGGTCATCGACCGCATCGACGGCGTGACCCTCGAAGAGGTCCAGGAGATCGCGGCAGAGGTCTTCGGCCAGCCCGAGATCCTCGCCGTCGTCGGTCCTGCGTGACCTGAGCTTGCCAGCCCCGTCGGGATCCCAGGTAAACCTGGGATGCGGGACGTTATGGGCCGTCGCAACACCCGAGAACCTCAGGGATCCCAGGTAAACCTGGGATCAATCCAGGCGCTTCCCACCAACGGCGACGCCAGAAGGACGCTGACCTACTAGTCCACGAGCTGCGACAGGTAGCGCTTGGCGTAGTCGCGGACGGCCACGGGGTCGGTGACGTCGAGGCTGCCGCCGCGGTCGAGCAGGAATGTCGAGGCCAGCCGGAGCAGGAGCTCGGCGACCATGTGCAGGTCGTCGTCGGGCATCCGGGCACCCGAGCGGCGCAGGGTGCGGGCGACGCGGTCGGCGTGGATCAGCATCATCGAGCCGCCGTCGGCCATGCCCGTGACCATCTCGGGCTCGGTCTGGGCAAGGCGGCCGAGCACGGGGATGGCGCGCATCATCGACATGCCCCGCACGAAGCACTCGATCACCGCCTCCTGCGGCGGCAGGTCGGCGGCGATCCGGTCCAGCTCGTCGAAGAAGGCGCTGGTCTCGCGCTCCACGACGGCGGCCAGCAGCGCCTCCTTGTTGGGGTAGGCGCGGTAGAGGGTGCTGCGGCTGATGCCGGCTGCCCGAGCGACGTCGTCGACGTTGGCGCGGCGGGCGCCGTACTGCTCGAAGACGTCGCGGGCGGCGTCCAGGATGGCGTCGCTCATCCGGTGGTCACAGCCTCTCCAGCGTGACCGGGAGGCCGTCACGGGCGACGGGCAGCGCGGCCATGTCGATCGGCATCTCGTAGCCCTCCGGCACCGACCAACGGTACGTCGTCAGCAGCTCGTGGAACGCCGCCCGCACCTGCATGCCCGCGAAGTACATGCCGATGCACTTGTGCACCCCGGCGCCGAACGCCTGGAAGGCCAGCCGGTGCACCTTGTCCTCGCGACGCTCGGGCGAGAAACGTCCGGGGTCGAACCGCATCGGGTCGGGCCAGACCTCCTCGAGGAAATGGTTGCCGTAGGGGGAGGAGGCGATGATCGCGCCCTTCGGGATCCGATAGCCCGAGATCGCCGTCTCGCGAATGGCCGAGCGCGGGATCGACGGCACCGGCGCGCACAGCCGCATCGACTCCTTCATCACCAGGTCGAGCTGGGTCAGCCCCATCGCCTCGTCGTACGACGGATCGCTCATCGCGAGCGCCTCCTCGCGGCAGCGCTCCTGCCACTCGGGGTGCTTGGCCAGCTGGTAGGCCATGGAGGTCATCGTGGTCGTGGTGGTGTCGTGGGCCGCCATCAGCAGGAAGATCATGTGGTTGACGATGTCGGCGTCGCTGAACTCGTTGCCGTCGTCGTCGGTGGCGACACAGAGCCGGGCGAACAGGTCGTCTCCTCCGTCACGTCGCTTCGCGGGCAGCGCGCCGTAGAAGAACTCCTCGAGCACCCGGCGCGCCTCCAGCCCGCGCGACCAGGGGCCGATCCCGCGCGGGAGGTCGCGCCGGACGATGGAGGTACCGGCGCGCACGGCGTTGATGAAGGCCTTGTTGATCCGGCGCCGCTCGGCCGGGTCGAGCTCGATGCCGACGAAGACCTCGAGCGCAAGGTCGAGGGTGAGGTCCTTGAACATCCGCTGCAGCAGCGGGTTCTCGGTGCTTTCCCACGCGGCCAGGTTGCGGCGCAGGTGCGGCACCAGCAGCGCGTGGTAGCGCCGCAGCTCGTCGTTGCCGAACGCGTGCTGCATGATCCGCCGGTGGTGCAGATGCTCGTCGAAGTCGAGCAGCATCAGCCCCCGCTGGAAGAACGGGCCGATGAAGTGCGACCAGGCCGGTCCGCTCGCGAACACCTTGTCGCGGTTGACGAAGACCTGCTCGAAGGCGTCCGGGCCGCTGACGACGTACATCTCGATGCCGAAGACCCGCATCTTGTAGACCTCGCCGTAGTGCTCGCGGAGCCAGTTCGAGTGGGTGACCGGCTCGCGCCTCAGGCGGAGGAGGTGGACGACACCCAGCCGGGGTCCGGTGGGGTCGCGCAGCGCGACGTTCTCGGTCGTGGTCATCCGCACCTCCGAGCCATTGAAACAAATCTGTGTCAATGTATCATCAGCCCATGTCGCTCACCGCGCAAGAGACCGGCCGGGAGCTTCCCGAGGGCGGGCTGCCGCTGGGCTTGGGCTCGCTGACCTGGCAGCTGTTCGCCGACAAGCGGATGGCGCTCCTCGGTCCGCGAGCGGCCGTGCTGCAGAACATGCTGCCGTCACTGGGCCAAGGCGTGCAGGACCACTCGGTGTGGTTCGCCGAGACGCTGGCGCGGCTGCAGCGCAGCATCCCGCCGATCTTCACCACCGTCTACGGCCCGGACCCGGACGCCACCGGCCGCCAGGTGCGCGACTTCCACACCCACATCAAGGGCAAGCTGCCCGATGGGAAGCCCTACAGCGCGCTCAACCCCGACACCTACTACTGGGCCCACGCCACGTTCGTCGAACACATGGTCACAGCGGCCGAGACGTTCATCCGGCCGCTGAGCCACGCCGAGAAGGACCGGATCATCGGTGAGTCGCTGACCTGGTTCGCCCGCTACGGCGTGAGTGCCCGATCGACACCGCGCACATGGGCCGAGTTCGAGGCCTACTGGGACGATGCGCTCGCCCACCGGCTGGTGCGACACCGCACCGCGGCGTACGGCGTCGGGTACGCCACCAAGGGCTGGCCGCGGCCGCGGCAGGTGCCCGCGCCGGTGTGGTTCGTGATCGAGCGGCCGATCAACTCCCTGAGCGCGCTGGTCACCATCGGCGGGATGCCCGCGCGCGGCCGGGAGATCCTCGGGCTGCCCTGGAGCGAGCAGCAGGAGCGCCGCTACCGCAGGTTCGCCCGCGGGGTGCGTGCCCTCGACCCGCTCGTGCGACGGCTGCCGCGACGCTGGACGATGCATCCGATCGCGGCCCGTGCCTTCGAGCGGGAGTCGGTGCGATGAGGATGCCGCCGCGTGTCGACCATGCGTACGTCGACGGCTTGCTGGCACTGGTGGCGTCGTCCGGTGAGGCAGCGTCGTCAGCGGTCGAGCCCGTCACCGGCGAGCCGCTGCCGGCCGTGCCCCAGTCGAGCGCGGACGATGTCGCGGATGCGGCCGCCCGCGCCCGCGTGGCCCAGGAGGCCTGGGCCGAGGTGCCCCTCGGCGAGCGGATCGCCGTCGTGCTGCGGTTCGCGCGGCTGACCCTGCACCACCGCGAGCGACTGCTCGACGTGGTGCAGTGGGAGACCGGCAAGTCCCGCGTGCACGCGACCATCGAGCTGTTCGGGCTGCCCGCCGTCGCCGCCCACTACGGCACCCACGCGCCGGCGTACCTCGCCGAGAGCAGAGCCGCGTCAGGGACGCCCGGCATCGTGCGCACCCAGGTGGCGCACCGCCCCAAGGGACTGGTCGGGGTCATCGCGCCCTGGAACTACCCGCTCTTCCTGGCCGTCGGCGACGTCCTCCCCGCACTGCTCGCCGGCAACGCCGTGCTCAGCAAGGCCGACTCTCAGGCGCCGCTGAGCCTCCTCGCGGCGCGCGCGCTCGCCACCGACGCCGGGCTGCCCGACGACGTCTGGCAGGTGGTGGCGGGACGCGGCTCGGTGCTCGGCCCGGCGATCCTGGACGTCGTCGACCACTTGGCCTTCACCGGGTCCACGGCCACCGGGCGCGAGCTGGCTGCGGAGTGCGGCCGCCGGCTGGTCGGCGCGTCGATGGAGCTCGGCGGCAAGAACCCGATGATCGTGCGGGCGGACGCCGATCTCGGTGCAGCCGCGAGAGGTGCCGTCCAGGCCTGCTTCGCCAATGCCGGCCAGATGTGCATCGGGATCGAGCGGATCTACGTGCACGAGAGCGTGCACGACGAGTTCCTGGGCCGCTTCGCCGACGCCACCCGGGCGGTCGTCCTGGGTGCGACCTACGACCTGTCGGTCGAGATGGGCTCGCTGACCTCCGCGGAGCAGCTCGCGGTGACCGAGGACCACGTCGCCGAAGCCCTCGACCGCGGTGCCGCGCTGGTCGCCGGCGGCAAGGCGCGGCCGGATCTCGGTCCCCTCTTCCACGAGCCCACGATCCTCACCGGCGTCCTCCCCACGATGAAGGCGTACGCCGAGGAGACGTTCGGTCCGGTGGTCGCCGTCTACCCCGTCGCCGATGACGAGGAGGCCGTCGCCCGCGCCAACGACTCCGACTACGGCCTGTCGGCCAGCATCTGGTCGGCCGACCTCGAGGCGGCGCGTCTGCTCGCGGCCCGGATCCGCGCCGGCGCGGTCAACATCAACGACGGCTACCTGTCCGCCATCGGCTCGGTGGCCGCCCCGATGGGCGGCATGAAGGCCAGCGGCGTCGGCCGCCGGCATGGCGCCGATGGCATCCTTCGCTACACCGATACCCAGACCGTGGCCGCAGAGAAGCGCCCGCTGCCCTACCCCGCCACGCCCGGGCCGTTCCTCGCGGCGGCCGCCGCCGTGCTGCGCGCCCAGATCGCCACCGCCCGACTACGTAACATGACGAGGAGCAGATGATGGCCGAGCAGGAGATCAGGCTCGACGGGCGGGTCGTCGCCCTCACTGGTGGCGCGCGCGGCATCGGAGCAGCGACCGCTGAAGCGCTCGCGGCCGTGGGAGCGATCGTGGTGATCGGCGACCTCGACGTCGACCTGGCCAAACGCTCCGCCGAGGCGTACGGCGGACTCGCGCTTCCGCTCGACGTCACCGACCGGGCGTCGTTCGCCGAGTTCCTGGACGGCGTGGTCCGCGAGCACGGCCGGCTGGACGCACTGGTCAACAACGCCGGTTTCATGGTGCTCGGCCGGGCGCTGGAGATCCCGTTGGAGCGGCAGCTGGCCCAGCTCGACGTCAACCTCAAGGGCGTGATCCACGGCGCCGTCGAGGCCGCCGCCCGGATGGACCACGGGGGAGTGATCGTCAACATCGCGTCCCTGGCCGGCCGGATCCCGATGCCGGGCTCTGCCGTCTACAGCGCCACCAAGGCGGGCGTCCTGGCGTTCAGCGAGGCGCTCGACGCGGAGCTGGCACCCCAGGGGATCCGGGTGGGCTCGGTCCTGCCGTCGTTCACCGACACCGAGCTGATCGCCGGCACCCAGGCCTCCGGGCTGATGAAGCCGATCCAGCCGGAGGACGTCGCCGCCGCCGTGGTCCGGATGATCGACCGGCCCAAGGCGACCGCGACGGTGCCGAAGCTGTTCGCCTTCAGCGGCGCCAACTGGTCGCTCACGTCGTCGCTGGTGAAGCCGCGGCTGCGCCGCTGGCTCGGCCTCGACACGGTCTTCACGGAGTTCGACCCCGAGAAGCGGTCCGCGTACGTCGATCGCAACGGCGGCTGAGGTGTACGCCTGGTCGGACGACGAGATCGCCATCCGCGACGCCGTCCGCAACTTCGTCGACAAGCAGGTGCGGCCGCTGCAGGACGACCTCGAGCACGGCGACCTCCCGCCGTACGGCGTGATCCGGAAGTTCTACACCGCCTTCGGGCTGGCCGAGATGGCCGGCGACGCGTTCGACCGGTCCATCGCCAAGGCCGAGGGGGAGGCCTCCGGCGAGACCTCGATGGACCCGGCCATGAGCATGATCGTCTCGAGCGAGTTCTGCCGGGTCAGCATGGGAATTCCGGCCGCGATCGGCGTGTCCGTCGGACTGGCCGGCGGCACGATCAACAGCCGAGGCACGGTCGAGCAGCGCAGGCGCTGGGCCCGTGACATCCTCACCTTCGACAAGATCGGCGCCTGGGCGATCACCGAACCCGATGCGGGCTCCGACGCGTTCGGTGGCATGCGCACCACCGTCCGCCGCGACGGTGACGAGTGGGTGCTCAAGGGCCAGAAGACGTTCATCACCAACGGCCCCTATGCCGACACCCTCGTGGTCTACGCCAAGCACGACGACGGCTCGGGCATCGACAGGCGCGACCAGCCGGTGCTGACCTTCGTCCTCGACTCCGGCATGCCCGGCCTCGAGCAGAGCAAGCCGTTCAAGAAGATGGGCATGAACTCCTCGCCCACCGGCCAGCTCTTCTTCGACGACGTGCGGCTCGGCGACGACCGACTGCTCGGCTCGGCCTCCGACGGCGGTGGCCGCGAGAGTGCCCGGGCCAACTTCGTGGTCGAGCGGGTCGGCATCGCAGCTCTGGCCCTCGGCATCATCGAGGAGTGCCTGCGGCTGTGTGTCGACTATGCCAGGTCGCGCCACCTGTGGGGCCAGCCCATCGGCGACTTCCAGCTGATCCAGCTGAAGCTGGCCGAGATGGAGGTGGCGCGGGTCAACGTGCGCAACATGGTGTTCAGCACCATCGAGC
The DNA here is from genome assembly GCA_030862825.1 of Actinomycetota bacterium. GTDB lineage: Bacteria > Actinomycetota > Actinomycetes > Propionibacteriales > Nocardioidaceae > Nocardioides. The sequence goes on along the minus strand of JALZCZ010000199.1, from coordinate 2,657 downwards.
GGCGCCGCGCCGGCGTCCTGCCCTCGCTCGCCGAGGCGTCTGCGATCAAGCTGTACTCATCGCGCGCCGCCACCGACGTCGCGATGGAGGCGGTGCAGCTCTTCGGCGGCAACGGCTACATGGCCGAGTACCGCGTCGAGCAGCTGGCCCGCGACGCCAAGTCACTGATGATCTACGCCGGCTCCAACGAGGTGCAGGTCACGCACGTGGCGAAGGGCCTGCTGAAGGGCTCCTAGTGTCCCACGCGCGAAGCTCGGCGGACAGTTCGCACCCCTCAGCACGCACCTAGCGGCGTTGCCGTCGGTCGCAGTGGTGCTGCCACACCTTCCCTCCGGCGCCGTGCGATGCACGCGCGCCTGAAGCGCGACCCATCAGTCGGATTTCGCGCGCGGGACACCTGCTGAGCGGTTCAGGCGAGATGCGTGGCTGGGTTCCGAGATCGCGTGCGAGGCCTCGACCCGCCGGTCGCGACATTTCAAGCTCAGTCGTGCGGCTCGCTCGACCACCATCGAAGCGGCGCCGCGGGATCGCAAGCTCGCCCGGTCACCGCTTCCCGATGATGCCCACCACAGCCGGATCCTTGGAGTCGACCACGAAGACCCGGAAGCCACCGTCGGTCAGCGACGTCGACGCCTTCCGCACGATCTCCGGCACCTGCTCGGGCCGGTTGGAGTCGAAGAACAGATGGACGGCGCCACCGGGCTGCACCCGCTCGTGCAGCAGCGCTACCTCGTCGGCGCAGTCGCGCACCCAGAACAGGTTGACGTTGAAGGCGAAGACCTTGGTCAGCCGCTTCACCGGCACCCGCAGCGTGGCGAGGTCGATCTGGCGCACTGTCAGCCGTCCGGACGCGACGTGTTCCGCGCAGCGACGCTTGGTCCGGTCGACTCCCGACTCCGACCGGTCGATGGCGAAGAGCTTGCCGGAGACGAGTCGGCTGCAGATCAGCTCGGCCGCATCTCCGGGTCCGCAGCCGATCTCGAGGATGCTGTCCGACGGCCCGACGTCCATGAAGTCCACCGCCCAGCGAATCCGTGCCGGGATCGTCCGCAGTGCCATGGGCCCCAGCCTGCCAGAACCGGCCGGACGGTGCGGACGGCGTGTCGCGGGTGGGCACTGCGGGCCTGACCGCGAGCTCAAGGGAATGCCCACTAGGTTGGGTGTTGTGACGGAACGGATCAAGGTCGGCGTGTTGGGGGCCCGGGGCAAGGTCGGGTCGGAGGTGTGCCGCGCGGTCGAGGCCGCCGACGACACCGAGCTGGTGGCCGAGATCGACGCCGACGACGACATCGACGGGCTGGTCACCGGGGGAGCCGAGGTGGTCGTCGACTTCACCAACCCCGATGTGGTGATGGACAACCTCGAGTTCTGCATCGACCACGGCATCCACGCGGTGGTCGGCACGACGGGGTTCGACGAGGGCCGCCTCGACATCCTGCGCGGCTGGCTGGAGTCCACGCCGGCGACCGGCGTGCTGGTCGCGCCCAACTTCTCCATCGGGGCGATCCTGATGATGCGGTTCGCCGCCGAGGCCGCGCCGTTCTACGAGTCGGTCGAGGTCGTCGAGCTGCACCATCCCGACAAGGTCGACGCCCCCTCGGGCACCGCGCGGCGTACGGCGGAGCTCGTGGCCAGGGCTCGCCGCGATGCAGGCAGGCCCCCGGTCCCCGACGCCACCTCCACCGGCCTGGACGGCGCGCGCGGCGCCGACGTCGACGGCGTGCGGGTGCACGCACTGCGGGTCCGAGGCCTGGTGGCTCACCAGGAGGTCGTGCTGGGTGGCCTGGGCGAGACGCTGACCATCCGTCACGACTCGATGGACCGGGCGTCGTTCACGCCCGGCGTGTTGACCGGCGTCCGTCAGATCCGGAGCCGCCCCGGACTCACCGTGGGGCTCGAGAGCTTCCTGTAGAGCCCGGCTCCGGGTCTCCACCGGTCTGCGCGACCAGGTCGATCACGAACCCAGGTGACGCTCTCCTGGTCGTCGTACCGGCTCAGGGACGGGACCCGTGGCGGCGCCACCACGACCGACATGCAGAACAGGACCGACTCGTTCCCGTGCCGGCTGCCACGGCATGGGGTGCACCCACGGCGTGGCGCGACGTGTACTTCACCTCCGGCACGACGTACGCCCAGGCACGGACGGCAACCCTAGGGCCGCCCCTGCCCTGTACCCCGGCAGCGTCACCCAGCAGAATGCGGTAGCCGCCGCCCGGAGCGCGGTGGGCGTAGGCTGAAGCCATTCGAGGCTCGAGGGGCCCGTGTCGGACACGCTCCGGCGCGGGCCTCTGCCGCTCACATCGGTCAGAGCAGTCGCACCAACGCGGCCACCGCGGCCGAGCCGAACACGACGACCAGGAACGGCGCCCGCAGCAGCAGGAGCACGACGGCCACGCCGAGCGCCGCGGCCCGCGCGTCGAGCACCAGTGACTGCTCCCGGGTGAAGACCTGCACGGCCACCAGCGAGGCGAGCAGGGCGACCGGGATCAGGTCGGCCGCCCGGGCCACCCACGGCCGCTCGAGGATCCGCGGGGGCACGGAGAGCCCGGCGAGCTTCAGCAGGTAGCAGCCGAGGCCGGCCGCCAGGACCGCGACCCACATCAGGCGTCCTGCGCCGGAGCCCGGCGTCGGGCGAGGACGCCGGCCAGCAGCGCGAC
>JALZCZ010000171.1 GCA_030862825.1 Actinomycetota bacterium | reverse complement strand
GATCTACATCGACCCGCCCTACAACACCGGCAACGACTTCGCCTACGCCGACGACTTCCGCGACGGCGCGCGCACGACTCGCCACGCCGCCTGGGTGGCGATGATGCGGCCGCGGCTGCAGGCGGCGCGGGCCGTGCTCCGCGAGGCGGGCGCGATCTTCGTCAGCATCGACGACAACGAGATCGCCCACCTGCGGCTGCTGATGGACGAGGTGTACGGCGAGGACAACCTGCTCGCACAGATCGTGGTGAACCTCAACGCGAAGGGCCGCCAGCTCGGCCGCGGCTTCGCCACCAGCCACGAGTACCTGCTGGCCTACGCGCGGGACGCGCGCAGCTGTGTGCTCGACGCCAGCAGCACCGAGACCGTGGTCGAGCGCGACTTCCCGTTGCTGCACGACGACGGACGTCGCTACCGCCACCTGCCGCTGCGCAACACCAACAAGAAGTTCAACCCGGTGACCGCGCGCACGCTGCACTTCACGGTGTGGGGCGACCCGGAAACCGGGGCGGTGCGCACGACGCCCTTCGAGGGCGCGGTCGAGATCGGACCGGTCTTCGGCGACGGGACCCCGGCGGTGTGGCGCTGGAGCCGTCCGAAGATCGACGCCCAGCCCGACGACCTGGTGTGCCGGGTGGTCCGCGGCAAGAGCGGCGAGCGGGTCGACGTGTTCCAGAAGGACTGGCTGCACCGTGACATCCCCGGGGGACGGCGCAAGAAGCTGCGCACCATCTGGCTGGCCGAGGAGATCGGGTCGACCGACACTGCCGTCGCCGAGCTGAAGGACATCGTCGGTCACGTCTTCGAGTCGCCGAAGCCGACCGGGCTGATCACCCGGATCCTCGGCACCATGCCCGCAGACGCCGTGGTGCTCGACTTCTTCGCGGGCAGCGGCACGACGGGGCACGCCGTCGCGCTCGCCAACGCCGCCGACGGCGGCACCCGGCGCTGCATCTCGGTGAACTCCGCGGAGCCCATCCGCGCCGGGTCGAACGCCGACCTGGCCGGCTACGCCACCGTCGCCGACATCACCCGGGCACGGCTGCGGGCAGTGGCTGAGCAGGTCGGCGGCGGGCTGGAGGAGATCACAGCCCCGCGGCCTTCTCCAGCGCGGCCACCTCGTCGTCGAGGTGGGTGAGCAACCGCTGCAGGTGCGGCACGGTTCGGCGACAGCCGGTGAGCCCGAACGCCATCTTGCCGTCGTACGACGTGCAGGTGATGTTGAGCGCCATGCCGTTGATCGGGATCGACAGGGGATAGCTGCCGACCAGCTGCGCGCCGTTCCAGTAGAGGGCGGTGCGCGGGCCCGGCACATTGCTGATGATGACGTTGTACGGCGGCCGCACGATGCCCTGCATCCGCAGCATCGGCGTGAGGATGGCCGGGGCCTGGCCGATCGCGCTCATCGCCAGGATCTGCAGCGGCGTCATCGACGACAGGGCCTCCTTGCCCTCCTTCATCGACGCGTGGATCGTGGACAGCCGCTTCGCCGGGTCGTGCAGGTCGGTGGCGAGCTGCGCCATCACCGCACCCACGGCGTTGCCGCCCTCGGCTGACGCGATCTGCGACTGCTTGGCGTTGAGGCCCACCGGCACCATCGCCACCAGCGGCTGCTCCGGCAGGGCGTCGAGCTCGATGAGGTAGGTGCGCAGCGCGCCGGCGCACATGGCGAGCACGACGTCGTTGATGGTGGTGCCGGTCGCCTTGCCGATGCCGCGCAGCCGCTCGATCGGCCAGTCCTGGGCCGCGAACCGCCGCGAGCCGGTGATCGGCTGGTTGAGGATCGTGCGCGGCGCGTAGAGGGAGAGCGCGGAGGTCTCGTTCTTGAGGCCCTTGCTGATCGTCTTGACCAGGGCGCCGGGCAGGCCGGCGGCCTCCGCGGTGATGCCGTACGCCGTACGCAGCGCCGAGACCGGCACCTCCGCGAGTGTGCGTTCGTGCTCGGCCTCCTCGCTGGTCTTCGCCCTTCGCGGCTGCTGGGCCCAGATCCCCCTCATGCCGCGCCGGTCCGGGTCGGTGGAGAGCGTGCTCGCCATCAGCCGCATCGCCGAGACGCCGTCGACCAGCGCGTGGTGCATCTTGGTGTACATCGCGACCCGGCCGTCGCGCAGGCCCTCGATCACGGTCGCCTCCCACAGGGGCCGATCCCAGGCGAGGCGGGTGCTGTGCAGGCGGGAGCAGAGCTCGAGCAGCTCGCGCACCCGGCCGGGCTTGGGGAGCCCGCTGTGCCGGAAGTGGTACTCGATGTCGAACTGCTCGTCCGGGCGCCAGACCAGCTGGCCCGCCGTCTTGACCGAACGGTGCGGCGTACGCAGGAAGAGGGGCGCGATGTCGGGGGTGTCGCGCATCTGCTCGAACATCTCGCGTACGTAGTTGCGGCCCGCGTCCTCCGGCTTCTTGAACAGCTGGAGCCCACCGACGTGCATCGGCATGTTGCGGTTCTCCGCCAGCAGGAACCCGGCCGACGTCGGGTCGATCGGAGTGACCACGTGTGCACCTTTCGTCGGGCCGATCCTTGCGGTGAGCGACCACGGTGACAAGTGCGGCGACTTTGGCCATTGCGCTTGTGGTCGGCCCGATGCGGGGCGATGGTCATCACATGGCTCGTCGTCTGGTGCTCACCCTCGTCCTCTGCTTCGGGCTGGTCGCGGTGCCGTCCGTCGCCTCGGCCGAGACCTACTCCGCCCCGCTGGTCGAGGCCGTCGGGGACCTGCGCGTCGCCACCGAGGTGCGCACGGGCTACTCCCGTGACAGGTTCGCGCACTGGATCGACGCCGACGGAGACGACTGCAGCACCCGCAACGAGGTGCTCATCGCCGAGGCCGACGACCCCGTCACGGTCGGCAGCCGATGCGCGCTGAGCGGTGGCCGCTGGTTCTCCTACTACGACAGGGTGTCGTGGACCTCACCCTCGGACCTCGACATCGACCACATGGTGCCGCTGGCCGAGGCCTGGGACTCCGGCGCGCGCACCTGGAGCGCGTCGATGCGGCGCGCCTTCGCCAACGACCTCGGTGACCCACGGTCGCTGGTCGGCGTGACCGACAACGTCAACCAGGCGAAGGGTGACCAGGACATCGCCCAGTGGCTGCCCGAGTTCAGCAAGTGCCGCTACCTCCGCGAGTTCGTCGCGGTGAAGCACCGCTGGCGGCTCAAGGTCGACGCGGGTGAGAAGGCGGCGATGCGCTCGCTGGCCAAGACCTGCCCGGAGTCCACCATCACGGTGACGCGCGCGCGGTAGCCTCGAACCATGGGCTGCGTGCGCATCGTCATCCGGGCCTGCCGCCTGCCTGCCTACGACCGCTGTGACGACGAACCGGCGAGCTGACGCGTCGTTCTGACGCATCCACCAGCCGCCCGTCCACTCTCCCTCCCCCGAGGAGCGTCACCGTCATGCCCGCTCATCCATCGATCCACCGCGTCCTGATGCTGGTCGCGGCCGCCGCCTGTTGGGGTGTCGGCACCGTCATCACCAAGCAGGTGCTCGGCGACGTCGCGCCGCTGACCTTGCTGCCCCTCCAGCTGGCCGCCAGCTGTGTCTTTCTCCTGCTCGTCTCGCTGGTCGGCCGGACCCGGGTGGCCTGGTCGCCCCAGCTGCGCCGGCTGACCGCGCTCGGCGTGCTCAACCCGGGACTCGCCTACCTGCTCGGTCTGCTCGGGCTGGCCTCGATCACGGCCAGCATGTCGGTGCTGCTGTGGGCCACCGAACCCGTCCTGATCCTGCTGCTGGCCGTGCTGCTGCTGCGGGACCGCGTCGCCGGCGGACTGGTCGTCGCGATGGTGGTCGCCGTGCTCGGCGTACTGCTGGTCGTCTACCAGCCCAGCGCCTCGGGCAGCGGTGGGGGCGTGGCGCTCACCCTCGCCGGTGTCCTCGCCTGCGCGCTCTACACGGTGCTGGCCCGGCGGCTGCTCCTCGACGACGCCTCGGTGTCGGTCGCCCTGGTGCAGCAGGCGGCGGCGCTCGGGTTCGCCCTGGTGGTGCTCGCCGGGGCGCAGGCCGTCACGGGTGACGAGCTGGACCTCGGGTCGATGGGCCTGGCCGACTGGCTCGGGGCGACCGCCTCGGGTGTCCTCTACTACGGGCTCGCGTTCTGGTTCTACCTCGCGGGCCTGCGCCAGGTGTCGGCGGCGGTGGCGGGCTCGTTCATCACGCTGGTGCCGGTCTTCGGTGTCGCCGGTGGCTACGTGGTGGGCGAGCGGCTCACCGCGTGGCAGTGGGTAGGCGCCGCCGTGGTCGTCGCGGCGGTCGCCGTGGTGGCCGTCCGGCAGCGCAACGGGCGCGACGTAGCGGTCGCGCCCTGACCGCTTTCGGCCCACTTTCCGTCCACAACCCGCGTCCCGCACGCCGTCCCCCACAGGCCCGTCCCGCTCCGGGCCCACTCGTCCGCGCCCGCTCCTAGCGTCCTGCCCGACGTCGGATCTCGCCGACGCGAGGAGGCAAGGGAGCACGACATGGAAGTTCGTCCGAGCAGGCTCATCGCGGCGCTCGTGGTGGCGATCGGGGTGGTCGCGGGGGCGCTGGGTCTGGCCGGCGCCGGCGCGTCCGGGGCGGTGCAGGCTCCGGCCGCCTTCCCCGACGACACGATCGTCGAGGTGACCGGTGACAAGGAGAACGGCTTCGAGATCCATCACCTCGACGGCTCGGGGCTGTTCCCACCCACCGCCTCGGAGGCGCGGGCCGAGTGCTCCGAGTACGACACCCGGGTCTCTCGGGTGCGCTGCCGGACCGAGGTGCGCACCTGGTACCGCGACCTCGGCGACCTGAAGCTGGCCCTCGCCTACGCCCATTCGCGCTAGCAGGGACGGTGGTCGAGGTGCGAGGAGCGCCAAGCCGCGCTTGTCCTGAGATGCGACGAGCGCAAGCGACGAGCCTCGAAGGGACCCTCGAAACGACGAGACCACCTGGCAGGATCGGGCCATGGAGCCCGGCCCCCTCGATCGGATGTGGAGCCGCGGTCGCACGTCGATGGGGCAGCGGATCGACCGGCTGGTCTCGAAGCGCTTCCACATCGCGCAGTGCGCGATCGCCGCCGGAGTGGCGTGGCTGATCGCGGCCGACGTGCTGGGCCACGAGACACCGTTCTTCGCGCCGATCGCGGCGGTGGTCAGCCTCGGCACGTCCTACGGGCAGCGGCTACGGCGGGTGGCCGAGGTGACCCTGGGTGTCGCGATCGGCGTGCTGGTGGCGGACCTGCTGGTGCTCGGGCTGGGCTCGGGCTGGTGGCAGCTGATGCTGGTCGTGGCGCTGGCGATGACCACCGCCTTCCTGCTCGACGGCGGGCAGCTGTTCGTCACCCAGGCGGCGGTGCAGTCGATCGTGGTCGCCACGCTGATCGCCAACCCGGGCGACGCGCTGGTCCGGTGGACCGACGCGCTGGTCGGCGGGGCGGTCGCGCTCGTGGCGGCCACGGTGGCACCGGCCGCGCCACTGCGGCGGCCGCGGGAGCAGGCCGCGCGGGTGATGCGCAAGATCGCGGAGCTGCTCCGGGCGGCCGGGGAGGTGATGGTCGACGGCGAGGTGGACCACGGGCTCGAGCTGCTGGCCGACGCGCGCTCGACCGACCACCTGATCCGGGAGCTCCAGTCCGCCGCCGACGAGGGCATGTCCGTGGTCGCGTCGTCGCCCTTCCGCGTGCGCCACCGCGGCAACCTGCGGCGGATGGCGGAGCTGGTCGACCCGCTCGACCGGGCGCTGCGCAGCACCCGGGTGCTGGTCCGGCAGACGGCGGTGACCGCCTACCACCGGCGGCCGGTGCCGTCGGCGTACGCGATGCTCGCGCAGGACCTGGCGGCCGCGGCCGACGAGATCGCCGACGAGCTGGCCGCCGACCGGATGGCGACCGCAGCGCGCCCGTCGCTGATGGCCGTCGGCGACGCGACCGGACGGGTGGAGCGCAGTGACGTCCTCGCCGCGGAGGTGATCCTGGCCCAGCTGCGCTCGATCGTGGTCGACCTGCTGCTGCTCACCGGGATGGACCAGGTCGAGTCGACCGAGGCGCTGCCACCACCACCGAGGGGTGGCTAGTGGCCGGTGTCCGAAGCCGTTCTGCGGTTGGCGTGTTCAGGGTGGGTGCATGCGCACGGCGGCGTAGCGCTGGCATGCTGGGCGCACGTCGAGCGACGCCAGCGCAGCGAGGTGCGTGCCATGGGCGCGCGAGGCGCGCTGGGACTTTGGACACGGGTCACTAGCAGATGCGGATCAAGGTGAGCGAGAAGCTCGCGGACCGGCGCGGCGCCCAGCGGTGGGTGCTGCACGTCGACCTCGACCAGTTCATCGCGGCGGTGGAGGTGCTTCGTCGACCCGAGCTGGGCGGGAAGCCGATCGTGGTCGGCGGACGCGGAGACCCCACCGAGCGGGGCGTGGTGTCGACGGCGTCCTACGAGGCGCGGAAGTACGGCATCGGCTCCGGAATGCCGCTGCGCCTGGCTGCGCGCAAGTGCCCCGACGCGATCTTCCTGCCCGTCGACGCCCCGGCGTACGACGCGGCCTCGGCCGAGGTGATGGGCACGCTGCGGTCCCTGAGCTGGGGTGGCGCTCCGCTCGTGGTCGAGGTGCTCGGCTGGGACGAGGCGTTCGTGGCGGCCGCGACACCAGCAGTGGGTGAGGGGGAGCGGGGTGGGTCCCCCGGGGAGGCGCCACCGGCCTTCACCGAGGCCGACGCCGTCGCGTTCGCCCAGGAGATCCGGGCCGAGGTGCTCGCAGCCACCCGGCTGCACTGCTCGGTCGGGATCGGCAACAACAAGCTCCAGGCCAAGATCGCCACCGACTACGGCAAGCCCGACCCGGGGGTCTACGTGATCACCGACGAGTCGTGGTTCGAGGAGATGGGGCACCGCGAGACCCGCGCGCTGTGGGGGATCGGCGCCAAGACAGCCAAGAAGCTCGCCTCGCTCGGCATCGACACGGTCGAGCAGCTGGCCGCCTCCGATGCCCGGGTCCTGGCGGCGGAGATCGGCCCGACGATGGGGCCGTGGTTCCACCGCCTCGGCCGCGGCGTCGACACCAGCCCGGTGGACGCGACTCCCTGGGTGCCGCGCGCGCACGGCCGCGAGGAGACCTTTCAGCAGGACCTCGACGACTGGGCCGAGATCGAGGCGGCGGTTCGCCGGATCACCCGCCGCGTGGTGGAGGACATCGACCGCGAGGGCCGGCCGGCGTTCCGGGTCGGGCTCAAGCTCCGCTACCGGCCGTTCATCACCATCAGCCGCAGCCACAAGCTGCCCGGACCCACCAACGACCCCGACGTGCTCGCCGACGCGGCCGCGGCTCTGCTCGACCGGGTGGAGAAGGAACGGCCGGTGCGGCTGCTCGGCGTCCGGCTCGAGATGGTGCCCCCCGACGGCGGCTACTGAAGCCCGGTCCGCAGCTCGGCGACCACCGAGTCGACCACCGCGACCAGGTCCTGACCGGTGCGTTCGGAGACCGCTCGCTGGCGCTGGTACGACGCGCCGCGCACTGGGATCTCGGCGACGCTGGCCAGCTCGGCGGAGCAGCCGAGCCGCTCGGCCACCGGCTCGAGCCGCACCAGGAGGTCGGCCAGGTCGTCGGTCACCAGCCGCTCGTTGGACTCGGCGTCGACGATCACGATCGCATCGAGACCGTAGCGGGCGGCCCGCCACTTGTTCTCCTGCACGTGCCACGGCGGCATCGTGGGCAGCGTCTCACCCGCAGCCAGCCGGGTGTCGAGGTCGACGACCAGGCAGTGCATCAGGGCGGTCAGCCCGGCGAGGTCGTCGAAGGTGGAGACGCCGTCGCAGACCCGGTTCTCGAGCGTGCCGAGGTGGCACGACGGCCGCAGGTCCCAGCGGATCTCCGCCAGCTCCTCGATCACGCCGGTGGTCATCTGGTCGCCGACGAACCGCTCGAACTCCGACCATTCCTGGAACTGGAACGGCAGCCCCGCCGTCGGCAGCTGCTGGAACATCAGCGCCCGGTTGGAGGCATAGCCCGTGTCGAGCCCGGCCCAGATCGGCGACGAGGCCGACAGCGCCTGCAGATGGGGGTAGTAGTTGAGCAGCGACGTCAGCACCGGGAACACCCGGTCGCGCTCGGGCAGCCCGACGTGCACGTGTACGCCCCAGATCAGCATCTGCCGGCCCCACCACTGGGTGCGGTTGATCAGCTCCTCGTAGCGATGACCCTCCGACAGCTCCTGCGCCGTCCAGGACGCGAACGGGTGGGTGCCGCCGCCGTAGAGGTCGAGTCCCAGCTGGTCGGCGGCGGGTACGACGACCGCGAGCGTCTCGCGCAGGCTCGCCATCGCCTCCGGCACCGTGTGGCACACGGAGGTGACGACCTCGACCGTGTTGCGCAGCAGCTCCTTGTGCAGCCGATCGGGGTGGCTCAGCCGGTGCCGCGCGCGGGCGAAGAGGTGCGAGGCCTCGTTGCGGAGGTCACGGGTGGTCCGGTCCACCAGCGCGAATTCCCACTCGACGCCCAGGGTGGGTTCGGGTGAGCCATGGAAGTCGATCCGCACACCATCAAGCGAACCACAGTCCCGACCGGGTCAGGACGCGGCGACTCAGGACACTTGGTCGAGCCACCCGCCGGCCGTGCCGTCGAAGGGCGCCAGCTCCTGCCGGACGGCGTGCTCGACCCACGCGCAGCTCTTCAGGGCGAGGTCGACGATCTCCGGCGGGTACCCGAACAGCTGTTGGTGCTCGGCGAACTCGTCCTCGTCGTCGACGAAGACACCGCGCCCGTCGTCGGTCTTCACGACGTCGAGGTCGAGGTCCACGGCACGAACGACGGCGCCGTCCCAGGAGGGCGGCGTGGTCATGTCCACGTAGGTCCGCACCGGGTTGCCCTCGGCGTGAAACGTCGCCAGCCAGGCGCGCTCGGCGTCCGGCCCCGGCGCCGGCACCAGGCCCACCTGGTCCCAGGTCGAGACCAGCTCCATGCCCGGGCGGGCCATGTGGGAGCCGGCCGGGATGCCGATCCAGTCGCCGTGCTCGTCGGAGCCCAGCAGGACGCCGTCGAACTCCCAGTGCGGCCGGCCACCCCACTTGGTCAGCACCATGCGGACGGGGTCACCGGGCGCGGGAGTCATCCGACACTTCTACCTCAGACGACGGTGGCCTTCGCCGGCAGCACGCGCTTCGAGGCCATGGCCACGACGTCCTGGTAGCGGGAGCCGGTGAGCTTGGCGAAGTGGTGCAGGGCGTGGGCGTCGAGGCCGACGAGCACCCGGGCCTTGTTGCTGAGGATGCCCTTGACGATGATCTCGGCGGCCCGTTCGGGTGACATCTTCGCGAGCTTCTCGTCGAAGAGCTTCGCGGTGGCGGCCTTGTCCTCGTGCGCGGAGCACCGCGCGTTGCGGGCGATCGCGGTCTTGATGCCGCCGGGGTGCACGGCGGTCACGCCGACCGGGTGCCCGGCCACTAGCATCTCCTCGCGGAGCGCCTCGGTGAGCCCGCGCACGGCGTACTTGGTGGCGTTGTAGGCGCTCTGGCCCGGCATCGAGATCAGTCCGAACAGTGACGACAGGTTGACCACGTGGCCGTCGCCGGAGTCGATCAGGTGCGGCAGGAACTCCTTGGTGCCGTGCACCACGCCCCAGAAGTTGATGCCGACGATCCACTCCATGTCGTCGTAGGTGAGGTCGTCGAGGTCGCCGGCCAGCGCGACGCCGGCGTTGTTGATCACCACGTTGACGCGGCCGAACTGCTCGACCACGACGGTGGCGTACGTCGCGAACGCGGCGCGGTCGGCCACGTCGAGATGGTCGCTGCGGACCTCGCGCACGCCGGCCGCCTTCACGAGGTCGACGGTCTCGGCGAGGCCGGCGTCGTCGACGTCGGAGAGGGCGAGCAGCGAGCCGCGGCCGGCGAGGTCGAGCGCGAGGGCGCGGCCGATGCCGGAGCCGGCACCGGTGATCACGACCACCTTGTCGTGGAGCGTCTTCATGCCAGGATCTCCGTCCCGGTTGTGGAGCCTTCGGTTGTCGAGCCGCGAGCATGTCGAGACACCACCCGGTAGGCGGCCACGTCGAACTCGGCCGTCTGCCCGCGGAACGCGAACGTGCTGCGCGGCCACAGCGTCGTGTTGTTGCCGTGGGCGTCGAGGTACCAGCTGGCGCAGCCGCCGGTGGTCCACACCGTGCGCCTCATCCGCCGCTGCACGTCGGCGTTGTACTCCTGCTGCGCCGCGGCCTTCACTTCGACGGCGGCGTAGTCGTTGCGCCGCATGGTCCGGATGGCGTCGCGGATGTAGGTGACCTGCGACTCGATCATGAAGACCATGCTCGAGTGGCCCAGCCCGGTGTTGGGACCGACGATGAAGAACAGGTTGGGGAAGTCGGCCACGGTCGTGCCCTTGTAGGCCGCCATCCCGGTCTGCCGCCAGGTCTCGGCCAGCGTCTGGCCGCTACGGCCGACGAGGTGCTCGGTGATCGGCAGCTCGGTCGTGTAGAAGCCGGTCGCCACGATCAGCACGTCGATCGGTCGCTCCACGCCGTCGGTGGTGACGATCGCGCTGCCGGTCACCTTGTCGATGCGGTCGGTGACCAGGTCGACGTTGCCGGCAGCCAGGGCGGGATACCAGTCGTTGGAGATCAGGATCCGCTTGCAGCCGATCTCGAAGGTGGGGGTGACCCTCTCGCGCAGCTCGGGGTCCTTGATGCCCTTCGCGATGTTGCGCAGCGCGAGCTTCTTGGCCGGGGTCGCGAGCTTCGGCTGCAGCGTGAAGCCGGGCACGTAGCACTCGCGGCCCCAGTAGATGGCGTTGCGGTAGACGGTCTGCAGGCCGGGCACGTGCTTGAGAGCGAACCGCTCGAGCTTGCTGTACCTGCGGTCGTTGCGCGGCATCACGTACGGCGCCGTGCGCTGGTAGACGTCGAGGTGGTCGACCGTCTCCTGGATCTCGGGCACGATCTGGATCGCCGAGGCACCGGTGCCGATCACGGCGACCCGCTTGCCGGCCAGGTCGACGTCGTGGTTCCACCGCGCGGAGTGGAAGAGCTCGCCCTGGAAGGTCTCGATCCCCTCGACCTCGGGGAGCTTGGGCTCGGAGAGGCCGCCGGCGCCGCTGATCACGGTCTGCGCGACGTACTCGCCGGCGGAGGTCTGGACGATCCAGCGCTGGGCGCCGTCGTCCCAGCGGGCGTCGTCGACGCTGGTGTTGAAGACGAAGCGGTCGAGGGTGCCGGACCGCTCGGCCACCTTGCGGATGTAGGCCTGGATCTCGGGCTGGGGCGAGAACGACATCGACCAGTCTGGGTTGGGCGCGAAGGAGAAGGAGTAGAGCTGGCTGGGCACGTCGCAGGCCGCGCCGGGGTAGGTGTTGTCGCGCCAGGTGCCGCCGACGTCGGCGCCGCGCTCGATCACCACGAAGTCGCGCTCACCGTCCTCGTCCAGCTTGATGGCGGCGCACAGACCGGCGAAACCGGCCCCGATGATCAGGTGCTTGACCTCACGGTTGCTCATTCCCTCACGGTATTGCGCCTATTGAACAAGTGTCAATAGAATACGAGTCGTGACGGTAGGCACACGCACCCGGCTCTCGCCCGAAGAGCGCCGCTCCCAGCTGCTCGACCTCGGCGTCCGGCTGCTCGCGACCCGGTCCCTCGACGAGCTGTCGATCGATCTGCTCGCCGAGGAGGCCGGCATCTCGCGGGGCCTGCTCTACCACTACTTCGGCAACAAGCACGCCTTCCACGAGGCCGTGGTCCGCCGGGCCTGCGACGATCTGATCGCCCAGACCGCGCCGCCGC
>JALZCZ010000130.1 GCA_030862825.1 Actinomycetota bacterium | reverse complement strand
TAGTACGAGAGGACCGGGATGGACGAACCTCTGGTGTGCCAGTTGTCCCGCCAGGGGCACCGCTGGTTAGCTACGTTCGGACGTGATAACCGCTGAATGCATCTAAGCGGGAAGCACATTTCAAGATAAGGTTTCCCACCACGAAAGTGGGTAAGGCCCCCAACAGACTATTGGGTTGATAGGCCGGAGGTATACAGCAGCAATGCCCAGCCGACCGGTACTAATAGGCCGAGGGCTTGCCACACAAACCCTCAACAATCACAACAATCGTTCATACCCACCGCGCACACACGAGAACAACACTCGCGTCCACCATCCAACACCACCCCGGGCACCAACACCGGGCACATGGTGTTCATAGAGTTACGGCGGCCATAGCGACAGGGAAACACCCGGACCCATCCCGAACCCGGAAGTTAAGCCTGCCAGCGCCGATGGTACTGCAACCGAGAGGCTGTGGGAGAGTAGGACGCCGCCGGACAAACACTCACGTAGAGGCCATCGCAAGGTGGCCTCTACGCTATTTACGCCCACCCGTTCGAGAGGGCGTGTGACGACAGTTCAAGAGGAGAGATCGTGGCCGAGGATCGAGGACGACGCCCCGCAGGTGGCGGCTCCCGTCACTCCGGGGCCGGCAGGTCGCAGGCGGGGTCCGGCAAGCCGTCCACCGGCGGCCGGGGCCGCAGCGAGCGCGGCGCCGCCGGCAAACCCACGGCAAAGGGTGGCGCCGGCCGGGCCGGGCGCAGTCCGCAGGGTCGCGACCGCGACTGGAAGCGTCCCACTGACAAGCAGGCGGACCGCACGCAGGAGCAGGCGACCTACGACGGTCCGGACCTGCCCGCCGAGGTCACCGGCGCGGAGCTGGACCGCTCCATCACCTCGCAGCTCAAGGGTCTCCCCGAGAAGCTGGCCGCTCGGGTGGCCCGCCACCTGGCCGCGGCCGGGCTGGTCCTCGACGACGACCCCGAGACGGCCTACCAGCACACGCTGGCCGCCCGTGCGCGCGCGCCGCGGCTGGCGGTGGTGCGGGAGGCGACGGGTGAGGCGGCGTACGCCGCGGGTCACTACGCCGAGGCCCTCGCCGAGCTGCGGGCTGCCAAGCGGATGAACGGCGCCCCCGACTACCTGCCGATGATGGCCGACTGTCATCGGGCGCTCGGAAACCCGGACCAGGCCCTGAAGCTCGCGAAGAGCCCGTCGGTCGCCAACTTCTCGCCACCGGCCAAGGCCGAGATGACGCTGGTCGAGGCAGGAGCCCGCCGCGACATGGGTCAGCTCGATGCGGCCCTGCGCACCCTCGAGCATGCGCCCCTCAACTCCAAGAGCCGGGCGCCGTGGGTGGTGCGGCTGCGCTACGCGTACGCCGACACCCTCGAGGCGGCCGGCCGCGACCAGGACGCCCTGGCGTGGTTCCACCGCACCCACGCCGTCGACAGCGAGCAGATCACCGACGCCGACGTCCGCGCCGAGGCACTCGAGAAGCGCCTCGGCTGAGGTTCGCGGCACGGCGCACGCGGCCTCTGCCAGACTCCCATCATGAGCAACGTGAGGCGACCCGCCCTCGAGGGCACCGTCGCGGTTCGTGACCACCGCCGGCTCAGCTTCGCGGAGTACGGCTCGCCGCGCGGGCCTGCGATCGTGTGGATGCACGGGACGCCGGGTGCCCGGCGGCAGATCCCGCTCGAGGCGCGGGCGATCGCCGAGGCCGGCGGCATCAGGATCATCGGCATCGACCGGCCCGGCATCGGCTCCTCGACGCCACACCTGTATCCCAACATCCTCGACTGGACCCACGACCTCGCGCTCCTGCTCGACACCCTGGCCATCGACACGGCGCGGATCATCGGGCTGTCCGGCGGCGGGCCCTACGCGCTGGCTGCCGGCGCCGGCCTACCGGACCGCATCCACGGCGTCGGCGTGCTCGGCGGCGTGGCCCCGACCCGCGGTCCCGATGCGGCCGAGGGCGGCGTCATCCAGCTCGCCGTGCGGCTGGCCCCCGCCCTGGCCTATGCCCGGGTGCCCCTGGGCATGCTGCTCACCGGCGCGATCCGGCTGGCCAGGCCGGTCGCCGGTCCGGGCCTCGACCTCTACGCCGCGCTGCAGCCGCCCGGTGACAAGAACCTGCTCGCCCGACCGGAGTTCAAGGCGATGTTCCTCGACGACCTGCTCAACGGCAGCCGTTTCCAGACCTCGGCACCGCTCAGCGACCTGGTGCTGTTCACCCGTGACTGGGGCTTCGCGCCCGCCGACGTGAGCGTGCCCGTGCGTTGGTGGCACGGCGACGAGGACCACATCGTGCCGTTCCGGCACGGCCAGCACATGGTCGACCGCCTGCCGGACGCCACCATGACGGTGATCGACGGCGAGAGCCACCTCGGCGGGCTCGGCATCGCCCAAGAGGTCATCGGAACCCTGATGGAGCTGGGCCCGCGTAGGACCAAGAAATCGGCCCCAGGACCCTGAATCCTGGCGCACACGCGCCACATGCGTCACAATGGCTCCACAACTACATCCGTGTCGTTTGCCCGGCACCACGACGCACATCTCGACGAGCCCGCTGGGGAAGGCGTAGCTCGCGCCGGAGATGAATGAGTCGAGGAGTCACGGTGACCGCACACACTGCTACACGTACTGCGACCAGGGGCGTTCTCTACGTCCACTCGGCGCCGTCCGCACTGTGCCCGCACATCGAGTGGGCGGTGGGCGGCGTACTCGGCGCTGCCGTCAGCCCGGTCTGGACCCCTCAGCCCGCGCAGGCCGGCGCCTACCGCACCGAGCTCTCCTGGGCCGGCGAGGCCGGGTCGGCCGCAGCGGTGGCCTCCGCGCTGCGCGGGTGGAACCACCTCCGCTACGAGATCACCGAGGAGCCGACCCCCTCGACCGAGGGCGCCCGCTTCTCCTACACCCCCGACCTCGGTGTGTTCCACGCCGTCACGGGGCTGCACGGCGACATCATGATCCCCGAGGACCGGCTGAAGGCCGCCGTGGTCAAGTCCGCTCTCGGCGATACCACCGTGCTCAACGAGATCGACAAGCTGCTCGGCAAGCCGTGGGACGACGAGCTCGAGACCTTCCGGCACGCGGGGGACGGCGCCCCCGTCCGCTGGCTGCACCAGGTGGTCTGACCGGGGACCTTGTGGGGCCGCTCGCGGCGGGCATAGATTCTCCGCAATCCGAGGAGTGGGTCAGTGCGGCCGAAGACAGCGTATGCCCGCAACGGAGACATCCGGATCGCCTACCAGGTCGTCGGGGACGGGCCCATCGACCTGTTGATGACCCCCGGCTACCTCTCCCACCTCGACCTGTGGTGGATGATCCCTGAGGCGGCGCGGTTCCTGGAGCAGCTGGCGTCATTCTCGCGACTGATCCTCTACGACAAGCGCGGCACCGGCCTCTCCGACCCCGCGCCCGGCCTGCCGGCCATGGAGGAGCGGATGGAGGACCTGCACGCGGTCCTCGACGCCGTCGGATCCGAGCACACCGCACTGCTCGGATTCTCCGAGGGCGGACCACTGAGCATGCTGTTCGCCGCGACGTACCCGGAACGGGCGACGGCGCTGGCGCTCTGCGGCAGCTTCGCCAAGTTTCCCACCGAGGACTACTTCCCCCACCTGCTGCCCCTGCTCGCGGAGACGCTCGAGGTCTTCGCCGAGGTCAACGAGCACTGGGGCGAGGGCCGGATGCTCGAACTCTTCGCGCCGGAGTATGCCGAGGATCAGGCCACGCGGGAGAGCCTGGGCCTGTATGAACGGCTGTCCACCAGCCCGGCCATGGCGACCGCCATCCTCCGGGCCGCGCTCGAGATCGACGTGACCCACGTGCTGTCGTCGATCACCACCCCGACCCTCGTGCTCACCCGCACCGAGGAGATCGTGCCGGGGGAGCTGGCGCGTGACCTGGCCTCGCACATCGCCGGGGCGCGGCTGGTGGAGCTGCCTGGGACCAGCCACCTGCCGTGGCTGGGTGATACGGACGCGGTGATCGAGGCGCTGGAAGAGTTCTTCACCGGTGCGCCTGGCCCTCGCGAGGCCAGTCGGGCGCTGGTCACCATGCTCTTCACCGACATCGTCGGGTCCACCCAACTCGCCGCCGACGTGGGCGACGCCCGCTGGCGTTCGCTGCTGGAGCGCCACGACGCCCACGTCCGACGTGAGGTCACGCGCGCTGGCGGCTCCGTGGTGAAGTCGCTGGGAGATGGCGCCTTCGCCCGCTTCGACGGACCCGCCCGGGCGATCCGGGCGGCGCAGGGCATCGTGCGTGGCGCGCACGAGGAGCTCGGCATCCAGATCCGGGCAGGGGTGCACACGGGCGAGTGCGAGCTGCTCGGAGACGACCTGGGCGGCATGGCCGTCCACCTCGGTGCCCGCATCGCGGCGAAGGCCCAGGGTGGCGAGGTGCTGGTCTCGGCAGCGGTCCGCGACCTCGTGCTCGGCTCCCCGCTCGGCTTCGAGGATCGCGGCGTCCACGAGCTCAAGGGCGTGCCTGGCACCTGGCAGCTGTTGGCGGTCACCGAAGCCGGCTCGGTCGGGCGCCCGCCGGCGCCGGCGCCGGCGTTCGGCGTCGCGCCCAATGCCACGT
>JALZCZ010000162.1 GCA_030862825.1 Actinomycetota bacterium | reverse complement strand
GCGAGCGGCATCGGCCTCGCCACCTCCGTCGGCGACGGGCCCGGCCGTGGCAACGACGCCGCGTCCCTCCCCGGCAGCGATGCCGCCCTGCTCGACTCCTGCCGCTCCGGCAACACCTCCGATGCCGGCCGCGAGGCGATCTTCGGGTCCGGCACCCCCACTGTGAAGGCCGTCGCCCGGACCGAGCGGCTGATCGTGCTCGCGGTCGAGTCCGCCGACGGAAGCCACTGGGGTGACTGCTTCGTCAGCCTGGTCGACTCCGAGTTCACGTCCGGCATGGCCGTCTACGACGCCACCAGCCAGACCCGGAACTCGATGTCGACCTCTGGGTTCGCCGGGTGTGGCGAGCAGGAGAGGTGCACCCAGTTCTCGGTGAGCGTGGTCGATCGGCGCGTGCCCGCGGTGGCTGCCGTCGAGTTTCTGACCGCCGACGGAAGGACGACGCGCGTCGATACCGTCGACGGCTACTACGCCTTCAACTACGTCGGACCCCTCCCGGAGGGTTCCGACTTCGACATCGACGACGTCGGCGAGTTCTCGCCGCTGAAGCGGATCACGTTCCTCGACGCCTCGGGCACCCCGATCGCGGCGGAGGCACAGGACGGGTCCGGCCGCGGCGAGGACGGCGAGTCCGTCCCCGGACTCCCCTCCATCCGCGAGTTCCCGAGCCTGCGTAGCGAGCAGGGCTTCTAACCGCTGGCCGTATGCTCCGCGTCGTGTCCGCCGCCGTCGTGATCCTCGCCGCCGGCGCGGGCACGCGCGTGGGCGGCGAGGTCAACAAGGTGCTGCTGCCGCTCGGCGACGCACCCGTCCTCGCCTGGTCGGTGCGCGACGCGCTGTCGCTCGCCGAGGTGACCCGGGTGCTCGTCGTCGTCCGCCCGGGCGAGGAGGACGCCGTCTCCGACGCGCTGGCTCCTCATCTCGGCGCCGCCGAGGTGCTGCTGGTGCCGGGAGGCGAGACCCGGCACGGCTCGGAGTGGGCCGCGCTCGAGGTGCTGGCTCCGGACATCGAGTCCGGTGCCGTCGACGTGGTGGCCGTCCACGACGGCGCCCGCCCGCTCGCCGGCGCGTCACTCTTCAGCGCCGTGATCGAGGCGGCTCGCACCCGGGGCGGGGCGATCCCGACCGTCCCGCTGCCGCCGGTCGTCGGCGGTGCCGGTCGGCCGGGCCTGCACGGGGTGCAGACACCGCAGGCCTTCCGCGCTGCCGACCTGCTGGCCGCCTACCGGCTGGCCGATCGCGACGGCTTCACCGGCACCGACACCGCCGCCTCGCTGGAGCGCTACGCCGACGTGCAGGTGCTGGCCGTGCCGGGCAGTCCGCTCAACGTGAAGATCACGTTCCCCGAGGACGTCGCCCTAGCGAAGCGGCTGGGTCAGCGCCTCTAGCACTGCGATGTCGTCGGCCGAGGTGACCCGCCGTCCCGACGCCGGCGCCTCGACGTACTCGACCTCGAAGCGGGCCTCGAGCCGACCGGCCAGCTCGGCGAAGTCGAGCGAGGGCAGCCCGTCGAGCTCGGCCACCACCCGAGCCGGCAGCACGATCGGCGAGGCCACCGCTCGCAGCGTGTCCCGGGCGACGGTCTCCCCCACGACACCGTCGGTGACCACCTTCACCGTGTCGGTCACGGGGCGCACGCCGACCACCACGGTGTCCCGCTCCACGGCCCGCACCAGGCACTCGGCGATGAACGTGGCCGGCGTCATCGGGCAGAGGCTGTCGTGGAGCACGAACGGCTCCCCGCCGTCGACCAGCCCCGCCCACTCGGTGCCGAGGTCCACCGACGTCACGCCGGAGTCGCCGAGCCCCCACGACGCGCAGGCGACCAGCGCCTCGCCGTGGATCAGCGCGAACGGCAGCGACCCCCGTCCCTCCTCGATCACGACCCCGAGTGCCGGGGGGAGCTCCTCCTCCATGGGATCACCGTAGGGCGGGCCGCACGTGAAAGGACCCCCGGGACAGCGTTCCGGGGGTCCTTTCGTCGTTCAGTGAACGGGGTTCAGCTGGCGAGCACCTCGTCGAGGATGGTCTCCGCCTTGTCCTCGTTGGTGTGCTCGGCCAGGGCGAGCTCGGAGACCAGGATCTGGCGGGCCTTGGCCAGCATCCTCTTCTCGCCGGCCGAGAGGCCACGGTCACGCTCGCGGCGCCACAGGTCGCGGACGACCTCCGACACCTTCATCACGTCGCCGCTGTGCAGCTTCTCGAGGTTCGCCTTGTAGCGACGCGACCAGTTGGTCGGCTCCTCGACGTGCTCGGCCCGGAGGATGTCGAACACCTTCTCGAGCCCGTCCTTGTCGACCACGTCACGCACGCCGACGAGGTCCAGATTGCATGCGGGAACGCGCACCACCAGGTCCTGCTGGGAGACAATACGCAGCACCAAGTACTGGCGATCCTCCCCCTTGATCTTCCGCATCTCGATGTCCTCGATGACTGCGGCCCCGTGATTGGGATATACAACCGTTTCGCCGACGGTGAAAGTCATATGTGATGAACCCCTTCCTAGGCGTTCATTCTATCACGGCCCTTTTTTCGGCTTTTCGACGTTTCCGCAGGTCAGAGGCCTGTCGCGGGGTTGACAGGAGCCGATTCGTGTGGTGGGCCCGCTCTTATCGAACGCGTCTGCGGAGCCGGCGCCGCCCACGGGATCGCCCAGGCGCCAGCGGCCGTCGTCATCGTGGTCGATACTGCCTGCCATGGCGATCACGCAACGCTGGAAGCGAGGCACGAGCGCCGGGGAGGGGCCCGACCCAACCGGTCGCGCGACGTCCGACACGCCCGAGACCTCCGAGGAACAGGCGAGCCCACCGGAGCGCGGGAGCCAGGACCGGCGCCCGCGGGGCCGGCCGTCGCTGTCGATCCGCGACGCCTGGCCGCTGCTGCTGCTGCGGGCGGCCCATCCGAAACAGGCGCTGGTGACCGCACTGGCACTCGGCGGCGCCGCAGCGATCGCCGGCCGGCCGGGCCGCGAGGTGGCGGTGGTGCTGGCCACGGTGCTGGTCGGTCAGACCATCCTGGGCTGGCACAACGACCTGGTGGACCGCAGGCGCGACGCCCGTCACCAGGTCGCGGGCAAGCCGATCGCCCAGGGCAAGCTCGATCCCGGCACCGTCTGGTTCGCGCTGGCGTGCGCGGTGCTGCTCGTCGTACCCCTGTCCATCGCGACCGGCGTCACGGCCGGCAGCTGCTACCTGCTGTCGCTGGCCACGGGCATGCTCGGCAACGTCGTGCTGCGCCAGGGCGTGCTGTCGTGGCTGACCTGGGTGATCTCGTTCGCGCTCTATCCCGCCTACCTCTCGTACGGCGGCTGGGGCGGCACCGCGGAGGGCTCCGCGCCGACCGTCGGCCTGACCGTGCTGGCCGGGCTCCTGGGCCTGGGCGTGCATTTCCTGCGGTCGATCTGGGGGCTGGTCGCGGACAACGAGGACGGCTGGACCTACCTCCCGCTGAAGCTTGGCCTCCGGCTCGGCGCCACCAAGCTGCTCGCCCTGAGCACCGCCTACATCGCACTGGTCCTGGCCGCGATGGGCGTGGTCGCCAGCAGCGTCGGCCTATCGACATGAGGTCGACGTACGACGGCTAGTGGTCACGACCCGGCGGTCGCTGCGGGTCGCCGACCGCTAGCATGAGCGCGCTGACAACCCGACCGACCTGCGAAGGCTTGACGATGCATCCTCGGCACCCTCGCCGCACCCTGCGGTACGCCATCGGCGCACTGCTGCTCGCCGCCCCCGTCCTGACCTCCTGCGGGTTCGACTACGCGACCGACCGCGTCAACGACATCACCGCCGGTCACACCAACCGCGACACGGACGTCGACGTGCTCAACGCCCTCATCGTCGCCGGGCAGCCCGGCTCCGGCACCCTGATCGGCATGCTGGTCAACAACAACGACGGGGCCGACGGCGACATCGAGCTCACGTCGGTCACCAGCGGGCCCGACGACACGGAGGCGCAGTTCGAGCCGCTGACCGTGCCGGCCGGCGGGAGCGCACAGCTGCAGGACGCCGGCATCCGGATCGAGGGCACGTTCGAGGCGGGCAACGTCTACGACGTGACGCTGACCTTCGGCGACGGTGGCGAGGTCGAGGTCGAGCTGCCCGTACCGGTGGTCACCGAGTGCGGCCAGTACGAGGGCTTCGACGACGCACGCGGCGCCGGCCGTGCGTCCGGCGAGGCCTACTCCTGCGAGACCGAAGATGCTCCGGAGCAGTCGCACTGATGCCCCACACGCTGATCCTGCTCCGCCACGGCGAGAGCGAGTGGAACGCCAAGAACCTCTTCACCGGCTGGGTCGACGTGGCACTCACCGAGAAGGGCCGCGCCGAGGCCGAGCGCGGCGGCGTACTGATGCGGGAGGCCGGCCTGCTGCCCGACGTGGTGCACACCTCGCTGCAGCGCCGCGCGATCAACACGGCCTGTATCGCGCTCGACGTCGCCGACCGCCACTGGATCCCCGCGCGTCGCTCTTGGCGGCTCAACGAGCGCCACTACGGCGCGCTGCAGGGCAAGGACAAGAAGCAGACGCTGGAGGAGTTCGGCGAGGAGCAGTTCATGCTCTGGCGCCGCTCCTTCGACACCCCGCCGCCCCCGCTCGACGACGACTCGGAGTTCTCGCAGTCAGGGCTCCCCCAGTACGCCGACCTCGGTGACGAGATGCCCCGCACGGAGTGCCTCAAGGACGTCATCGAGCGGTTCCTGCCCTACTGGGAGTCCGACATCACCGCCGACCTGCGAGCAGGTCACACGGTGCTGGTGGCCGCCCACGGCAACAGCCTGCGGGCGCTGGTCAAGCACCTCGACGGCATCAGCGACGACGACATCGCGGGCCTCAACATCCCCACCGGCATGCCTCTGGTCTACGAGCTCGACGACGACTTCTCCCCCGTGGCGAGGGGCGGTCGCTACCTCGACCCCGAGGCCGCCGCCGAGGCCGCCGCGGCCGTCGCGAACCAAGGCCGCTGATTCCCCGCCCGGGGTAGTCCCGGACGAAATCGTCGTCGCCCGGCCGATTTCACCGCGATGTCGTCCGGGACTATCCCGACGACGGCTGAGGTGTCAGGCGTCTACGGCGCTGGGGTACGCCCCGGTGACCACGAACACGACGCGGTTGGCGACGGAGACGGCGTGGTCGGCGATCCGCTCGTAGTAGCGGCCGAGCAGGGCGATGTCGACCGCCGCCTCGACGCCGTGGCTCCAACTGTCGGACAGCAGCTCGGTGAAGCTGGTCCGGCGCAGGTTGTCCATCTCCTCGTCGGCGCGGCCGAGGGCGATCGCCGCCTCGACGTCACGAGACCTGATGATCGCCGTGACCCGCTCGACCATGTCGGCAGCCACCTGAGCCATCCGGGTCATGGTGGGTCGTGCCTCGTCGGGCACGGCGAGGTTCGGCACCCGCAGCCGGGCGATCTTGGCCACGTGGACCGACAGGTCGCCCATCCTCTCGAGCTCGCTGACCATCCGCAGTCCCGCCACGACCGTGCGGAGGTCTCCCGCGACCGGTTGCTGGAGAGACAGCAGCGAGAACGCCGTGTCCTCCACCCGCTCGCGGGCACGGTCGATCTCGACGTCGGCGGAGATCACCCGCTCGGCGATCTCGGCGTCACCGGTCATCAGGGCCTCGGTGGCAAGACCGATCGCGGTCCGGACCTTGGCACCGATGTCGGCGAGGTCGTCGAACATGGAGTCGAGCTGCTCTTGGAACACTTCACGCATGTCGGGAACGCTAGTTCGCCGAAGCGACCGGCCGGGGTGAATGGGTGAACGAGCGGTGAACGTTGCGAAGCCGCGGCCTCCGTGGCGAAATCCGCATGAACACGGCCGTACGATTTGAGCGTGGACCCGACGACGCAGGCGTTCCTCGCCGCGGTGGTGGGCGCCGTCGTTGCCGGAGGCGCTGTGCTCGCCTGGCACATCAGCGACCGCCAGCAGCATCGCCGGCCAGTGTCCGAGGATCCGGTCGTCCCGCCCGGTGTCGGTGCCGTTCTCTCGGTCCTGCGCAGCAGCGCGGTCGTCGTGGACGAGTCGGACATCGTGCTCAAGGCGTCCGCGCCGGCGTACGCGATGGGCCTGGTCCGCGGCACCATGCTCGCCTCCGACCAGCTGGCCGAGCTGGTGAGCGCGGTCCGCCGCGACGGGCAGATCCGCGAGGCGGAGCTGCTGATGGCGCGCCAGGCCGCTCCCTCCCGTCACGTGATGGCCCGGGTCGCGCCCCTCGGCTCGCGGCTCGTCCTGGCCCTGGTCGAGGACCGCACGCGCGAGCGCCGGGTCGAGTCCGTCCGCCGCGACTTCGTCGCCAACGTCAGTCACGAGCTCAAGACACCGGTGGGCGCGATCCGGCTCCTGTCCGAGGCGGTCAGCGACGCTGCCGACGACCCCGAGGCGGTACGCCGCTTCGCCGGCCGGATGCTCACCGAGAGCGACCGCCTGTCGCGGCTGGTGCAGCAGGTCATCGAGCTGTCCCGGCTGCAGGGCGACGAGCCCCTGGAGTCGCCGTTGCCGGTCTCGATCGACGACGTGATCGCGGTCGCCGTCGACACCAGCGCGATCGATGCCAACGCCAAGAACATCTCCGTGGTCACCGGCGGCACCCCAGGGCTGAAGGTGTTCGGCAACGAGGAGCAGGTGACCGCGGCCGTCGCCAACCTCGTCGCGAACGCGGTCAGCTACTCCGAGGACCAGGCGACCGTGCTGGTGACCACCAAGGCCACCGACGACAACGTCGAGATCTCGGTGGTCGACCAGGGCATCGGCATCCCCACCACCGAGATCGACCGGATCTTCGAGCGCTTCTACCGGGTCGACCCAGCGCGGCACCGCTCCACGGGCGGCACCGGTCTGGGACTCTCGATCGTCAAGCACGTTGCCGCCACCCATGGCGGCGAGGTCCGGGTGTGGTCGGTGGAGGGCCAGGGGTCGACGTTCACCCTCACTCTCCCCCGACACTCACCACACACTGCCGGCGACAACCCCAGCGCCACCACGAAACAGGAGAACCGCCCTTGAGCACCCCACGATGTTCTTCGTCTCCCCCGCTCGGCTCCTCCGCCGAACAACACCGCGGGGACCCGGCATGACACGGGTACTCGTCGTCGAGGACGAAGAGAGCTACAGCGACGCTCTCGCCTACATGCTGCGCAAAGAGGGATTCGAGGTCGCCATCGCCGCCGACGGCAACGCCGCCCTCGCCGAGTTCGACCGCAACGGTGCCGACATCGTGCTGCTCGACCTGATGCTGCCGGGCATCCCCGGCACCGAGGTCTGCCGCACCATCCGGCAGACCTCCAACGTGCCGGTGATCATGGTCAGCGCGAAGGACGACGAGGTCGACAAGGTGGTGGGGCTCGAGCTCGGCGCCGACGACTACATCACCAAGCCCTACTCGCCGCGCGAGCTGGTGGCGCGGATCCGCGCCGTGCTGCGGCGCGGACAGGACCCCGACCTGGCCCCCGACACCCTCGAGGCGGGCCCGGTGCGGATGGACG
The DNA here is from genome assembly GCA_030862825.1 of Actinomycetota bacterium. GTDB lineage: Bacteria > Actinomycetota > Actinomycetes > Propionibacteriales > Nocardioidaceae > Nocardioides. The sequence continues at coordinate 24,243 of JALZCZ010000162.1, read as the reverse complement.
TCGAGCGGCACGTGGTGACCGTCGACGGCCAGGAGCAGCGGCTCCCGCTCAAGGAGTTCGAGCTGCTGGAGATGTTCCTGCGCAACCCCGGGCGGGTGCTCACACGTGGGCAGCTGATCGACCGGGTGTGGGGGTCCGACTACGTCGGCGACACCAAGACCCTCGACGTACACGTGAAGCGGCTGCGGGCCAAGCTCGAGCCGGAGCCGAGCGAACCGAAGTATCTGGTGACGGTCCGCGGCCTGGGCTACAAGCTGGACCTGTGAGCCCGGAGGGCGACGAGATCCAGCGCGCCGACGCGCAGCGACGCGCGAGGAACGAACCGGTGCAGCGTGCCGAGATCTCCTCTGGCCAGACGGCGGAAACTCGTGGTGACGTGTCCGAAAATCGCGCGCGGTCGGCGCCGTCGAGTGACTAGCGTTGTCAGGTGACCACTCGACCCTGGCTTCCCGTCGCGGCGGTCGGTGTCACCCTGTTCTTCTGGGCCTCCGCGTTCGTCGCGATCCGCCACCTCGGCCACGACTTCTCCCCCGGCGCGCTGTCCCTGGGGCGGGTGGCCATCGGCGCGCTGGTGCTCGGCGTGGTGGCGCTCAGCCGCGGCGTGGTGTGGCCCACGGGCCGTCAGTGGGGCTCGATCGCCGCGATCGGTGTGCTGTGGTTCGCGATCTACAACATCGCGCTCAACGAGGGCGAGACCCGCGTCGACGCCGGCACCGCCGCGATGCTGATCCAGGTCTCACCGGTCCTCATCGCCGTGCTCGCGGCGCTGTTCCTCTCGGAGAAGTTCACCGTCTACCTCGCGGCCGGTCTCGCCCTGGCGTTCTCCGGCGTCGCGGTGATCGGGCTGTCGACCTCGCCCGGCGGCGATCGCGACCTGGTGGGCGTGCTGCTGTGCCTGGTCTCCGCGGTCGTCTATTCCATCAGCCTGGTGCTGCAGAAGCCCCTGGTCGCCAAGCTCTCTGCACTGCAGGTCACCTGGCTGGCCTGCACGGTGGGCGCGATCGTCTGCCTGCCCTACGCCGGCACCCTGGTCGAGGAGGTCGGTGAGGCGCCGACGTCGTCGATCCTCTGGGTGGTCTACCTCGGCGTCTTCCCGACCGCGATCGCGTTCACGACGTACGCGTTCGCGCTCAACCACATGACCGCCTCCAGCCTAGGTGTCACCACCTACCTGGTGCCTCCACTGACGATCGTGATGGGCCTGATCTTCCTCGGCGAGGTGCCGCCCACGATGGCGTACGTCGGCGGCGCGCTCGCCCTGGTCGGCGTCTCGCTGGCCAGGCGCAAGCCGCGTCGGGCGCAGGAGTTGCAGCCACAACCCGTCTGACGCTGCCGTGCTCAGCCTGTGCAGGCGGTGCCGGGGCTACGTGCGTTCGTGGCCCTGTTGCTCGCTGGCAGCCGAGTCGCCCGCCTCGAGCCACCCGCGGAACGCCTCGAGGTTGTGGGCGGGCTCGCCGCGCAGCTTGCGCCACTCCCACTCCTTGCGGATGGCGCCCGCGAAGCCGAGCTCGAGAATCGCGTTGAACGACTCGTCTGCGTAGGAGAGCACGGAGCCGAGCAGCCGGTCCAACTCCTCCTCGCTCACCGACACCAACGGCAGCCGGGCATCGAGGTAGATGTCGCCGAGCCGGTCGACCCCGAAGGCGACGGCGTACATCCGCAGGTTGCGCTCGAGCAGCCACCGGTAGACGCGCTCGTGGTTCTCGTCGGGCTTGCGGCAGACGAACGCGTGCACGCCGAGGGCGTGCGGTCCGACGTCGAGGCGGACGGCGGTCTGCAGCTTCTTCTCCCCCGGGAGGCTGAACGAGAACATCCCGTCGGACAGCTCGTCGAACTCGATCTCCTGGCCGACCAGGTAGCCGCGAACGATGTCGGCGGGGGTCATACCGGCTCGCGCATGAACGACCGTGCCTGTCGGTAGACATCGAGCGTCCGCTCGGCCGTCGCCTCCCACGAGAACTCGCGAGCCTGCACGATGGCGCCGTGCGCGAGGCGCTCATGGAGCTCGGTGTCGCCGACCACGGAGGACAGGGCGGCAGCCCAGGCGAGCGGGTCGTGGTCGTCGACGAGCAGGCCGCTGTGGCGGTCGCGGACCACGGTGGTCAGACCGCCGACCGCTGCGGCCACCACGGGTGTGCCACAGGCCTGTGCCTCGGCGGCGACCAGGCCGAAGGACTCGTTGTACGACGGCACTGCGACCAGGGTGGCGGCGGCGTACCACTGCGCGAGCTCGTTCTGCGAGACCGGCGGCACGAACCGCACCACGTCGGTGACGCCCAGCTCGCCGGCCAACGAGGCCAGGGAGGTCGGGCGGTCCAGCCCGCTGCCCGACGGCCCCCCGACGATGGGAACCACCAGGCGGCGACGCAGCTCGGGCCGACGCTCCAACAGCACGGACACCGCGCGCAGCAGCACCTCGGGACCCTTGAGCGGCTGGATCCGGCCGGCGAAGAGCAGCACGTAGGCGTCCGGGTCGAGTCCGAGCTCGGCGCGGACGCCGGCGCGGTCCCGCGGGCGGAAGACCGAGAGGTCGACGCCCGGGTTGATCACCTCGACCCGACCCGGCTCGGCGTCGTAGAGGTTGATCAGCTGCTTGGCCTCGAGGTCCGTGTTGGCGATGAGTACGTCGGCCGCTTCGACCACCTGCTGCTCACCGATGATCCGCGACTCCGGCTCGGGGGTGTCGCCCTCGGCGAGCGCGTCGTTCTTGACCTTCGCCATGGTGTGCATCGAGTGCACCAGCGGCACACCCCAGCGGTCGCGAGCGAGCGCGCCGACCTGGCCGGAGAGCCAGTAGTGGGAGTGCACGACGTCGTAGTGGCCGAGCGGCTGGCCGGCCTCGGCCCGGAGCACCTCGCGCGCGAACACGCAGAGCTGGCCCGGCAGCTCGTGCTTGGTCAGGCCCTCGAACGGCCCTGCGTGGATGTGGCGCACCGTGACACCGTCGCTGTGCGGCACGACCTGCTCCAGCGCGGAGCGCGTGGCCCTGGTGAAGACGTCGACCTCGATGCCCCGGGAGGCGAGCCGCTTGGCCACCTCGACGACGTAGACGTTCAGGCCGCCGGCGTCGCCCGTGCCGGGCTGGTCGAGCGGTGAGGTGTGCACGCTGATCATGGCCAGCCGCCGGATCGGCGCGCCTTCGTTCACTCTGGCTCCTCGGCCGGGCTGGATGCGGACAGACTTCTGCCTATACCCAACTACGCGTGCTGCCCGGCCATTCCCCGTGAGGTCGACAGGGCCGCCAGCGACGCCAGCGCCGCCACCCCACCGAACACGGCGTCCACCAGCACGGCGTCGCTAGCCCCGTCACGGATCACCCACCAGACCGAGGCGGCGAGCGCGGGGAACGCCACCGCGACGAACAGCCGCAGGGCCACCGCACTGCTGCTGACCAGTGCCGCTCCGGTCGCCGCGCAGGCCAGACCCAGCAGGGCCAGCCCCGCCCACCACACGGCGTCCTGGGACAGGAAGTAGCGCACCACCCAGGCGGCACCTCCGAGCAGACCAGTCGTGCCGGCGTACGTTCGCAGGCCCACGGGCAGTGTCACCTCCGGAGAACGATGAGACGGACGATCGGTCAGTCTGCCACCAGCACGCCACAATGCGGGGGTGAGAGCCTCCCCGAGTTCGCCCATCGCCCTTGTCACCGGTGCCAGCAGCGGCATCGGCGCCGCCACCGCGCGAGCCCTGGCAGACGCCGGGTTCCACGTGATCTGCGCCGCCCGGCGTACCGACCGGATCGAGGCCCTGGCCGCCAAGATCGGCGGCACGGCGGTGGCCTGCGACGTCACCTCGGAGGAGTCCGTGGCCGGGCTGGCCGAGGCGGTCGGCGGCCGCCTCGCAGTGCTCGTCAACAACGCCGGTGGCGCGTTCGGGGCGACCCCGGTGGCGGAGGCGTCGAGCGACGACTGGCGGCGGATGTACGACGTCAACGTGATCGGTCTGATGCAGGTCACCCGGGCACTGCTGCCGGCGCTGGTGGCGTCGGGTGCGGGCGTGATCCTCAACGTCGGCTCGACCGCGGGGCGGGTCGCCTACGAGGGCGGCGCCGGCTACACCGCGGCCAAGCACGGCACCAAGGTGGTCACCGAGACCCTGCGCCTGGAGCTCTACGACCAGCCGGTCCGGGTCTGCGAGATCGCCCCCGGCATGGTGCGCACCGACGAGTTCGCGCTGGTCCGCTTCGAGGGCGACCGGGTCAGGGCCGATGCGGTCTACGCCGGGGTGCCGGACCCGCTCACGGCCGAGGACGTCGCCGACGCGATCACCTGGATGGTCACCCGCCCGGCGCACGTCAACATCGACGAGCTGGTGATCCGCCCCCGGGCGCAGGCCGCCCAGCACAAGGTCCACCGGGTCTCGGACTAGCTTCGTTCCACGGGGGCGCCGGTCGTGACAGACTGCCGTCCGTGCAGACGATCGGACTCATCGGCGGGATGAGCTGGGAAAGCAGCGCCGCCTACTACCAAGGGCTCAACCTCGGGGTGGAGAAGCGGGTCGGCGGGCTGAGCTCGGCGAAGACCGTGATGGCGTCGGTGGACTTCGCCGAGGTGACGGCGCTGCAGCAGGACGAACGCTGGGACGACGTCGCCGCGATCCTCTCCGCCGCCGCGCAGGGCGTCGAGCGTGCCGGTGCCGACTTCCTGATGCTCTGCACCACAACGTTCCACCGGGTGGCCGAGCAGGTCGAGGCCGCGGTCGACATCCCGCTGCTCCACCTCGCCGACGTCGTCGCCGATGCCTGCAAGGCGCAGCACGTCGAGTCGGTGGCCTTCATCGGCACCACGTTCGCGATGTCGCGCTCGTTCTTCACCGACCGGATCGCGAGCCACGGACTGCAGGTGCTGGTGCCCGACGCCAAGCACCACGAGGCCGTCAACCGGGTGATCTACGACGAGCTGGTGCACGGCAAGGTGCTCGACAGCTCGCGGCGCACCGTGGTCGGCCTGATCGAGGACCTCTGGGACGCCGGTGCCGGTGGCCTGATCCTCGGCTGCACCGAGCTCGAGCTGCTGGTGCACCAGGCCGACTCGGAGCTGCCGGTCTTCCCCTGCACCACGCTGCACGTCGAGGCCGCGCTCGACCGCGCGCTGAGCTGAGACCCGGGAGGGCGAGCCGATGAGCATCGAGCTCAACCACACCATCGTCCACGCACGTGACCGCACGGCGGCCGCCGGAGAGGTGGCCGAGATCCTGGGGCTCGACGCCCCGAGCACGTTCGGGCCGTTCGCCGTGGTCGAGCTCGCCAACGGTGCGAGTCTCGACTTCATGGACGAGGCCGGCGACTTCGCTGGTCAGCACTTCGCCTTCCTCGTCGACGAGGAGGAGTTCGACCAGATCCAGCAGCGCCTGCGCGACCGCGGCAAGCAGTGGTGGGCCGACCCCTTCAAGAAGCGGCCCGGCGAGATCAACACCAACGACGGCGGCCGGGGTCTCTACTGGGAGGGCCCGGACCGGCACTGGCTGGAGATCATCACGAGGCCCTACGGAAGCGGCTCCTGATCACGCGTCACCCTGGCGCAACACCAGCTCGGCGATCCGGCGCAGCTCCGGGGTCAGGTCGCGCTCGAAGACCCGGCGGGTCTCACCCTCGAGGTCGAACTCGTAGGTGAACCCGTCGGGATAGGGCGCGCTGCCCTTGACCGACCGGCCACCCACCCGGCCGAGCAGGTCGCGCAGCTCACCGGCCCTCGTGTCGTCGGAGTCGAGATCCACGGCCGCCTCGACCGGCCGCCCGATGAAGCCGCCGGTGCGCCGGACCCGGACCCCCTGCCCGGGTCGCACTCCGACCTCACGCCAGGCCTGGCGTACGGCGTGCACGTGGTCACCCGCGGCGGCCACCGTGGCCCGGGCAAAGGCGGCGAAGTCGCTGTCCGGGCGCACGACGTCGCCCGTCAGCGCCGCCATCCAGATCTGTCCGGCGCCCTCCCAGGACCGGCCGCCGATCGCCGTCGACGCCAGCTGGAACGCGCGGTTGGGGATGCCGGAGTTGAGGTGCACGCCGCCGTTGTCGTCGTCGGTCTGCACGTAGTCGTCGAGGTGGCCGACCTGCGGGTCGCGTCCGAGCTGCGGGTCGTCGTACGCCGTGCCGGGCGCCGCCATGTCGCGCAGCGCCCGGGCCTGCACCGTCGGCCGGAACAGCTCGGCGCCGATCAGCCAGTCGGCCTCCATGACGTCCTGGCCGAGCAGTCGCTGCTTGAGGCACGACGCGAACACGTCGGACACCGACTCGTTGAGCGCACCCGGCTGGTCGCGGTAGACCAGGCCGGCCGAGTGCTCGGTGAGGGCGTGGGCCAGCTCGTGGCCGAGCACGTCGACCGGCTTGGTGAAGCGCTCGAAGACCCGGCCGTCACCGTCGCCGAACACCAGCTGGATGCCGTCCCAGAACGCGTTGACGTAGTCGCGCCCGTAGTGGACGGTCGCGCTGACCGGGGCACCTCGGTCGTCGTACGAGGAGCGGCCGAAGACCTCCGAGAGCAGGGCCAGCGACGCGGTGATGCCCGCCGCCGCCTCGTCGACGGCCACGTCACCCGACTCGCCGTCGCCGGCTGAGCGCACAGGGCGGCCCGGCAGCTCCTCGGTGTTGTCGGCCGTGTGCACCGTCCACGCCGGGGGTGCCGTCGCCGGCGTCGGCGGCCGCTCGCCGCTCTCCCGGGCCGCGCGGATCAGCTCGTCGGTGGCCAGGGAGCTCGCGGCCGCGACGTCGACCTCCGCGAGCCGACGGAGCAGGTACGGCGGGACGAAGGAGCAGGTCATGTGTCAGTTCTACCCCCACGCCCCGACACCACCGCGGGCGCGGCGCTCTGACGGAATCGTGGGATCAGGACGCCCCGCACTAGACTCGCCAAGGCCCATCGGGCCCCTTGAACCCCCACCGGAAGTGAACCTCGTACGCCCATGTCTGCAACCAAGACCGCCAACCTGCGCAACGTCGCGATCGTCGCGCACGTCGACCACGGCAAGACCACCCTCGTCGACGCGATGCTCCGGCAGGCGGGTGCCTTCACCGAGCACGAGGCGGAGAGCGTTGCCGACCGGGTGATGGACTCCGGCGACCTGGAGCGCGAGAAGGGGATCACGATCCTCGCGAAGAACACCGCGATCCACTACAACGGCCCGTCCGCACCCGAGGGCATGACGATCAACATCATCGACACCCCCGGCCACGCCGACTTCGGCGGCGAGGTCGAGCGCGGCCTGTCGATGGTCGACGGCATCGTGCTGCTGGTCGACGCCAGCGAGGGCCCGCTGCCGCAGACCCGCTTCGTGCTGCGCAAGGCGCTGAACGCCGACATGCCGGTGGTGCTCGTGGTCAACAAGGTCGACCGCCCCGACGCCCGCATCGACGAGGTCGTCGACGAGACCTACGAGCTGTTCATGGACCTGCTCGACGAGTCGCACAGCCAGGATGCCCTCGACTTCCCGGTCGTGTACGCGAGTGGCAAGGTCGGCATCGCCTCGCTCGAGAAGCCCGAGAACGGCACCCTGCCTGAGGGCAAGGACCTCGAGCCGCTCTTCCGCACCATCCTCGACACCATCCCGGCGCCGGAGTACACCGTGGGCGCCCCGCTCCAGGCCCACGTCACCAACCTCGACGCATCGCCGTTTCTCGGCCGCCTGGCCCTGGTCCGGGTCCACGAGGGCACCCTGACGAAGGGCCAGACGGTGGCCTGGATCCGCCGCAACGGTGACGTGAAGAACGTCAAGATCAGTGAGCTCCTGGTCACCGAGGGCCTGCACCGCAAGCCCGGCGAGAGCGCGGGCCCGGGCGACATCGTCGCCGTGGCCGGCATCCCCGAGATCACCATCGGCGAGACCCTCGCGGACGCCGAGAACCCTGTCGCGCTCCCGCTCATCCACGTCGACGAGCCGGCGATCTCGATGACCATCGGCACCAACACCTCGCCCCTCGTCGGCCGGGTCAAGGGCTCCAAGGTCACCTCGCGCCTGGTCAAGGACCGGCTCGACAGCGAGCTGGTCGGCAACGTGTCGCTGAAGATCCTGCCCACCGAGCGTCCCGACGCCTGGGAGGTGCAGGGTCGTGGCGAGCTGGCGCTGGCGATCCTGGTCGAGCAGATGCGGCGCGAGGGCTACGAGCTCACCGTCGGCAAGCCGCAGGTGGTCACCCGCGAGGTCGACGGCAAGGTGCACGAGCCGATCGAGCGGCTGACCATCGACGCTCCCGAGGAGCACCTCGGCACGATCACCGAGCTCCTCGCCACCCGCAAGGGGCGGATGGAGCAGCTGACCAACCACGGCACCGGCTGGGTGCGGATGGAGTTCCTGGTGCCGGCCCGCGGCCTGATCGGCTTCCGTACGCAGTTCCTCACCGAGACCCGCGGCACCGGCATCGCCCACCACATCTTCGAGTCCTACGAGCCGTGGGCCGGCGAGATCCGGTCGCGCAACTCCGGCTCGCTGGTCGCCGACCGCAAGGGCAACGCCACCGCGCACGCCATGACCTCGCTGCAGGAACGCGGCGTCCTCTTCGTCGACCCGACCACCGAGGTCTACGAGGGCATGATCGTCGGCGAGAACTCCCGCTCCGAGGACATGGACGTCAACATCACCCGCGAGAAGCAGCAGACCAACATCCGGTCCGCGACCGCCGACGCGTTCGAGAAGCTGATCCCGCCCCGCAAGCTCTCGCTCGAGCAGTGCCTGGAGTTCTGCCGCGAGGACGAATGCGTCGAGGTCACACCCGAGGCGGTCCGGATCCGCAAGCTGGTGCTCGACGCCAACGAACGCGCCAAGACGGCGGCCCGGGCACGCAAGTCCGCTAAGTAGGGCTCAGCCGGCAGCCCCTGCGAGCCGCAGCAGGAGATCGCGTACGTCGGTGGCCGCGATCCGATCGCCCACCGAGTCGGGCGCGCTGCACAGCAGCATCGGCGCGTCCGCGTCGCGGTCGGGCAGCCGACCATGCGTGCCGCGAACCGGCGCCGGGTCGAGCGGAACCACCTTCATCGCGTAGCGGAGTCCGGCCATCTTCCTGGCGAGGGTGAGCCCCGCCTTGAGCTTGACTCGCGGGTCGGAGGGATCGAAGAACAGCTCGGCAGGGTCGTATCCCGGCTTGCGGTGGATCTCGACCCCGCGCGCGAAGTCGGGCGCGCGGTCGTGGTCGTCCCAGTAGTAGTAGGTGAACCACGCGGTGGTGTCGGCGACCAGCACGAGGTCACCGGCGCGTTCGTGGTCGAGCCCGTACTTCGCCTGCCCTGCTCGGTCCAGCACCTCGGCGACGCCGGGCAGGTCCGCGCAGATCTTGCGGGTCCGGTCCAGGTCGTCCGGGTCGGCGACGTAGACGTGAGCGACCTGGTGGTCCGCGACGGCGAACGCGCGCGAGGCCCAGGGATCGAGGTACTCCATCCCGTCCTGGGTGTAGACCTCCAGGAGGCCCTCGCGGCGCAGCGCCCGGTTGACGTCGACAGGCGTGTCGGCAGCAGTGATGCCGTACTCCGACAGCACGACCGTGGTCGCGCCGAGCCGCTCGGCGTCGTCGAGCAGGGGCGCGATGGTCGCGTCGATCGCGCGGGCGGCGGCCCGGGCCTCCCGAGCGTCCGGGCCGAACCGCTGCAGGTCGTAGTCGAGGTGCGGCACGTAGCAGAGCGTCAGGTCCGCGCGGGGCAACAGGCGCCGGGTGGCCGCGACGATCCACTCGCTGGACCGGAGGGAGGCGGTGGGCCCCCAGTACTGGAACAGGGGAAAGTCGCCGAGCTCGCCCACCAGCTCGTCGTGCAGCTCGGGCGGGCGCGTGTAGCAGTCGGGCGCCTTCTTGCCGTCGGCGTAGTAGATCGGTCGCGGAGTCACCGTCCAGTCGGTGCTGGCCCCCATCGCGTACCACCAGCAGACGTTCGCGACCGTGTAGCCCGGATGAGTGCGCCGGATGGTCTCCCAGACCTTCTCGCCCCGCACCAGCTTGTTGTGCTGGCGCCACAGGAAGACCTCGCCGAGCTCGCGGAAGTACCAGCCGTTGCCGACGATCCCGTGCTCGGCCGGCCGCAGCCCGGTGAGAAGGGTCGACTGCACCGAGCAGGTCACCGCAGGCAGCACGGTCTCCAGCACGGCCTGGGACCCGCCCGCGGCCAGCCGGCGCAGGCGCGGCATCTCCTGCAGGAGGGCTGGGGTCAGGCCGACGACGTCGACCACGAGCAGCTTCGGGACGGTGGGCATGTGTCTCTCCTAGATGATGTGGAGTCCGAGGTCGACGAGCTCGTCGCGGACCCAGGCGAGCTCGGCGGCCAGCCCGCGCGCCAACGAGTCCTCGTCGGTGGGTGCCCCGCAGGGCAGCACCGACCAGGTGTAGGTCTCGACCTCGAGGTGGTGGACGCGGGCGCGCGGTCCACCGACCAGGGCCGCCAGGGAGGCCCGCAGGTCGTCGCGGCTGTTGCGCAACGGCGGCTGCGGATCGGCGTGCACCGGCACGTGGAAGTGCACCCGCCACGGCGTCCCGGTCCGGAGGGGTCGATCCCCGTCGAGCGCCTCCGGCAGGTCGTCGCGCCCGACCAGGCGCGAGCGACCCTCTTGTCGCACCTGGTGCAGGAAACGGTCCTCGGCGTACGCCGCGAGTGCGGCGCGTGCGGAGGCGCCGGATGGATCGTCGACCACGAGGGCAGCGGCCGGCTGCGCCTTGACGACGTCGAGCCCGGCCGCGTCCAAGCGGTGCAGGGCAGTCGCTGCCGCCTCGAAGCCCACCGCCAGGTGGCACAGGTCGAGGCAGACCCCGATCCACTCCCGATCCACGGCGTCCAGGCGGACGACGGCCTCGGCGGTCGTCTCCACCACACAGCCCGGCTCCGGCTCCAGGCCCACGCGGACGCGGCGCCCGGTCTCGGTCGCCAGTTCGGCGAGCCCGGCCGCGAGCTCGGCCAGATGACGCTCCGCGACCCGCTGGCGGTCGGCCAGCCAGGGAGAGTGCCACCCGAGCGGGAGCGACGAGATCGAGCCGTGCTCGACGTCGTCGGGAAGCAGGGCCGCCAGCACGCGAGCCGCGGCGAGCGTGTAGTCGAGCCTTTCGCGTTCGCTCCAGGTCGGGTGGTAGACGGCCTTCTTGACCACCTCACCCTGGAAGTCCGCGTAGGGGAAGGCGTTGAGCGTCACCACCTCGACCCCGTGGTGGTCGAGGGTCTTGCGCAGCCGTTCCAGCTCGCCCGGGTCGCCGGCGAGCCGGTGCGCCGCGGCGGCCGGCAGCCACATGCCGAGCCCGACCCGGTCGACCCCGAGGTGGGTGCGCAGCCGGTCGCCGAATCCGGTCGCCTGGGCGGCCAGGCCGTCGACGTCCTGGGCGGGCAGCACGTTGGTGCCGTAGGCGAGATGGACGACCGAGCCGTCAGCGTGTCGGAACCTCACGCGTCGGCCCTGGGTCCGCGCAGGATCGAGTTGCCCTCGAACGTCTCCGGTGGTCCCGTCCCGCCGGCCTGGTCGAGGAGCAGGCGACCGCTCTGGCCGAAGAACTCCAGCGGGTTGCGCCACAGGACGCGATCGACGTCGTCGTCGGTGAAGCCCGCATCCAGCATCGCTCTACCGGTCTTGGCCGTCTTGAGCGGATCGCTGCGGCCCCAGTCCGCGGCGGAGTTGACCAGCACCCGCTCCGGGCCGCGCTCCTGGAGGATCCGCACCATCCGGTGCTCGTCCATCTTGGTGTCGGGATAGATCGAGAAGCCCATCCAGCAGCCACTTTCGGCCACCTCGCCGACCGTCACCTCGTTGAGGTGGTCGACCACGACCCGGTGTGGCGCGAGACCCGAGGCTTCCACGAGCTGCAGAGTCCGGCGGGTGCCTGCCTCTTTGTCCCGGTGGGGGGTGTGCACCATCGCCGGGAGCTCGAACTCCACCGCCAGCTCCAGCTGACGCACGAATGCCTTCTCCTCCTCGGCCGTCATCGAGTCGAACCCGACCTCACCCACGGCGACCACGCCGTCCTTGGCCAGATAGCGAGGCAGGAGGTCCAGCACCTCCGCGCAGCGCGGATCGTTGGCCTCCTTGGGGTTGAGCGCGATCGTGCAGTGGTGGGCGATCCCGAACTGCGCCGCGCGGAACCGCTCCCATCCGACCAGCGCGTCGAAGTAGTCGAGGAACGAGCCGACGTTGGTGCGTGGCTGCCCGAGCCAGAACGCCGGCTCGACGAGGGCCCGGACACCCGCGGCGTACATCTCCTCGTAGTCCCGGGTGGTCCGCGACGACATGTGGATGTGCGGGTCGAAGATGCGCATGGAGTCAGGCCTCGTGGGTGGTGGGGGCGGGTGGACAGGCGGCGATCACGGCGGTCACGTCGGGGGGTACGTCGCGTCCGGCGGCCTCGCGCTCGCGGGCGAACCGTGCGGCCATCGCTGCCAGCTCGCGGTCGGCGCGCACCCGGAGCCCGACGACCCGGTCGATCGGCACGCCGGTGAACAGGCACTTGAGGACGCCGTGTCGCCAGGCCTCGTCGGGCAGCCGGGCGGCATGCGCACCCATGGCCGCGCCCACGAGCCGGGTGTCGTTGCTGCGGAGGGCGTCGAGCAGCAGATCGCTGCCGTCGACGGCCGGATCGTCGGCGGCGTTGAGCGCCTCGAGCACGGCGCGCTTCTCGTCGCTGTCGCCGAAGCGGTAGAGCGCGCGCAGCTCCTCGAGGAGCTGATCGGAGGTGAGGCTGGCGGCGGCAGCGGCGATCAGCTCGACGCGCACGGCGTCCTCCACCTGCGCCTCGTGGCCGGGCACCCGTCCACGCGCCGTACGACGTGCCGCGGCCGGGAAGACCCTGCCGACCTGCTGCGGGACAGCCGCGACGGCGGCCAGCATCTCCTCGAGGCCGGTGGCCCGCTCACCCAGCGCCTCGCGGAGCGCACCGGGCGGCACCAGCGGCCGGACCGTGGTCACCGGACACCTCCCACGGGGATGCGCTCCAGCGACTCCCGCAGGGCGCGCATGCTCGAGCGGGCGACCACCGGCGCGGCGTGCGAGTGGCGCGGAAGCTCCACGCTGCACAGGCCGGTGTAGCCCCCGACGACCAGCGCGCCCAGCACCGCGTCGAGGTCCAGCTCGCCGGTGCCGAGCTCGAGGTGCTCGTGGACGTCGCGCACCATGTCGTCGACCTGCACGTTGCCGATCAGCGCGCCCGCGACCACAACCGACTCGGCTGCGGGCCGGGGCTCGTTGCAGACCAGGTGACCGAGGTCGAGGGTGAGCCGCAGGTGCTCGGGCCATCCCAGGCGGGCTCGTAACTCGAGTGCCTGGTCGACGGTGCTGACGAACATGCCCGGCTCGGGCTCGAAACAGACGGTCACGCCGAGCGCGAGGGCCTCGTCGAGCACCGGTCCGAGGCCGTCGACGACGCGCCGCCAGCCCTCGTCGGTGGTGGCCTTGGCTGGCAGGGTGCCGGACCAGCACGACATCGCCTCGGCACCCAGCTCGTGGGCGATCCGGACCGCGCGGGTGAGCAGCTCGACGCGGCGCTCACGGCCACCGTCACTGACCAGCGTCGGCTCGTGCTTGCGCCACGGGTCGAGCACGTAGCGCGAACCGGTCTCGATCACCACGGCCAGGTCGTGCACCTCGAGGCAACGAGCGGCCGCGGCCACCTGGTCGCGCACGTCGGGGGCGAACGGATCGAGGTGCGGCTGGTCGAGGGTGAGTGCGACCCCGTCGTATCCGAGGACGGCGACCACGCCGCACGCGTCGTCGAGCCGATGGCCGGCGAACCCGTTGAGCCCGTAGCCCAGGCGGAGCGGGAGGCCGTTCATGTCGTGCTCGTCCGCCGAGCGGCGGCCCGCAGCAGAGGACCGGAGGCAAGCAGCACGGAGGCGGCGCCCCAGCGTCCGCGTCGCGTCAACCAGGACGCCTGCAGCAGGGAGAAGCCACCGATACCGGTGCCCGTGGCCCGCCGCACCGTTGCCGCCGAGGGGTCGGCGATCGTGCGGGCCTGCGCGCGTCCGACCGTTCCGGCGTACGCCGCGGCCAGGGCGACCGCGCCGAGGCGATCGCGGCGCGGCGCGGTCCGGTCGAGAACGGCCGCGAGCGCGCCGGTGGCAGCAACGACGCAGGTGGTGGCGAGAACGGAGCCCGCCACGGCGGGCGATCCGCCGTGTACCTCCCCGCGGCTGAGTGCCGTCACGCCCGCCGTGTGGGTCGCCATCGCGGCCGCCGGGTGCAGGGCCAGCCGGGGCGAGGTGTGGGCGCCGAGCAGCACGTCGAGCCCGCGGGTGGAGGCCATGACCAGCGGACCGGCGGAGCTGTCCTTGGCGACCACGTCGTAGGTGGCGACCAGCGCGGCCAACGGGAGGCTGATCCGCAGCGCGGATCGTCCGCCGACCAGGGCGGAGGCCGCCACGCCCGCGGCACCGAGCCCGGCCGCTACTCCGAGCGCGGTGGATGCCTCGACCCGGCCCGACGGGATCGGCCGTTCCGGGCGCTCCACGGTGTCGACCTCGCGGTCGGACCAGTCGTTGAGGGCCATGCCGGACCAGTAGAGGAGCACCGACGAGACCGGCATCAGCCAGCCGCGACCCCCGACGGGGAGATGGGCCGCGCCGGACCAGGCGTCACCGGGCACGGTGAGCGCCGCTGGCAGCCGCACGAGCTCGGCGAGATCGCCGGCTCTCACGTCGCGACCCGGTCTGCGCAGCTCCGCGACCAGGCGGTCAGGGCGTCCCACTGCTGGGCCAGGCGGTGCTCGTCGGAGTCGAACGGCGACTTGAAGAAGAACCCGAGGTCGGGCAGCGGTCCGGCCTCACCGACGTCCTGGGCCCGGCCGACCAGGCGCGCGAGGTCCAGCACGAGCGGCGCTGCCAGCGCCGAGTCACACCCCTCCCAGGTGAACTGCAGAGTCATCCGGGTGCCGAGGAAGCCGTCGAAGCGGACGTGGTCCCACGCTGTCTTCCAGTCGCCGAGGTCGTCCACGAAGTCGATGTGCATCGGGCCGGCGACCGGGTGCCCGAGCATTGCGTCGAGGCCGGTGCGCTTGGCCGCGGTCTTGCTGCGAGCCGCCTCCGGATCGGCCAGAGTGGCACCGTCGCCACCACCGAGCAGGTTGACCGAGGTCCAGGACCGCACGGCGAGCGCGCGGGTCGCGAACATCGGGGCCAGGGCCGACTTCACCAGGGTCTCCCCGGTCTTGCCGTCGCAGCCGGCGAACGGCACCCCCATCACCTTCGCCAGGTCACGCAGGGCGGGCAGGTCGATGCCCGGGCTGGGTGTGAAGCCGACGTATCCGGCGCCGGCGAGCAGCGCGGCACAGGCGTACGTCGAGCTCGGCGTGAGCGGACGCCGACCCGCGGCCCAGGCCTGCTGCAGATCCGGCCACGAGGACACGTCGGCGCTCGCTTCGAGCGGAGGCTCGGTGCTGGAGACGTCGACGACGACGACCCGGTCCACGGTCCGGCCGAAGTCGGTGATGTCATCGGACAGACGGTCGACTGCATCCCGCTGCTGGCTCGCGTCGCCGGCGTGCAGACCCGGCCTGAGCCGGCTCTCCGCGACCTCGAGGTCGTCGTGGAGCAGCCTCACCAGGTGGTGTGGCACGACCCCACCGGCAACCAGGTCCTCGGCCCGCTTCTGCAGTGAGGTGGTCGCGATGTCATGACCGCCGGTGACGATCTGGTCGTACGCCGCGAGCCCGCGACCGTCGAGGTCACGGTGGGTGGTCACGCACCCCGTGGTGTCCACCAGGCCGGCGGCCAACGCCCGGACCCCGATCGTCGCAGTCGTGGCGAGCGACCCGCGAGCGCCGACGAACCAGATCCCGAGCGTTCCCATTCGACTGTCTCTCTCCTCGCACTTCCGACCTCGCCGCAAGGTACGTGACCCCGGTCACGACTTTCAACGGCTGTCAGAGATCTTCTGTCGCTCAAGCGACGAAAGTGTCCCGCGAGGACCACCCCGTGAGACGGATGCGGGCCAGCGCCCCGGACCGGGCCGCCGTCGCGGTCAGCCGGCCACCACCGGGTTCGTCAGGTGGCCGACGCCGGGGATCACGCACTCGGCGACGTCGCCGGGCCGCACCCGGATCGCGCCCGGCGTGCCGGTCGAGATGACGTCGCCCGGGAACAGTGGCATCACCTTGCTGTGGAAGCTGACCAGGAAGGCCGGGCTGTAGCGCATGTGCGCGACGGTGTTGGTGCGGCGCTGGTCGCCCACCACCGTCGACACCTCGACCGAGTCGATGTCACCGAACCGTTCGAGCACCTCGGCCATGGGCACGACCTCCGGCCCGAACGAGAAGAAGCCAGGGAAGTTCTTCGACCTGGTCAGGAACCGCGGGTTGCGCTGCAGGATGTCCTCGGCGGTCTGGTCGAGCACGGTGGTGACCCCGAAGACGTAGGACAGCGCGTCCTCCCGGCTGACGTTGCGGCACTCGCGTCCGATCACGAGACCGAGCTCGCCCTCGGCAGTCGTCCGCTCGCTCTGCACCGGGATCGGGATCGGCTCGCCCGGGCCGATGATCGTGTGGTCGCCCTTGATGAACGAGGCGGGCTCGTCCGGCACGCTCTCGGAGAGGTCGGCCGCGTGGTCGACGTAGTTCAGCCCGATGCCCCAGATCTTCCGCGGGCGGCGGTACGCCGCCGCGAACCGCACGTCGGCGGCCTTGACCCAGGCGTCGTCCGGAACGACGCCGGCGGCGGCCACCAGCTCGTCGTACCGCTCGATCGCCTGCATCACGTCGACAGGCGGGGTCCCGGCCAGGCGGGCCAGCTCGACCACCCCCCGGTCGGGGTCGACGAGGACCGGGGTCTCGTTGCCGAGCACGTCGATCGTGGCCAGGTGCAGCATGGGTTCTCCTTCGGGGATGGGGTCAGTAGCCGGCGACCAGGCCGCCGTCGCAGCGGACCTGCTCCCCGGTGACGTACGACGCGCGGTCGCCGGCCAGGAACGTGACCACCGACGCGAACTCCCCCGGCTCGCCGTAGCGTCCGGCGGGGATCGTCTGCTCCGAGGTCGCGCGCTGGTCCTGCTGCGTGGTGCCGGCCCGCTCGGCGTTGGCCCGGTCCAGGGTCGCGACCCGCTCGGTGTCGATCCGGCCGGGCAGCACCATGTTGACGGTGACTCCGTCGCGGGCGACGAGACCGGCCAGTGACTTGAGATACGCCGCCAGTGCGGCGCGGCCGACGTTGGAGCGGGCCAGGTTGGGGATCGGCTGCTGCACGCCGCTGGAACCGATGGCAACGATCCGCCCCCATCCGGCCTCGCGCATCGCGGGCAGCACCTCGCGCACCATCGCGACATGAGGGGCGACCAGGAGGTCGGTGGCGCCGCGGACGTCGTCGGCGTCGAGCTCCTCGGCCTGACCGGGCTTCGGCCCGCCGCCGTTGAGCACCAGCACGTCGACGTGACCATAGGCGTCACGTGCCGCGGCCGCGATCCGCGCGGGTGCCTCGGCGTCCTGCAGGTCGGCGACCACGCCGGTGGCCGAAGGCAGCGATGAGGCCAGCTCCTCGACGAGCTCCGCGCGCCGGCCGACCACGACGACGTGGGCGCCCTCGGCCGCGAGCGCCTCCGCGGTCGCCCGGCCCAGGCCGGAGGTCGAGCCGAGCACGACCGCTACGCGGCCGTTGAGTCCGAGATCCATCAGGGTGCCTCCTGCAGCTGGGGGACGGTGGCGAGGTGCTGGTCGATCATGGGGAGAAGAACGGGCGGTACGCCGGGTGCGGGCGGGCGCACCCGTGCGCTCGCGATGATCCCGCGACGGAGCAGGATCTCCTTGCGCAGCGCGAGTCCGATGCCGGCCTGGCCCTCGAAGTTGGCCAGCGGCAGCCACGGCGCCCAGGCCGCCCGAGCCGCGGCGAAGCCACCGGCCTCCCAGGCGGCGAGCGTGGCGCGCAGTCCCTCGGGATGGCTGAAGCCGGTCATCGCACCGGCCGCGCCGCCGGCCAGCTCGTCGAGCAGCCCGACGCCGCCCAGACCGCCGAAGACGGGTACGTCGACCTGACCGGCCACCGCGGCTGCCGCCGGCGCCGAAGGAGACGCCTCGCCCTTGACCGCCACCACGAACGGGCAGTCCTCGACCACCTCGACCAGGTGGGCCGGCGAGATCGCGACCCCCGAGGCGACGGGGTAGTCCTGGAGGACGACCGCGACGCCGGTCGCCTCGTGCACGCCTCGCAGGTGCGCAGCCACCACCACCGGCGACGGTGAGTTGGCCTGGATCATCACGGCCGCGAGCGCCGCGCCGGCGACCGCCTGCTCAGCCTGCTCGATGGCGACGGCCGTGGTGCGCGCCGGCAGTCCGGCGACCACGGGCAGCGACGTCGCCGCGTTGACCGTCCGCAGCACCTGTGCCCGCTCGGCCGACGAGAGCGCGGCCGCCTCGCCGAAGACGCCGAGCGCCACCAGCCCGCTCGCGCCGACCCGTTCGGCAAGCCGCACCTGCCGCACCAGCGACTCGTCGTCGACGGCCCCGGCGTCGTCGTACGGCGTGGCGAGGACGACCCACAAGCCGCGGGCCAGGCCGGTCACGAGGCCCGCTCGCCGGCGCCGGCGAGCACCAGGTCGACCAGGTGCTCGGCGATGGCCAGGCTCGAGGTGGCTGCGGGCGAGGGCGCGTTGCGCAAGGCGACCACGTGGCCGCGGACGTTGACCCGGAAGTCGTCGACCAGGCTGCCGTCGGCATCGAGGGCCTGGGCCCGGATGCCGCGGGGCCCGGGCACGACGTCGTCGACCCGCAGCTCGGGCACGTAGCGACGTGCTGCGCCGACGAAGCGGCGCTTGCTCAGCGACCCCGCCAGCTCGAGCACGCCGGTGCGCCAGTGCCGGCGGGCGAACTTCCGGAAGCCTGGCGACGCGGCGATCTCGCGCAGGTCGTGAGCGGAGACCGTGCCCCAGCCGTACCCCTCCCTGGCCAGTGCGAGCACCGCGTTGGGGCCGACCATCACCTCGCCGTCGACACGGGGAGTCAGGTGCACGCCGAGGAACGGGTAGCGCGGGTCAGGCACCGGATAGACCAGGCCGTTGACCAGTGAGCGACGTTCCGGGCGCAGCAGGTAGTACTCGCCGCGGAACGGCACGATCCGTGGTTCCGGCTCGTCGCCGGCGGCGACGGCCATCCGGTCGCTGTGCAGGCCCGCGCACAGCACGACGCGATCGAACTTCTCGTCCACGGTCTCCCCGTCGGCGCTCCTTCCGAGCACGACGACCCCGGCGTGCTCCTCGCGCAGGCCCGTCGCCTCCAGGCCGAGCCGAACCCGGCCACCGCGGGTCGTGACGTTGCCGGCCAGGGCCCGGGCGACGGCCGGGAAGTCCACGATCGCGGTGGTCGGCGAGTGGAGACCGGCGACGCCCCGCACGTGCGGCTCGAGCTCGCGCAGCTCGGGACCCGCCAGGCGGCGTACACCGGGGACCCCGTTGGCGCGGGCGCGGTCCTCGATCGCCGCGAGCCGCGACTCCTCGGCTCCGTCGAGGGCGACCAGCACCTTGCCGCACTCGTCGTAGGCGATCTCGTGCTCCGCGCAGAAGTCCTTGAGCAGCCCGACGCCCTTCCGGCAGAGCCGGGCCTTCAACGAGCCGGGCTCGTAGTAGAGGCCGGCATGGACCACGCCGGAGTTGCGGCCGGTCTGGTGGACGGCCAGTGCGTCCTCCTTCTCCCAGATGGTCACCGCGGCGTCGGAGTCGACGTCCTGGAGGCGGGCCGCGACCGCAGCGCCGACGATGCCGCCGCCGACCACGAGGTAGGAGGTCATCGAGGTCCTTCCGAGAGCCACGGGTGGTCCAGATCTGCCTGGTGCTCGCCGAGCAGGGGCGACGGCACCGAGGACGCGCCCGGCACCCCGTCGTACCGGACCGCGCCACCGGGGACCGCGATCTCGCCGAGCACCGGATGGAGCAGCCGGTGCACCAGCCCGAGGTGGCGCACCTGCTCCCAGTCATACACCTCGGGCAGGGTGCGGGTCCGGCCGGCCGGCACTCCGGCCGCGTCCAGCTCGGCGATCACGTCGTCGGCCTTGCGCTCGGCGAGCAGCGCCTCGACCGCCGCCTCGAGGGTGTCCGCGCGCGCCACCCGGGCTCGGTTGGTCGCGATGTCAGCGCGGTCCGGGTCGAGCCCGGCCACGTGGGCGCAGCGGCGCCAGAGCCCACCGCGATCACGATGCCGGAGTCGGCCCAGCGGAAGACGCCGTACGGGGGCGATGGAGGGTGGCGGTTGCTGTGCGCGCCGGGTCGGCACCGGCGGTGAGCCACCCGGCGCCCTGGAAGGCGAGCACCGCGGTGACCGAGGCGAGGAGCGAGGTCTCGACCACGCGGCCGCGGCCGGTGACGCCGCGCTCGGCCAGGGCTGCCATCACACCGAAGGCGCCGAACATCCCGGTCAGTTTGAGTGGAAGCGCTCCCACCTTTTGTCCGGAGCCCGTCCATACCTTTCACGCTCAATCTTGACACCTGATGTGACCGGTGTCATGTTGTTCTCTCAACCTGAGTGGAAGCGCTCTCACAGGTCCGAGCGGCTCCACACCCGGCTGGCCCGGGACCACCGCACACGGTAGGAGCGTTCAATCGTGAAGCACACAGCCTCCGGTCCGGGCACCGCCCGGACCTCCCTCGCGGCCCGCATCCGACGCGGTCTCGCTCTCTTCGCCGTCGGCGCCCTCGTGGTCGGCTTCACCGCCGCCTGCGGGGACGACGACAACGGCGGCTCCTCCGACGGCCCTGTCAAGGTGACCATCGCGACGTTCAACGAGTTCGGCTACGAGGAGCTGATCGAGGAATGGAACGCCGCCAACCCCGACATCCAGGTGGAGCAGAAGAAGGTGGGCACCTGGGACGACGCCAAGGACAACCTCTTCACCAAGCTGGCGGCGGGCTCGGGCCTCTCCGACATCGAGGCCATCGAGGGTGACGGCATGCCGGCGATCCTCGCCGAGTCCGACGCCTTCGTCGACCTGTCCGACGACGAGCTCGACGGACGGTGGCTGGACTGGAAGCAGCAGGCCGGCACCGACGCCGACGGTCGGTTGATCGGCTACGGCACCGACAGCGGGCCCGAGGGCATCTGCTACCGCTCCGACCTGTTCGCGAAGGCCGGGCTCCCGACCGACCGCGAGGAGGTTGCCGAGCTCTTCGGCACCTGGGACGACTACTTCGCCCTGGGCGAGGAGTTCATCGAGAAGGTGCCCGGCACCGCCTGGTACGACTCGTCCGGCGGCACCGCCCAGGCCATGCTCAACCAGGTCGAGTTCCCGTTCGAGGAGTCCGACGGCACCATCAACGTCGAGAACGACGACCTCAAGGCGGTCTGGGAGGCGGTCACCAGCAACGCCGACAAGGGTCTGTCGACCCGGCTGAGCCAGTGGAGCGACGACTGGACCGCGGCCTTCCAGAACGACGGTTTCGCCACCATGGCCTGCCCTGGCTGGATGCTCGGCGTCATCGAGGGCAACGCCGAGGGCGTCGAGGGCTGGGACATCGCCAACGCCTTCCCCGGAGGCGGCGGCAACTGGGGCGGCTCGTTCCTCGTCGTGCCCGAGCAGTCCGAGCACCCCGAGGAGGCCAAGGAGTTCGCGGCGTGGATCACTGCGCCCGAGCAACAGCTCAAGGCCTTTCAGGCGAAGGGCACGTTCCCGAGCCAGGCCGACGCCCTGGGCGACCCGATCCTCACCGAGGAGGTCAACCCCTTCTTCAACGACGCCCCGACCGGACAGATCCTCTCCGACCGCGCGCTGGCGATCGAGGTGCAGCCCTTCAAGGGCCCGAAGTACTCCGACATCCTGCAGGCCTTCCAGGCCGCGGTGATCCGGGTGGACGACGGCTCCAACGACGCCGACGAGTCCTGGGAGACCTTCCTCAGCGACGTCGAGCAGCTGTCCTGACCGGGTGATCATCCTCTTCCGATGACCCATCTCGATCTTCCCGCCGGGGGCGGCACCACGGCGCCCCGGGCGGGAAACACTCCTCCACGTCCGTCCGCGAGCCGCTACCGCCGCAACGTCGTGCGGCCGCCGCTCACGTGGCGGCAACGGCTGTCGACGTGGGACGTGCGCTTCTCGCCGTACCTCTTCATCTCGCCGTTCTTCCTGCTGTTCGCGGTGGTCGGGCTCTTTCCACTCGTCTACACCGCCTACGTCTCGCTGTTCGACTGGAGCCTGATCGGCGGCAAGGGCGAGTACGTCGGCCTCGACAACTTCCGTGACGTGCTCGGCAACCCCTACTTCATGAAGTCACTGGTGAACACGCTCAGCATCTTCGTGCTGTCGTCGGGGCCTCAGATCGTGATCGCCGTATGCCTGGCCGGGCTGCTCGACAGCCACCTACGCGGAAGGACCCTCTGGCGGATGAGCATCCTGCTGCCGTTCGTGGTCTCCCCCGCCGCAGTGGCCATCATCTTCGGAAGCCTCTTCGGCGACCGCTACGGCCTCATCAACGACGCTCTCGGCTGGATCGGTCTGACGCCGATCGACTGGCACGTGGACCGCTTCGCCAGCCACATCGCGATCGCGTCGATGGTCAACTGGCGCTGGACCGGGTTCAACGCCCTGATCTTCCTCGCCGCCATGCAGGCGGTTCCCCGCGACGTCTACGAGTCCGCGGCGCTCGACGGTGCCGGCCGGATCCGACAGTTCCGCAGCATCACGATCCCGATGATCCGGCCCACGATGATCTTCGTCATCATCACCTCGACCATCGGTGGCCTGCAGATCTTCGCGGAGCCCCGCCTCTTCGACGAGACCATCGCCCACAACGGCGGCAGCGACCGGCAGTTCAGCACGTTGACCATGCTGATCTACGACTTCGGCTGGCACCTGCGCGACCTGGGCCGAGCCTCCGCGACGGCCTGGCTGCTCTTCCTGGTGATCGTCGCGATCGCGCTGGTCAACCTCGCGGTCAGCCGACGGATCGGCACCCTGCGAGGAGTCCGCCGATGACCAGGCGACCCGGCTTCCTCGTCTACGGCCTGCTGACCGCCTTCGTGCTCGGCTCGGCCGCGCCCCTCTACTGGTCGTTCCTGATCGGCTCGCACACCAAGGAGGTGATGGCCCGGCAGACCCCTCCGCTGCTGCCCGGTGGGCACTTCTTCGAGAACGCCCAGCGCGTCTTCGAGAACGTGGCGTTCTGGAAGGCGTTGGGCAACAGCCTGCTGATCTCCGGCGTCGCCGCCACCTCGGTGGTGTTCTTCGGGACCCTGGCCGGTTTCGCGTTCGCCAAGCTCCGCTTCCGCGGCAACATCGCGTTGCTGGGGTTCATCATCGCCACGATGGCGGTGCCGACCCAGCTCGGCGTCGTGCCGCTCTTCATCCTGATGGCGAAGCTCGGCTGGACCGGCAGCGTCTGGGCGGTGATCATCCCCTGGATCGTCACCGCCTTCGGGGTCTTCTTCATGCGGCAGTACCTCGTCGACGCGATACCCGACGAGCTGATCGAGGCCGCCCGGGTCGACGGCTGCTCGATGTTCCGGATCTTCCGGCACGTCGCCGTGCCGGCGGCGCGACCGGCCGCGGCGATGCTCTGGCTGTTCACGTTCATGTACGTCTGGACCGACTTCTTCTGGCCGCTGATCGTGCTGCCCGGTGACAACCCGACCGTGCAGATCGCGCTCAACCAGCTGCAGAGCGGCTACTACAAGGACTACGCACTGGTCCTCGCCGGTGCCACGTTGGCCACGATCCCTCTCCTCGTCCTGTTCATCGCGACCGGCAAGCAGTTCGTGACCGGCATCATGCAAGGAGCCGTCAAGGGATGACCATTCCCACCACATCCGACCTCGTGGTCGCCACCAGGACCCCCGGTGCGAGCGTCGAGTTCCCGCCCGACTTCTGGTGGGGCGCCGCGACCGCGGCCTACCAGATCGAGGGCGCGGCAGCACTGGACGGACGCGGGCCGTCGATCTGGGACACGTTCGCGCGGGTGCCCGGCGCCGTGCTCGGCGGCGACTCCGGCGACGTCGCCTGCGACCACTACCACCGGATGCCGGCGGACGTCGCGCTGATCAAGGACCTCGGCCTGGACACGTACCGGTTCTCGGTGGCGTGGCCGCGGGTGCAGCCGCGCGGCAAGGGCCCGGCGAACCCGGCCGGACTGGCCTTCTACGACCGGCTGGTCGACGAGTTGCTTGCTCAGGGCATCGACCCGTGGGTGTCGCTGTACCACTGGGACCTGCCGCAGGAGCTCGAGGACGCGGGCGGCTGGCCGGTGCGCGACACGGCGTACCGGTTCGCGGACTACGCGATGCTGGTCTTCGACGCGTTGTGCGACCGCGTCGACACCTGGACCACGCTGAACGAGCCGTGGTGCTCGGCCATGCTCGGCTACGCGTACGGCGCCCACGCACCGGGCCGGCGTGAGTACCCGGCG
>JALZCZ010000113.1 GCA_030862825.1 Actinomycetota bacterium | reverse complement strand
CCGGCCCCACCAACGTCGTGAAGTACATCGCCGCCGCCTTCCCGAGCGCGTGCGGCAAGACCAACCTGGCGATGCTCGCCCCGACGATCCCGGGCTGGAAGGTCGAGACCCTCGGCGACGACATCGCCTGGATGAAGGTCGGTGACGACGGCCGGCTGTGGGCCGTCAACCCCGAGTACGGCTTCTTCGGGGTCGCCCCCGGCACCAACTACCACACCAACCCGAACGCCATGAGGACCATCGAGAAGGGCAACTCGGTCTTCACCAACGTGGCGCTCACCGAGGACGGCGACGTCTGGTGGGAGGGCCTGGAGAACCCGCCGGCCAACGCCACCTCGTGGAAGGGCGAGCCCTGGACGCCCGACAGCGAGGAGCTGTCCAGCCACGCCAACTCGCGCTACTGCACGCCGATCAAGCAGTGCGACATCCTCGCGGCCGAGTACGACGACCCGCGCGGAGTCCCGATCGACGCGATCCTCTTCGGTGGCCGGCGCAAGACCACCGTGCCCTTGGTGTTCGAGGCCCGCGACTGGACCCACGGCACCTTCCTCGGCGCCACCCTCTCCTCGGAGACCACCGCCGCCGCGGTCGGCGCGGTCGGCGTGGTCCGCCGCGACCCGATGGCGATGCTGCCCTTCATCGGCTACAACGCCGGCGACTACTTCAACCACTGGATCACGGTCGGCAAGGACAACGACGCCGCCAAGCTGCCGCGGATCTTCTACGTCAACTGGTTCCGCCGCGACGACGACGGCGGCTTCCTGTGGCCGGGATTCGGCGAGAACAGCCGGGTCCTGAAGTGGGTCGTCGAGCGGATCGACGGCCAGGCCGCCGCCGTGGAGACCCCGATCGGCCACGTGCCGGCGCCGGGCTCCCTCGACACCGACGGGCTGGACCTGAGCGACCAGGCGTTGGCCGCCGCGCTCGCGGTCGACCCAGAGGAGTGGAAGGCCGAGATCCCGCAGATCCAGGAATGGTTCGAGAAGTTCGGCGACGACCTCCCTGCGGTGCTCTGGACCGAGCTCGACGGCCTCAAGGCCCGCCTCGGCCTCTGACCCACCCGCACCTCAGCACGGGCACCGACCTCCGGGTCGGTGCCCGTGCTGCGTCTCAGTCCGCCGACCTCCACAGGTCGGCGTACTCCGTCACGAAGGTCGCCACCGAGATCGGCGGGTTGCCGGTGACCCCCTCCACGTCGCCGCTGACCCGGCCGAACACTCCGTCCCGCACCCGATCGAGCACACCCCCGAGCTGGTCGGCGAGCCAGGACGGCAGCCCGGTCACGGCCTCCTCAATCGGCGGGTCAGCCGCCACCACGTCTCTGCCCGAGGCCGCGGCCAGGAGGTCGGCCACCTCCTTGAGGGTCAGCGACTCCGGTCCCGTGATCTCGTACGCCGCACCCGCGCTGCCCGTGGGGTCGAGCAGGGCCGCCACGGCGACCGCCGCGATGTCGCGGGCATCGACGAACGCGATCCGCGCACCACCTGTCGGCAACGACAGGACGCCATCGTCCCGAATGGACTCGACGTAGTAGCGGGGGTCGGTCAGCACCTGGTGGAACCACGACGGCCGCAGCAGGGTCCAGGTGCGGACCCGGTCGGTGACGGCCAGCTCGGCGCCACGCTCCCACGAGTTGTCGGCGAGGCCGCCCGCTCCCTGCTCCGACAGAAGGACGACGTGGGCATCGGGTGTCATGGCCGCCAGCTCGGCCACTCGTGCGGGGGCATCCTCGACATCGGGACGCATCAGGTAGACCGCATCGACTCCGCCCACCGCGTCGGACCAGGTCGCGGGCTCGTCCCAGTCGAACGGCACCGGACGCACGGTCCTTGACGCTGCGCCCGGCGTCCGGGAACCCGCCCGGACCGCGACACCGCGAGCCGCCAGCTGAGCAACCACCTCGCGGCCGGTCTTGCCCCGCGCCCCGGTCACCAGGACCTCACGCGCGTTCATTCCAGACAGGGTCATCGGCTGATCCTAACTATTTGATGGACTCAAGTACTTCTCCAGACAACCACAATTAGTTGAGGCACTCAAGTGACATGGCTAGGCTCCGGTCATGGCCGTGCCCTCCGGACCCGTCGCGCCCTCGACCGAGGCGGAGTCCGCCCTCTTCGAGCTGGTCGACTCCTACGACCGGGCCTATGAGACCGCCGCGACGACCCAAGCGCTCAGCGGGGCGCAGGCGTGCGTGCTCGGTCGCCTGGACGCGCCTCGCGGGATGGGGTCGCTTGCCCAGGAGCTCGGCTGCGACGCGTCCAACATCACCCAGATCGTGGCCCGGCTGGAGAGGCGCGGCCTGGTCACCCGGCAGCCGGATCCCTCCGATCGCCGCGGCCGGCTGATCAGCCGGACCCCGGCCGGCGACGACGTCAACGCACAGTTCGAGCAGGCCTTCGAGTTCGGCCGCGACGCGGTGCAGCGCCTCTCCCGCGCCGAGCAGGACCAGCTGACCGCGCTTGTCCGCAAGGCGCTCGGCGACTGACTCGCCGGGCGTGTGGGATCATGCGAACGCTCAGGACGGAGGCCAGGGGACCCGGAGGGGAGCGAGGGATGTCCAGCTACGGACCAGAGGAGCGCGAGCTCTTCGAGACCGCCTCCGCGACGCTCTACGACGAGATCGTCTCCGCCGGCGGGCTGGCCGCGGACGACCCGCGCATCACCGACGGGGCCGCCCAGCGACCGGCCTTCGACCTGCTGGTCGAGCTCGGGCTGGTGCAGTTCGACAGGGCGACCGAGACCTGGATGCCCGAGGACCCCAACAGCATCCAGTCACGGGTGGTCTCGCCGCTGAGCCAGGAGGGCGCCAAGCTCCTCGAGGAGTCGTCCCACTGGGCGCGCGCCTTCGGAACCCTCAACCAGTCGTGGCGCCGCTCCCCGCCGTCGCAGTCACGTGGACCGTTCACCTACCTGCACCAGGAGGCGATCGGTCCGTTCCTCAACGGCCTGGTCTCCGAGGTCGAGGAGGAGATCCTCACCGCCCAGCCCCAGACCGGTCGCGACGCGCAGAGCCTGGCCACGGCCGCCCTGCGTGACACCGCCGCCCTCGAGCGCGGCATCCGGATGCGCACCCTCTACCAGCACAGCGCCCGGCGCAGCTCGGTCACCCACAAGTACGTCGCGGCGGTCACCGCCCGCGGCGCGGAGGTGCGCACCCTCGACGAGTTCTTCAACCGCATGATCGTGATGGACCGCCGGGTCGTGGTGATCCCCGGCGAGACGCTCAGCGTGGCGATCGCGGTCCGCGAGCCGTCGGTCGTCGCCTACCTGGTGGACGTGTTCGAGCGGGCCTGGGAGCGCGGCCGGCCGTTCACCGACAAGGACACCTCGATGATGCGGGAGATCGCCGCCGAGCAGCGGGCGATGACCATCCGGATGCTGATCGAGGGCCACGCCGACCCGATCAGCGCCAAGCGACTAGGGGTCAGCCCCCGCACCTACGCCGGCTACGTCGCGGATCTGAAGGCGGAGTACGAGGCGGACACCCGCTTCCAGCTGGGCTACACGATGGGCCAGCAGGGGGTCTCCGGACACGAGCCCGGCGACGACGAGGCCATCGACCAGGACTGACCGGCCCCACCCGGCCGCGAGCGTTCTTTGACGCCGTTCCTTGACAAGGGGCAGGGACAGTGTCCAAATGGCCGAGGGCGGTGACTCGAGTCTGTGTCGAATCACCGCCCTCTTTCGATGAGACCGGCCAGGGGGGTGGCACTGGGACCGGACAAGTGGGGGGAAAGTCGGATCCCGGTCTCACGTATTCAGTTGGCCTACTGGCCGGAGGCGGTGACGCAGAGGCCTCCACAGCCCCAGCTGGTGTCGCGCGCCGCCTCGGCCGGCGCGGCGAAGCCGAGCAGGCCGACACTGACCGCGGTCGCGGCCAATGTGATGCACATCTTGCGTGCGAGGTTCATGGTTCCCACCTTCTATGCCCGGGGCCTCGGGTCGGCCCTGTCCCCGAGTGTTGTTGCTGGGCTCGACCAGGCGTGAGGAAATGGTTGGCTCAAATTTCTGCATTGCAGTTTCCTGCAACGCAGTATCCCCTGATTCGGGTGGCGAGGGGTCGCCACGAGAGCGACCGATCTGCGGAGGCGGCGGGATTTGAACCCGCGAGAGGTGTGACCCTCAACCCGCTTAGCAGGCGGGCGCCATAAACCGGACTAGGCGACGCCTCCTCCGCAACGGTGGAGCGCGCTCCTCGGACAGCCCGCACAGGTTACTAGCAGCCCCGGCGGCCGCACGAATCGCGTGCCCCATGGCCCGCATCTACAGCGGGCGCAGGCCGTGGCCGTGCTGGAGCCGGGCCCGCAGGTCGCGCACGAAGTCGTCGCCGTCGACGGCCATCGCCGACACCGGGATCACGCTGCTGCCGCCGGCGCGCAGTCGCAGCTCGAGGCAGG
>JALZCZ010000080.1 GCA_030862825.1 Actinomycetota bacterium | reverse complement strand
CGAGATCTACGAGCTGCTCGTGATGCGGCGGGGCTGGTCCAGCGCGCGCTTCGCACGTTACGTCGGCAACTTCATGATCACCGCCCTGCTCTAGGTACGCCGCGAAGGCGGGTCGGCTCTGCCGCTGCCTCGAGGCGTCGACCTGAGCGGCCTCCTACCTCGGTCCTGTGCGCTCCAGCCCGTTCGCACTCGAGGTCGTGGGCCCGCGGCGTGCAGACCGGGACCGCCCAAGGTCGCACGTCTTCTGCGGCTACGACGCTGGTCGTAGCGTCAGCGCGGCTGCTCGGGAACCCGTGTCGACGGGCATTTCGCCGGCATCGCGCCCGATCAGTCGCCGGGTGCGGGGGCTTGACGTGGTGGACCCCGAGGGGAGTCCGCAGCCAGGTCGCTCCGCCGCCGCGCCTTTCCAGCATTCGGGGGCGATGATCGTCGGGAGATGGCGTCGGCCCGGGCAACGCCGGGCGCACCGGTATCAGACGAGCGCGGTCACCACCTGGTCCACGTCGAGCTGGCTGCCAACGCGGTGCTCGGCCGCGAAGCGGACTGGTCCGAGTGCGCCACGAAGCTGCTCCTCGAATGCCTGGTGGTCGGCCTGTTCGGCGACCGGGACCGCCACGCCGATCGACTCCCGCAGGGTCCGCGACGCGCCGAGCAGCCGGGCAGCCTGCATCAGGTCACCGCTGGCGAGCCGGCACCGGGCAAGTCCCTCCAGGGATTCGGCGATTCCGGGTCGGTCGTCCGTCCGCCGGCGCATCATCAGGCTGTGCGCGTACCACCGTCCTGCCAGCTCGGCGTCACGGGTTTTCAGCGCGACCGCGCCCAGGTTCGCGGCGGTGGACGCGGTGCACCGCTCGTCGCCGATGCCCGCGAGCCGGGCGTGGCTGTCGGTGTACAGCTCGCGTGCCCGGACGTAATCTCCATCCAGGCGCGCGATGTCGCCGAGGGTGTAGGTGACGTGGGCGACCCCGCCCCATTCGTCGGACTCGGCCATGATCTGGCGGGCCTCCTCGCATCGGGCCGTCGCCGCGGCAAGGTCGCCCTGGTAGCGCGCCACGACGCCGAGTGCCCAGAGCGCGTACGCCGAGCGCAGCCGGTCCCCGATGGCGCGGTAGGCCGCGAGGCTGCGGGAATGGTGCTCGTGCGCGACCGCGTAGTCGCCCTGCTGTCGCGCGAGCATGCCCAGCGCGTGCCGGGCCCGGGCGGCCTCCCAGGGCATCCCGAGCCGCTCGTAGGCGGCGACGCAGTCGGTCAGCAGCCGGGCTGCTGTCTCGTACTCGCCGCGGTGCATGGCGGCCCGGCCCAGCACGATGCCGGCGCCTGCTATCCCGGAGTGGTCACCGAGGGTGTGGGCAAGCTCCACGCTGTGCCGCGCGAGCCGCTCTGCGAGGCCGGCGTGGCCCTGCTCGATCGCGACGTCCGCGGCGGCGAGGTACCCGGCGGCCCGCATCTGCGCCGGCGCGTCCGTCGCCGCCTGCAGGCAGATGGTCAGGCAGTGGCTGGCCTCGCTCAGCAACTCCCGGTGGTGCCAGTACGGGCTCAGCGCGACCGCCAGCCGCAACCCGGAGACCCGCTCACCGTGCTCGTACGCCCACAGCAGGGCGGCCCGCAGGTTGTCCTGCTCGGCGT
This sequence comes from Actinomycetota bacterium, assembly GCA_030862825.1. Taxonomy (GTDB): domain Bacteria; phylum Actinomycetota; class Actinomycetes; order Propionibacteriales; family Nocardioidaceae; genus Nocardioides. The sequence continues at coordinate 4,002 of JALZCZ010000080.1, read as the reverse complement.
CTAGGTGGGCGACCACCTGCGCCTGCACGGGAGTGTGCATCCGCTCGCGCGAGTCTTCGGCCAGCAGCAGGAGGCGGTTGAGCTGGCGCAGGTGCGCGTCCTTCGACTCGTCCGGTTGGAGGTGGGCGCGTCCGTATTCGCGCAGCGTCTCCAGCAGCCGGTATCGGCCGTGTTGGGGCACCACCAGCGAACGCTCCACCAGGGCCGGGAGCAGGCTGATGACCCGAGCAGCGTCCAGGGGCTCGAATCCGCAGACCTCCTTGGCTGCGGCCAGATCGAAGCTGCCCGCGAAGACCGCCAACCTGCGGAACAGCGCCTGCTCGTCCGCGGTGAGCAGGTCGTAGCTCCACGCGACCGCGGCGCGCAGGGTCTGGTGCCGCGCCGGGGCAGTGCGCAGCGCCGAGACCAGCACCTCGAAGCGGTCGTCGAGCAGTTCGGCGAGCTGGTCGGGCTCGAAGGCGTGCAGCCGGGCCGCCGCCAGCTCGAGCGCGAGCGGCATCCCGTCGAGCCGGTGGCAGATCTGCACGACGGCCGGCGTGTTGGTCGCGGTCAGGGTGAAGTGAGGGTCGGCCGCGGCGGCGCGGTCGACCAGCAGGCGTACGGCGTCGAACGCGGCGGCGTCGGAGGGTGCGGCGACGTCAGCGGGCGGGACCGGCAGCGGGGCCAGGTCGTAGCGCACCTCGCCGGCCACCCGTACCGGCTCGCGGCTGGTGGCGAGCACGCGCAGGCCCGGGGCGGCGCGCAGCAGTCGGTCCAGCGCCGAGGCGACGTCGCCGGCGAGGTGCTCGCAGTTGTCCAGGACGAGCAGCAGCTGCCGGTCGGCCAGGAAGGAGTCCAGGCTGTCGCGAGGTGAGCGGTTCGGCTGCTCGGTCAGCCCGAATGCCCGGTGGAGGGCCCGATTGACCGGGTCCGGGCCGGTCACCGCGGCCAGTTCGACGAGCCATCCGCCGTCGGGGTAGGTCTCTGCGTGGCCGGCCAGGAGCTCCAGCGCCAGCCGGGTCTTGCCGGACCCGGCCGGCCCGGTGACCGTGACGAGGCGGACATCGGAGAGCAGCGTCTCGAGTTCGCCCAGTTCCTCCTCCCGACCCACGAACGAGGTGAGCTGTCGCGGCGCGCCTCGGCCCGGCGCCGCCGGCGACAGGCCCTGGCTCTCCTGCTGGTCCTCCTGCCGGAGCAGCCGCTGGTGCAGGGCGCGCACCTCCGGGGACGGGTCGACACCCAGCTCGGCGGCCAGGGTGGCGCGCAGTCGGGCGTACACCGCGAGAGCGGCCGCGCGCTGGCCGGACCCGTGCAGTCCGAGCATCAGCTGGCCCCAGAGCCGTTCCCGCAGTGGATGGGTTGCGACCAGCTCCTCCAGCTCGGGCACCAACGCCGCGTGCTCGCCGAGGCGCAGCCGGGCATCCATCAACGCCTCGACCGCCGAGAGGCGCAGCTCGCCCAGGCGGCCCCTCTCCGCCACCGCCGCATCGGCCAGCTCGAGGTACGGCTCCGCCCGCCACAGGGCCAGCGCCTCCTTGAGGACCGCCGCTGCCCGCGCGGGGTCGGACTCACGGCGGCCCTGGTCGACCAGCCGCGCAAACCATGCGACGTCGACCGCATCCGGACGGCCCAGCCGGTACCCGTCGCGGACGCTGACGATGAAGTCGGGCTCGCCCAGCTGGCTGCGCAGTGTCGAGACGTACTTCTGCAGCGTCTTGACCCCCGTCGGCGGCGCGGACGAGGGCCACACCGCGTCGAGGAGTGCCTCGGTGCGGACCGGGCGCCCACTCCCGAGGGCGAGCATGGCGAGCACCGCGCGGGGCTTCGCGCCGCCCAGTTCGACCGGCCGGCCGTCGCGCACGGCTTCGAGTGGCCCGAGCACCCGGATCGTGAGACCACCCATCGGACACCCTCCGGTCGAAACGCTACCGCGGTCCCGCCGGATTGCCGCCGGAACGGAACCGGGGCAGGCGATAACCGGGTTGACCCCGACCGACGGAGGAACGACATGACAGCACTGGTGGACACCGGGTGGCTCGCGGCCCGGCTCGACGACCCGGCGATCGGCGCCGTCGAGGTGGACGAGGACACCACCGCATACGAGAAGGGGCACATCGCGGGCGCGGTCGCACTGGACTGGGAGCACGAACTGCGCTCAGCGCCGCGCCGCGACTTCGTCAGCGCCGAAGCCCTGGCCCGGCTGCTCGGCACCAAGGGGATCTCGGACCGGCAGACGATCGTGCTCTACGGCGGCAACAACAACTGGTTCGCCGCGTACGCGTACTGGCTTCTCAAGCTGCGCGGCGCGGACAACGTCGCGCTGCTCGACGGCGGCCGCAAGAGGTGGGAACTGGAGGACCGGCCACTCACGACCGAGGCCCCGGTGCGCGAGCCACGCACGTACACGCTCGGGACTCCTCGTGACCTTCGCGCGTTCCGCGAAGCGGTCATCGACCGGGCCCGGTCCGGTGCCGCAACGATGGTCGACGTCCGCTCCCCCGACGAGTTCCGCGGCGCGATCATGGCCCCACCGCATCTGCCACAGGAACAGCCGTACGTCCCGGGCCACGTCCCTGGAGCGGTGAACATCCCGTGGGCCAAGGCCGCCAAGGAGGACGGCACGTTCAAGACCGTCGAGGAACTGCGCGCGCTCTACGAGGGCGCCGGCATCCTGCCAGAGGGCGACGTGATCGCCTACTGCCGCATCGGCGAACGCTCCTCGCACACCTGGTTCGTGCTCACCGAACTCCTCGGCTACCCCCGGGTGCGCAACTACGACGGCTCGTGGACCGAGTACGGCAGCCTCGTCGACGTCCCGGTCGAGCTCTAGCTGGAGGAACCATGTACCGCAGCATCATCGTCACCGCGGCCGCCGCGATCGCGTTCGCGGTCAACACCGGCCAGGCCGCCGCACACCCGCATGTAGCCGGCCCGACGGACCAGGTCCTGGCCAACGGGCAGAACCACCCCGGGTTCCAGCCGGTCGACGACGACGGCCTACGGCTGTCGTGCGAGGGCGCCCTCGAACCGGCCGACGCCGGCCCGGCTGGGTACGGGCTGGAAACCGCACACCACGGCCCCGACGCCGGCGACCCGGGCAAGGCCGACGGCTGTTACGCCGTCGTGGGCAACCCGCAGGACAACAACCCCGCCATCGACTGACCGGGGAGCGCACGAGTGCTGGGAATCCGGCTCCTGCCAACGCGGAACGACATCGCTGCCGAGCGCGTCCGCCGGCGGCCGGGTCCGGCCCGGCCACAGCCATCCTGTCGGCCCTTGCCGGCCCGCGACGAAGAAGCACGTCCTGATCCTGGGCGCTGGTTCGACCGGCTGGAGCAAGTCGCTGGACCGACCTCGCTCCAGGCGGTCACAGATCGACCCACCCCTGATCCAGGCGGCGGCCGAGGCCCGCGCTCGCGCTCCGCGACCCCACCCACGACAACATGAATCTGGCGAGCCCCGAGATCATCGCCACCCGCCCCGGCCGGGAGCCGTGGCAAGGTTCCCTCCCTCCGGACGGCGGGCGCTCCTCAGTCTTCCCGAGGACCCAGGGACGTCCCTGCGACGAACTGGGCCGTCGGATCGGCGAGCACGTCCAGCTCCAGTACGACGAGCTCGTTGCGGCCGGGCCGCAGGACCGGGCCCGGCACGAAGAGGGTGTGCTGCGGCCCGCGCCGCCAGTAGCGCCCGAGGCAGAAGCCGTTGACCCAGGCGATGCCCTTGCCCCAGACAGTGGTGTCGAGGAAGAGGTCGACGTGGGGCTCGGGCGAGAAGAGTGCGCGCCATGCGGTGGGTCCGACCTCGGAGCCACGGCCGCCGCGTGGGCCGGTCTCCCACAGGTGCGGCACCCGGTCGAGGTCGATGGCCAGGACCTCCCAGGCCGTGATCGGCACCCCGTCGAGCAGAGCCGGCCCGACCAAGCCCTTGTGCTCACCGATGCGGGCGCCGTAGTTGACCCGGCCCTGGTCCTCGACGACCAGCTCCAGTCGGCCGCGCCCGCGCGGCAGCGCGATCGCCCGCTCG
>JALZCZ010000119.1 GCA_030862825.1 Actinomycetota bacterium | reverse complement strand
AAGCGCAAGGGCGAGAAGATCCTCATCGACACCGCGCTGAAAGGGCTGAAGAAGCGCGTCGAGTCGCTCTCCTGAGCGGGACCACCTTCCGTTGCGCATCCTCCTCTTCACCGGCAAGGGCGGCGTCGGCAAGTCGACCGTCGCGGCCGGAACGGCTGCCCTCGCCGCCGCCAAGGGACTCCGGACCCTCGTGCTGTCCACCGACGCCGCGCACTCCCTGGCCGATGCCTTCGGCACCCCCGTCGGATCGGACCCGACCGAGGTGGCCCCGCTGCTCTTCGTCCAGCAGGTCGACGCGCAGCTGCGCTTCGAGCAGTCATGGGCCGACATCCAGCGCTACCTCCTCTCCGTGCTCGACGTGGCCGGGGTCGACCCGGTGGCGGCCGAGGAGCTGACCGTCATCCCCGGCGCGGAGGAGGTGCTGGCGCTGCTGGAGCTGAGGTTGCACGCGATCTCTGGGGAGTGGGACGTGATCGTGGTCGACTGCGCGCCGACCGCCGAGACGCTCCGGCTGCTGGCCCTGCCCGAGGCGCTGGGCTGGTACATGGAGCGGGTGCTGCCCATGGAGCGTCGCCTGGTCAAAGCGCTGAGGCCGGTGCTCACCCGCGCCGCCGGCGTACCGATGCCGGGCGACAGCGTCTTCGACGCCGTCGAACGGCTGCACGCCGAGCTCGACCAGGTGCACGACCTGCTCGCCGGGCCGCTGGCCAGCGTGCGGCTGGTGATGACCCCGGAGACGGTGGTCCTCGCCGAGGCCCGACGGTCCTACACCAGTCTCTCCCTCTTCGGCTACCGGGTGGACGGCGTCGTGGCCAACCGGATCTTCCCCGCCGACAACGCCGACGACTGGCGCGCGGGGTGGGTGGTGGCCCAGGACGAGGTGCTGACCCAGGTCGACCAGTCCTTCGCCGGCCTCCCGATCTGGCGCTCGGAGTACCGCCCCTCGGAGCCGGTGGGCGTCGAGTCGCTCGCGCGGCTCGCCGAGGACCTGTACGCCGGCTCCGACCCGCTCGCCGAGCCTCGAGGCGCCGGGCCCTACCGCGTCACCCGGACGACATCCGGGGCCGTGCTCCACCTGGCGCTGCCCTTCGTGACCCGCGCCGAGGTCGGGCTCGCCCGGAACGGCGACGAGCTGGTGGTGACCGTGGGGTCGTATCGTCGCCTTCTCACCCTGCCGGCCGGCTTGGCCCGGTTGCAGGTGGCCGGTGCCGGGGTGGACGAGGGCGAGCTGCGGGTGCGTTTCCGCGAGGCCGCGACGACTGCGGCGCAGGAGAGATGACGTGAGCGATCAGGACAAGCCGGGCGCCGAAGGCGACCCGGGCAGGGACATCGGGAGCGTCGGCGAGGAGGCCGCCAAGCTCCTCGGCGCCATCTCCGAGTGGGCGCGCGACCAGGGTTCCGACCTGGGGCAGGGCCTGGGCGGGCTGGCCGGCCACGCGGCCACCTCGATGCAGGACATCAACGAGCACATCGCCACGGGCAGTGCCGAGTGCACCTACTGCCCGATCTGCCGCGGCGTGCACGTGATCCGGGGGACGAGCCCCGAGGTGAAGGCCCACCTGGTCACCGCGGCGTCCTCGTTCCTCCAGGCAGCGAGCGCGCTGCTGGCCACGCAGCTGCCGAAGGACGGCACCGGACGGGCGTCCCACGTGGAGCGGATCGACCTCGATCTCGATCTCGACGACGAGGGTGCCGGCCGCGGGCCGGGTGACCAGTGATGGGGCTCTCCTGCGGGATCGACGTCGGCGGCACCAAGATCGCCGGGGCGGTGGTCGACGACCACGGCAAGATCGTCGAGCACCGGCGCGTCGAGTCTCCGGCCAAGGAGGTCGAGGCCATCGAGGACGCCATCGCCGGTCTGGTCGCCGACCTGCGTTCGCGCCATGACGTCGATCGCGTGGGTCTGGGCGCGGCCGGCTATGTCGACGCGACCCGGTCCAAGGTGATCTTCGCGCCCAACCTGGCGTGGCGCGACCTCGACCTCAAGGCCGAGCTCGAGGAGCGGATCGACCTCCCGGTCACGATCGAGAACGACGCCAATGCCGCGGCGTGGGGTGAGTTCCGCTTCGGTGGCGGCGAGGACGTCAATGACCTGCTGATGGTCACGGTCGGCACGGGGGTCGGTGGCGGCATCGTGCTGGGCGGCGAGCTACAGCGGGGCGCCTTCGGCTTCGCGGCCGAGATCGGCCACCTCCGCGTCGTACCCGACGGGCGCGACTGCGGCTGTGGCAACCGGGGGTGCTTCGAGCAGTACGCCAGCGGCTCGGCCCTGGTGCGCAACGTGCGCGAGGCCGTCGCGCTCGGTTCACCGGAGGTCGCCGACCTGCTGCGTCGTGCCGGCGGCGACCCCGAGGCCATCTCGGGCCCCCTGGTCACCGCCGCCGCGCACGACGGCGACCCCTTCGCCGTCGAGCGGCTCGCGGAGGTCGGTGACTGGCTCGGTCAGGGGGTCGCCTCCCTGATCACGGTGCTGGACCCGGCGGTGATCGTGGTCGGCGGGGGCGTCAGCGAGGCCGGCGACCTGCTGCTCGAGCCCATGCGCGCCTCGTTCGAGGATCACCTGAGCGTGCGCGGCCACCGCCCGCTCGCCGAGATCCGGCCGGCCCAGCTCGGCAACGAGGCCGGGGTCATCGGCGCGGCCGACCTCGCGCGACGTTAGGGCGTCGGAGGTGTACGTCGGTGTCGACGTCGGCGGCACCAAGGTGCTCGCTGTGTCCACTGACGCCGACGGCGTGGTGGTCGGGTCGGCGCAGGCCTCGACCCGGGGCGAACACGGCACCGCCCAGGAGCTCGAGGACGCGATGAGCGCCGCCGTCGCAGAGGTGGCGGCCGGACGCCCGGTCACCGGCGTCGGCGTCTCGGTCGCAGGCCTCGTCGACGTCACCGCCGACCTGGTGCGTTTCTGCACCCACCTGCCGTGGCGCCAGGACCCGGTACGGACCCGGCTCGCCGAGCGCTGGCAGCTCCCGGTCCTGATGGAGAACGACGCCAACTGCGCGGCGGTCGCCGAGCACGCCCACGGCGCCGCCCACGGGGTCGGATCGTTCCTCCTGGTGACGATCGGCACCGGCATCGGGGGCGCCATCGTGCACGACGGGCTGGTGCTGCGCGGCGCGGGCGGGATGGCCGGCGAGTTCGGGCACATGCGCGTGCAGACCGACGGACGCTCGTGCGAGTGCGGGCTGGTCGGCTGCTGGGAGCAGTACTGCAGCGGCAACGTGCTGCCCCGGCTGACCCGAGGCGAGCGTCCCGACCTGGTGGACGGGCCGGCGGTGACCGCCGCGGCGCAGGCCGGCGACCCGGTGGCGCGCGCGGCGTTCGAGCAGGTGGGGGAGTGGCTCGGCGTCGGGGTCGCGGGCCTGGTGGCGGCGTTCGACCCGGCGATGGTCGTGGTCGGCGGCGGGGTCTCGGCGGTGGGCGACCTGCTGCTCGACCCGGCCCGTGAGGCGATGATCCGCTCGACGTACGCCGCCAGGCATCGGC
>JALZCZ010000035.1 GCA_030862825.1 Actinomycetota bacterium | reverse complement strand
GGGCGGCAGCCCCTGGATGGACGGCAGTCACAGCCCGAGGTCCGCGTACAGGTCGGCGACCCGCTGGGTCTCGGAGTCGAAGAAGTCCTGGGCCTCCTGGCCGGTCTGGTAGAAGTCCAGCCAGCCGTTCTCCTTCAGTACCGTCTTCCACGCCTCGGTCCCGTGCAGCTCGTCGACCGTCTCGGTGATCTTCGCGACCTGGTCCTCACTCAGCCCGGGAGCGGCGACGAGGGCGCGCCAGTTGCTGAAGTCGACGTCGTAGCCGGCGTCGGCCAACGTGGGGGCCGGCTTCCCGGCGACGTCCTGCGACTCAGCGGTGCTGATCGCGAGAAGCCGCATCTCGCCCGCGGCGATCTGCTCCTCGAACTCGCTCACGCCCGAGACGCCGACCGCGACATCGCCGGACAGGATGCCGGCGATCGCCTCGCCGCCACCGGGGTAGCCGACGTAGGTCATCGCACCGGCGTCGGCGCCCGCTGCGTTGAGCAGCTCGGCGATCACCAGCTGGTCGGAGCCGCCGGCGCTACCGCCGCCGAAGTCGACCGAGTCGGGATCTGCCTGGTAGGCCTCGACGACGTCGTCGATGGTCTGGAACTCGGAGTCGGCGGGCACGACGAACGCCTCCGCCTCAGCGGTGAGGGTGGCGATGGGCGTGGAGTTCTCGAGCGTCACCTCGGAGCCGGCCTGCTGGAGCGCGCCGATCATGACCAGGCCGGTCATCATCCAGGCGTGCGGGTCTCCGTCGTCCTGCTGCAGCTGCGCGAGACCGGTGGCCCCACCACCGCCCTCGACGTTGAAGACCTCTACCGACTCCCCGATCAGGTCCTCGGACTCGAGCACGGCCTGCATCGAGCGGGCCGTGGTGTCCCAGCCGCCACCGGCACCCGACGGCACCATGAACTCGACCGTCTCCGACGGGAACCCTGCGTCGCTCCCACCCCCGGCGTCTCCGCCGGCGCTCTGGCTGCAGGCGGCCAGGCCGAGCGTGAGGGTGAGAGCGGCGCCGCCGGCGGCGAGGTGGCGCAGGCGTGGGTGGTGTGAACGGGTCATGAGGTCCCCCTGGGTCCGTGGATGTGAGGGCCGTCACGCTAGGTCGCAACCCGGGCCCACCCATCGCTTGCGGACGCAAGAAGACTTGTGGTCGTTGTGGTCAGACTGCGGGGCTGCTTCTGGGGAGCAGCTGTCGCATCCGAAGGGTCTCAGCGATCGCCGCCCGGCACCCAGAGCACGTCGCCGGCCTCGCGGTTGGTGTAGCGGGCCAGGATGAAGACCAGGTCGGAGAGCCGGTTGAGGTAGGTGATCGCGAGCTTGTTCATGGTCTCGCCGTGCACCTCGTAGGCGGCCCAGGCCGACCGCTCCGCACGGCGTACGACGGTGCGCGCGACGTGCAGGTACGCGCCCCCCAGTGTGCCGCCGTTGAGGATGAAGGAGCGCAGCTTGGGGAGCGACTCGTTGTAGTAGTCGCACCACGCCTCGAGGCGGTCGACGTAGTCCTGCTGGATCCGCAGCGGGGGGAACTCGGGGTTCTCGACGACCGGGGTGCAGAAGTCCGCCCCGACGTCGAACAGGTCGTTCTGCACATGGGTCAGCACGCCCACCACGTCGTCCTCGAGCCCGCCTGCGGCCAGGGCCAGGCCGATGCAGGCGTTCGCCTCGTCGACGTCGGCGTAGGCGTGGAGACGCAGGTCGTTCTTCGACGTCAGGCTCATGTCGCCGAGACGCGTCTCCCCGCCGTCGCCGGTCCGGGTGTAGATCCGCGTGAGGTTGACCATGGGGGCAGCGTAGCCAGCCTCGGCGCGTCCGCCGGGGGTGGTGGGGTCGCGGGGACGCCAGTTTCCCCGGTTGGCCGGGGAAACTGGTGGCTGGCGCTGCCTCCGTGACGGCCGCTCAGGCGTCGATCGAGCTCATGTCACCGTAGCGGGCACCGACCACGGCGCCGCGCGGCACGGCGTCCTCGAGCGCCTTCTGGTCATCGTCACTCAGCTGTACCTCGACGGCGCCGACGTTCTCCTCGAGGTAGCGGACCCGCTTCGTGCCCGGGATGGGCGCCACGTCCTGGCCTTGGGCGAGCACCCAGGCGAGCGCGAGCTGGCCGGGCGTGCAGCCCTTCGCCTCGGCGATCTCGCGCACTTTGGCGACCAGCTCGAGGTTGGCCCGGAGGCCCTCGCCGTTGAGCCGAGGGAAGTACGCCGAGCGGCGCGAGTCGTTCTCGTCGAGCGCGTCCTCGCTGGTGATCGCGCCGGTGAGGATGCCGCGGCCGAGCGGCGAGTAGGGCACGAGGCCGATGCCGAGCTCGCGGATGGTCGGCAGGATCTCGTCCTCGAGGTCGCGGGTGAAGAGCGAGTACTCGGACTGCAGTGCAGTGATCGTCGCGGTGGCGGCCGCCCGCCGGATCGTCGTGGCGGAGGCCTCGGAGAGCCCGAGGCAGCGGACCTTGCCAGCGGTGACCAGCTCGGCCATTGCGCCGACGGTCTCCTCGATCGGCACCGACTTGTCGACGCGGTGCTGGTAGTAGAGGTCGATGTGGTCGACGCCCAGGCGCTGCAGCGAGGCGTCACACGCGGACCGCACGTACTCCGGGCTGCCGTTGATGCCGACCCGGGTCCCGTCGGGAAGACGCTCGTTGCCGAACTTGGTCGCGAGCTGGACCTCGTCGCGCCGGCCGGCGATCGCCTTGCCGACCAGCTGCTCGTTGGTGAACGGGCCGTACATGTCGGCTGTGTCGAGGAAGGTGACGCCGAGGTCGAGGGCGCGGTGGATCGTCGCGATCCCACCGGCCTCGTCGGTGCTGCCGTAGTACTCCGACATGCCCATGCAGCCCAGGCCGAGCGCTGAGACGGTGAGGGGAGAGGTGGCACCCAGGATTCGCTTCTCGATAGTCATGGCCACCACTGAACCGCTTGGAGCGCGCTCCAAGTCAAGCGGGCGCCTTCGAGGTCTGGGAACGCGAGAGGGAGTCGAGGTAGATGTCGATCTTCCGGTCGATCGCGCCGAGGTGAGAGCTGACCTCGGCCAGCTGCTCGAGCACCTGTTCGCGGTGGGCACGGAGCAGCTCCAGCCGTTCGCTCTCGGTGCCGGCACCGGCCCGCACCAGCGCGGCATACCGTCGGACGTCGCGGATCGGCATTCCCGTGCCGCGCAGGCAGTTGATCAGCTCGATCCACCGCAGGTCGGACTCCTGGTAGCGGCGGTGCCCGGTCGCCGACCGGCCGACGGAGGTCAGCATCAGGCCGTCGCGCTCGTAGTAACGCAGGGTGTCGGCCGTCAGGCCGGTGAGCTCGGCCGCGCGGGCGATCGGGCAGCCGGCCTCGTCGATGGCTGGTTCGGTCATGGTTCATGATCCCTCTTAGAGCGTGCTCCAGGTCAAGGGTCATCGAAATGGGGGAAGTAGTCACCGAATCGACGCAACCTTCCGGGTGTTGGCAGCGTCAATAGGGGTACAGGAGGAGCACCGAGGGCCTGGGAGGGCATGCATGGACATCGTGACCGATGGTTCGACGCTCGTGCTGAGCGGAAGTTTCGATGCTCGCAGCACCTGGCAGGTCCGGGCCGCGATCTACGAGCACCTGAACGGACCCGGCCGCGACCTCGTGATCGACCTCTCGAACGTCGAGTTCGTGGACGTCACGGCGCTGAAGGTGCTCGCCGTGGCGACCCGGCAGGCGAGCCGCAACGGTCAGCACCTCACCCTGCGCGGCTGCAACGGCGCCGTACGCCGTCTGCTGCACATGACCCACCTGATCCGCGTGGTCGACGTGGAGCGCGTCGCCGCCTCCGCCTGAGCCTGGGATCCACCGATTCCCGCCTGCTGCGCCGCTCGAAAGCCTCCAGCTGCCAGCGCATCGGCGCCCTGGCAGCACACCCGCCCGGTGACGCTCGCGACGCCGGTAATCGGTGGATACAGGCTGAGGGATAAGCCACACGTCCATCCGGTTACCAAGGGGTAGCCGACGACCTACCCTCGGATTCATGACCGATCGTCCCGTGAAGGACAAGCCGTGGGTGATGCGGACCTACGCCGGCCACTCGACCGCGGCCGCGTCCAACGCGCTCTATCGCAACAACCTGGCCAAGGGCCAGACCGGACTCTCGGTTGCCTTCGACCTTCCGACGCAGACCGGCTACGACCCCGACTCGATCATGTCCCGCGGCGAGGTCGGCAAGGTCGGCGTACCCGTGCCCCACCTCGGTGAGATGCGCAAGCTGTTCGACCAGATCCCGCTCACCGAGATGAACACCTCGATGACGATCAACGCGGTCGCCATGTGGATGCTCGCGATGTACCAGGTCGTCGCCGAGGAGCAGAACCCGGATCTGTCGCCGGAGGAGGTCGCCGCCCTGCTGGCCGGCACCACCCAGAACGACATCATCAAGGAGTACCTCTCCCGCGGGACCTACGTGTTCCCGCCCGAGCACTCTCTGCGCCTGATCAGCGACATGATCGCCTACACGGTCCACCAGATCCCGCAGTGGAACCCGATCAACATCTGCAGCTACCACCTCCAGGAGGCCGGCGCGACGCCGACCCAGGAGCTCGCCTACGCGTTGTGCACCGCCATCGCCGTGCTCGACGCCGTGAAGGAGTCCGGCCAGGTCGACGAGAAGGACTTCGAGAAGGTCGTCGGCCGGATCTCGTTCTTCGTCAACGCCGGTGTCCGCTTCATCGAGGAGACGTGCAAGATGCGCGCCTTCGTCGAGCTCTGGGACGAGCTCACCCGGGAGCGCTACGGCGTGCAGGACCCGAAGATGCGCCGGTTCCGCTACGGCGTGCAGGTCAACTCCCTGGGCCTGACCGAGGCGCAGCCCGAGAACAACGTGCAGCGGATCGTGCTCGAGATGCTGGGGGTGACGCTGTCGAAGAACGCGCGGGCCCGCGCCCTGCAGCTCCCGGCCTGGAACGAGGCACTCGGCCTGCCGCGCCCCTGGGACCAGCAATGGTCGCTGCGGCTGCAGCAGGTGCTCGCCTTCGAGTCCGACCTCCTCGAGTACGACGACATCTTCGAGGGCTCGACCGTGATCAACGCCAAGGTCGCCGAGCTGGTCGAGGGCGCCCGGGCCGAGATGGACCGGGTGCAGGCCATGGGCGGCGCGATCGCCGCCGTCGAGTCCGGCTACATGAAACAGGAGCTGGTCTCCGCCCACGCGGCTCGCCGCGCCCGGATCGAGAGCGGCGACGAGATCGTGGTCGGCGTCAACCGGTTCGAGACCACCGAGCCCTCGCCCCTCACCGCCAACCTCGACGAGGCGATCATGGCCGCCGACCCGCAGGCGGAGCAGGCGGCGCTCGACTCGATGATCGAGTGGAAGGCCCAGCGCGACGAGGCCGAGGTCGCCGAGGCGCTGGCCGCGCTCGCGGAGGCGGCGAAGACCGACGCCAATCTGATGGCACCGACGCTGGTGGCGGCCCGCGCCGGCGCAACCACGGGGGAGTGGGCCGGCACGCTGCGCGAGGTGTTCGGCGAGTTCCGGGCACCGACCGGGGTGGGCGGCGCCGTCGGTGTCGCTGAGGCCGGCTCGGAGCTGACCGCGGTTCGCGAGAAGGTCAGGGCCACCGGTGAGGAGCTGGGTGGCCGGCTGCGGCTGCTGGTCGGCAAGCCCGGCCTCGACGGCCACTCCAACGGCGCCGAGCAGGTTGCCGTGCGGGCCCGCGACGCCGGCTTCGAGGTCATCTACCAGGGCATCCGGCTGACCCCCGAGCAGATCGTGTCGGCAGCGGTGGCCGAGGACGTCCACTGCGTCGGCCTCTCGATCCTGTCCGGCTCGCACATGGAGCTGGTGCCGGCGGTCCTCGACGGCCTCCGGGCGGCCGGCCTGCCCGACGTGCCGGTGATCGTCGGCGGGATCATCCCGGACGCCGACGCGCGCCGCCTGAGGGAGGCCGGGGTGGCCGAGGTCTACACGCCCAAGGACTTCGGTCTCACCGAGATCATGGGCGGCATCGTGGACGCGATCCGCCGGGCCAACGGTCTCGACTGAGGCAGCCCGACTCACCTCGGACGGACCAGGCCCACCTCGTAGGCCGCCACGGCGGCCTGGGTGCGTCGCGCAGCCCGAGCGTGCGCACGCAGAGGTCTCGGCGATCCCGTGGTTCGACGGGCCGTTCGGGGTCGACGGCTTCAGCAACGACTCCGGCGCCGGCGCCGTGACCTGGGCAACAGCGCAGGTAAGCCTCTCCTAAGTCCGTGTTAGCCTCGGCCGGTGGGCAAGAGCAAAGGCAAGGTGCGCAAGCTGCCGAAGGTGAAGTGCTGCGCATCGAAGAAGCGGTGCGGCCGCTGCCCGATCCGGATGCTGAAGGAAGGCACGCTCCCCGAGGGGTATACGGTCAAGCAGCGCGTGCTCGTCCGCTCGGACGGCAGGAAAGTCAGCAAGAAGAAGTTGGCGAAGGCCGCCTGATCCCGCTAGTGTCCGGCCGCCCCCACAGCCGAGGAGTGCAGTGACCGCACAGCGTTTCGCCGACCAGCTCAACGCCCAGATCGGCAACGAGTTCTCCGCTCACAGCCAGTACCTCGCGGTCGCCGTCCACTACGACGCGCTGACGATGCCGCGGATGGCGGCGTTCTTCTACGCCCAGGCGATGGAGGAGCGCAGCCACGCCATGATGATGGTCCAGTACCTCCTCGACACCGATGCCGACGTGATGATCCCGGGCGTCGAGGCGCCGGTCGCGACGTTCGACGACGTCGTCGCCCCGGTGCGCCTGGCCCTCGACCAGGAGAGGAAGGTCACCGAGCAGATCAACGGCCTGCTCAAGACCGCCCGCGAGGAGAGCGACTTCGCCTCCGAGCAGTTCATGCAGTGGTTCATCAAGGAGCAGGTCGAGGAGGTCGCCACGATGAGCGACCTGCTGGCCGTGGTCGAGCGCAACCGCGACGACGTCGAGGACATCGAGGAGTACGTCGCCCGCGAGAATGCGGGTGCCGCCGCCGACCCCACCGCGCCGCGGGCCGCCGGGGCCTGATCGACCCGTCCTGGGCGCCTGGAGGGATCCCAGGTAAACCTGGGATTCTGGACCTTTTGGGCCGTTGCAACACCCGAGAAGGTCAGCAATCCCAGGTTTACCTGGGATCCATCCGCCCGGTTATCCCTGAGGCCGAGAGGTCGCAGTGGAGCCGGGGCAGGACGCCTCCCGCGGCGAGCCGGTGTGGATCTCCTCGGGGAGGGTCAGCTCGACCGTGTCCTCGAACATCCCTGCCCGCTCGGTGCGGACGCGGACCGTGGTGACGAAGGCGCCCGAGCGCGATGACAGCGTCTCGCAGCCACCCATCGCCAGCGACAGCGTGACCTCGCCGCTCTCGCCGCCGCCGATCGTCCGGCCGCTGAGGTCGGTGAGCGCGAACAGCCGGGAGTCGGGCTGGCCGTCAGCCAGACCGAGGATGCGCACCGGGAGGCGGCCGTCGTTGTGGATCCGGAAGGTGTAGCGCAGCGTCGCGCCGTCGGCGTAGCGCACCTGACGGATGGTCCGGTCGGCGACCCGGAAGGCCGGCGCGGCCTCGGTGCCAGCGACCTCGGTCGGGCCCTCAGCGGACAGGGACGGGCTCGAGCGCGCGACGGCGATCCCGGTCCCGGCCGCCACGAGCAAGAGCAGGCCGGCCAGGAGCAGCAACCTACGCAGCACGCCGGGACCGCGGGCGGCGACGCAGGCCGAAGCCGAACACCAGGGCCAGGCCGCCCGTCATGCCGAGCAGGGGTACGACGCCTGGCTGGTCGTCGTCGGCCTGCAGCGCGGCGGGCTCCGCGCCCGCGCGGGCTGCGGCCGGCTTCCTCGGGCTCTCGAACCAGTCGCAGAGTGGTGGGTGGCGCAGGATCGGGTCGGCGCGGTCGTACTGGCTGCAGGTGAGGAAGCCGGCGTCCTTGACGACCAGACCCGGAAGGAACACCGACCCGCCGGCCCCGCAGGAGCGGGGGCTCAGGACGAAGTTGTCGTCCTGCCGATCGTCGGCGTAGTGGTTGTTCTCCCAGCAGTTGCCGTTGCCCTGGTCGTCCCACCAGTGGTCCATGCCGTTCTCGAGCACCTTGCCGGACTTCGTCGTCCCCATGTGGTTGTGGGTGGTCTGGTTCTGGTGCGAGGTGTCGAACAGCTTCTGCGGGTCCAGCTCGTCACGCAGCGGCGCGGGCACCCAGAACTGCATGGTGCCGACCCGCCAGTTGTCGTAGATCCAGTTGTGGTCGGTGCGGTTGGCGTTGCCGCCGGCGATCAGCACGCCGGTGCCGACGGGGGTCGGGACGACCGGGCACACCGCGCCCTGGAGGTAGCCGCGCTGGGGGATGGGGCGGTCGCACACCCCCTTGTCGACGTACTCGGTGTACCAGTTGGAGTTGTTGCCGTAGATCTCGTTGTAGCTCCACCGGGCGTGGTCCTGGGGGAGTCCGGGGTGGCCTGGGAAGAGCGAGTCCGTCGCGATGCCGGTGGCGTTGGCGTAGAACTTGTTGTGGTGCGCCCAGATCGAGTTGCCGGCGGTGCCGGAGTAGCCGAGCGTGTTGTGGTGGCTGCGGTTGTTGCGGATCTCGATCGCGTAGCGGGTGACCTGGACCCTCGGGTTGGTCGCGTTGAGATCGGAGCCCGAACCGGGATAGATGCCGGAGTCGCCGTTGTAGTAGTTGTTGGTGCGCTGGATCAGGCCGTGGTCGCTGGCGAAGGCGAGGATGCCGTACTCGTCGTTGCCGCGGGTGGTCAGCCTGTCGAGAAGGAAGCCGTCGGTCTCGAGCACGTAGACGGCGTTGAACTCGGCCTGCTGGAAGGTCATGTTGTGCACCACCGCACCGCCTGCCCGGTCGAGGCGCAGGGCGTTGAGCTTCTGGAAGTCGTTGTCGACGAGCACGTCGGTCATCCGGCGGCCGGTGCCGACGATCTGTATTCCGCAGAACTTGCTGTCGCAGGCGATCGACTTGTTGTTCGGCGTGCGGTCACCGAAGACCGAGATCAGGTTGAGGTTGTAGGGGCAGCGGCGCTGGTCGGCGTAGGAGAGGCCGATCGGGTTGGTCGTGCCCGGACCTTCGGCGGCGGCTCGCGCCGCCTGTCCGTCGGGCTCGGGCACCTCGGGTGTGGCGATGCTGCCGATGTACTGCGACGTCAGGAGGGGCTTCTCCGAGGCGCTGCCGAGGTGGGAGCAGTAGTGGCTGCGCGGGCGCTGGCCCCACGTGCGCTCCTCGTAGACGCCCGGCAGCACGTAGATCGACGTCTGCCGCTCCTGCACGCTGTTGATCGCATCCTGGATGGAGCGGAAGTCGCACTGCTTCAACAGGCGCTGGTTGACCCGCTTCAGCCCTCCCGGGGGCAGCTTCGCGATCCGCGTCTCGCTCTCGGACTGGCAGACCACCCGCGAGTTCGGGTTGTCGTAGCCCAGGAACTTCGGCACCTTCCCCTTGCCGCTCGGGAACTGCGCCGGCCGCTCCTCGTGGGCCGACGCAGGCCCCGCGACGGCCACGGTGAGGGCCGTGGCGAGAAGGGCGGGGACGAACAGGCTGGACAGGACAAGTCGCACGAACCGGGACACAGTGATCCTTTCGTCCTGGTGGCAACGAGTGGCGGGTGAGGCAGGTTACGTCCCCCGAAGCCAGCCGAGCACCAGCGAGATCTCGCGCTGCACGGCCAGGCGGGAGGCGTAGTCGTGGGCGGAGTGCTCGCGCAGGTGCCGGAACCAGCCGCCGGCGGTGATGTCGTGCACCAGCACGTCGGCCCGCCCGGTCGCGTCCGAGGCGGGGCGACC
>JALZCZ010000019.1 GCA_030862825.1 Actinomycetota bacterium | reverse complement strand
CCTTGTCGGTGATCCACTCCTCGTTGACCGCGGGGTCGTCACCGGCGAGGCGGCGCATCACCTTGCCCCGGCGGTGGTCGACGCGGATCGCCGAGCCGCAGGCGTCGTGCTCGGCGACCGACGGCGAGGAGACCAGGTCGAACGGGCGGGAGCGAAAGCGGTAGTCGGCCGAGGTGAGCGCGCCGACCGGGCAGATCTGGATCGTGTTGCCGGAGAAGTAGGACTCCAGCGGCTCCTTCTCGTAGATGCCGACCTGCTGGAGTGCACCGCGCTCGAGCAGCTCGATGAACGGGTCGCCGGCGATCTGCTCGGAGAAGCGGGTGCAGCGCGCGCACAGCACGCAGCGCTCGCGGTCGAGCAGCACCTGGGCCGAGATGTTGATGGGCTTGGGGTTGGTGCGCTTGATGCCGCCGCCGCTCGCGAAGCGGGACTCAGCGCGGCCGTTGGACATCGCCTGGTTCTGCAGCGGGCACTCGCCTCCCTTGTCGCAGACCGGGCAGTCGAGCGGGTGGTTGATGAGCAGGAACTCCATGATCCCCTGCTGCGCCTTGTCGGCGACCTCGCTGGTGACCTGGGTGTTGACCACCATGCCCTCGGCCACCGGCAGCGTGCAGGAGGCCTGCGGCTTGGGGAAGCCGCGGCCGTTGCCGGCGTCGGGTACGTCGACCAGGCACTGCCGGCAGGCGCCGACGGGCGCGAGCAGCGGGTGGTCGCAGAACCGTGGGATCTGCACGCCGACCTGCTCGGCGGCACGGATCACCAGGGTCTCCTTGGGGACGCTGACCTGGATCCCGTCGATGGTGACGGTGACCAGATCGGTCTTCTCTGGAGTCGTCGTCATGCCTGTGCTCCGGCGGTCGCGAAGACGGTGGACGCCGCAGGGTCGAACGGGCAGCCCCCGTGGCTGAGGTGGGCGAGGTACTCGTCGCGGAAGTACTCGATCGAGCTCGAGATCGGGCTGGTGGCGCCGTCACCGAGCGCGCAGAACGAGCGGCCCAGGATGTTGTCGCACTGGTCGAGCAGCAGGTCGAGGTCGGACTCGCTGCCCTGGCCGCGCTCCAGGTTGGCCAGGGTCTGCACCAGCCACCACGTGCCCTCCCGGCACGGCGTGCACTTGCCGCAGGACTCGTGCTTGTAGAACTCGGTCCACCGCAGCACGGCCCGGACCACGCAGGTGGTCTCGTCGAAGAGCTGCAGGGCACGGGTGCCGAGCATCGAGCCGGCCGCGCCCACGGCCTCGAAGTCGAGCGGCACGTCGAGGTGCTCCGCGGTCAGCAGCGGGGTGCTCGAGCCGCCGGGGGTCCAGAACTTCAGCTCGTGATCCTCGCGCATGCCGCCTGCGAGGTCGATGAGCTGACGCAGCGTGATGCCGAGCGGCGCTTCGTACTGCCCGGGCGACGTGACGTGACCGGAGAGGGAGAAGATGCCGTAGCCCTTGGACTTCTCGGTGCCCATCGAGGCGAACCACTCGGGGCCGTTGGCGATGATGCTCGGCACCGAGGCGATCGACTCGACGTTGTTGATCACGGTCGGGCTGGCGTAGAGCCCGGCCACGGCCGGGAACGGCGGCCGCAGCCGGGGCTGACCGCGGCGACCCTCCAGACCCTCGAGCAGCGCGGTCTCCTCGCCGCAGATGTAGGCGCCCGCGCCGGCATGCACCACGAGGTCGAGGTCGTAGCCCGAGCCGTGGATGTTCTTGCCGAGGTGGCCGGCGGCGTACGCCTCCGCGACCGCGGCCTGCAGGCGGCGGATGACGTGGAGCACCTCGCCGCGCACGTAGATGAAGGCCGTGTTGGCACGGATCGCGAAGGAGCTGATGATCACGCCCTCGACCAGGGTGTGCGGCGTGGCCATCATCAGCGGGATGTCCTTGCAGGTGCCCGGCTCGGACTCGTCCGCGTTGACCACCAGGTACTTGGGGTTCGGGTTGTCCTGCGGGATGAAGCTCCACTTCATCCCAGTCGGGAAGCCCGCACCGCCGCGGCCGCGCAGACCCGAGTCCTTGACCGCGGTGACGATCGCGTCGGGCGCCATGCCGAGCACCTTCTTGGCCGCTTCGTAGCCGCCGCGGGCCTCGTACGCCGCCAGTGTCCAGCTGCGCTCGACGTCCCAGTCGTCGGTGAGGACGGGCGTAAGAACATCAGTCATGAGTCACCTTCGGTGGTCGAGCCGGGCGACGAAGGAGCCCGTGTCGAGACCTCCTGCTTGGTCTCGGTCTCGGCGCGACTCGTGTCGGCCTGCTCGACCGCTTCGGTCTTGGTGTCGGCACCAGTGCCGAGGGCACGGGTCGAGCCCTGGTCGCCATCAGGCGCGGTCCAGCCGCGGTCGCGGGCGATCTTCAGTCCGACCAGGCTGGCCGGCCCGGCGGCTGGTCCCTCGTCGGCGAGCCCGTCGGGGAAGCCCGCGAGCACCCGCTCGGCTTCGCGCCACGTGCACAGCTTGGGCCCGCGGGTGGAGTGGACCTCGGTGCCGTCGCGCAGGTCGTCGACCAGCTTCGTGGCCGAGGCGGGGGTCAT
The DNA here is from genome assembly GCA_030862825.1 of Actinomycetota bacterium. Classification (GTDB taxonomy): domain Bacteria; phylum Actinomycetota; class Actinomycetes; order Propionibacteriales; family Nocardioidaceae; genus Nocardioides. The sequence goes on along the minus strand of JALZCZ010000019.1, from coordinate 988 downwards.
GTTGTCCATGAACTCCCAGTTGACCATCATCACCGGGGCGTAGTCGCAGGCGGCGTTGCACTCGACGTGCTCGAGCGTGATCTTTCCGTCCTCGGTGGTCTCGTCGTTGCCGACGTCGAGGTGCTCCTTGAGCCGCTCGAAGATCAGGTCGCCACCCATCACCGCGCAGAGTGTGTTGGTGCAGACGCCGACGTGGTAGTCACCGACCGGCTTGCGCTTGTACATCGTGTAGAAGGTCGCGACACCGCTGACCTCGGCGGCGCTGATCTCGAGGATGTCGGCGCAGGCCTCGATCCCCTCGGGCGTGATCCGGCCGGAGACCGACTGCACGAGGTGGAGCATCGGCAGCAGGCCGGAGCGCTTCTGCGGGTAGCGGGCCGCGATCGCCCTGAGCTCAGCCCGGGTCTTGTCGTCGATCATCGCCGCCGCCCTCTCTGTCGAGCTCGCAGTTCGAGCGCACGGTCACCATGAGCGGTCGGGTGCGAGCCGATGCGCTCTCTCGCTTCGCTCAACGGTCCACCCCTCCCATGACCGGGTCGATGGATGCGATCGCCACGATCACGTCGGCCACCATCCCGCCCTCGCTCATCACGCTCGTGGCCTGCAGGTTGGTGAACGACGGATCGCGGAAGTGCGCCCGGAACGGGCGTGTGCCGCCGTCGGAGACGACGTGGGCGCCCAGCTCGCCGCGGGGCGACTCGACCGGCACGTAGGCCTGTCCGGCCGGCACCCGAAATCCCTCGGTGACCAGCTTGAAGTGGTGAATCAACGCCTCCATCGAGGTACCCATGATGTGCCGGATGTGATCGAGGGAGTTGCCCAGGCCGTCGCCACCCAGCGCGAGCCGCGCCGGCCACGCGATCTTCTTGTCCGCCACCATCACCGGGCCGGGCTCCAGCCGGTCCAGGCTTTGCTCGACGATGCGCAGCGACTGGCGCATCTCCTCCATCCGGACCAGGTAGCGACCGTAGGTGTCGCAGCTGTCGGC
>JALZCZ010000460.1 GCA_030862825.1 Actinomycetota bacterium | reverse complement strand
CCATAAATGGACCCGGGCCATGTCTTTCTCCTCTGTGAGGATCCAGAACATGGCCCTGACCTGCGTGTTTGGTGGAGCTGAGGGGACTCGAACCCCTGACCCTCTGCATGCCATGCAGATGCGCTACCAGCTGCGCCACAGCCCCGTGCTCGTTGCCGTAGGCAACTCGCGGAATCTTAGCCAACCACGGCAGGGGGCGCGAAATCGGGGTCAGTCAGAGACCGGGGCGGCGGCGTTGTACGCCGCCAGCCGCAGCCGACCGGTGACCGGCGACTCGGCCAGGATCGCCCAGCAGCCGTTGTCGAGGCCGCCGAGGGTGAGCGCCTCGGACAGGTCCCAGCCGAGCGAGGCGGCGATGGCGACCTTGGCCGCCGCGCCGTGGGTGACCGCGACCGAGAGCTCGCCGGGAGCGGTGGCGGCGAGCAGCTCGCGCAGGGAGGCGGTGGTCCGGGCGGCCACGTCCACGGTCTTCTCGCCGCCGGGCACGACGTCGAAGTGACCGCGCCTGAACTCCGCCCACTCCTCGGGGTGTGCGGCGGCGTACTCGGCGTGGGTCATCGTCTGCCGGGGTCCGAGGGCGTACTCCCGCAGTCGCGGGTCCGGGGTCGGGTCCAGCCCGGAGGCCTCGGCAACGTAGTCGGCGGTGTCGGCGGCCCGGGCGAGGTCGGAGGTCCAGATCCGGGCCGGGCGGAGGGCGGCGATCTCCTTGGCCGCGGCCCGGGCCTGGGCGTGGCCGAGCTCGTCGAGCTGCGAGTCGGTGTGGCCCTGGATCCGCCGCTCGTGGTTCCAGGACGTCTGCCCGTGCCGGAGCAGGAGCAGCGTGCGGACGGCCGCGAGGAACTCAGGCACCCTCGCCACCGGGCCCCGTGACGTCGGCGGGCAGTGGAATGGCCGGGCAGTCGCGCCAGAGCCGCTCCAGGGCGTAGAACTGCCGCTCCTCCTCGTGCTGGACGTGGACCACGATCTCGCCGTAGTCGATCAGCACCCAGCGGCCGTCGCGCTCGCCCTCCCGGCGTACCGGCTTGGCGCCGATGGTGCGCAGCTTGTCCTCGATCTCGTCCACAATCGCCTTCACCTGCCGGTCGTTGGCCGCGGAGGCGAGCAGGAACGCGTCGGTGATCGCCAGCTGCTCGCTGACGTCGAAGGCGATGATCTGCTGGGCGAGCTTGTCGGACGCGGCCCGGGCGGCGGCGTGGACGAGCTCGACGGCATGGTCGGTGGCGGTCATGGTGCTCCCTAGTCAGGGCTGGTCAGGGGGTTGCTCTGCGGCGTAGAGATGGTGCTTGGTGATGTACTGGACGACCCCGTCCGGCACCAGATACCAGATCGGCTGCGCGGCGAGCTGGCGCTCCCGGACGTTGGTGGAGGAGATCGTCAGGGCCGGGATCTCGAGCATGGTCACCCGCTCGGAGGGGATGGAGCGCAGCGTCTCGGGGTCCATCTCGGAGCCGGGACGGGTGCAGCCCACGAACTGCGCAAGCTCGAAGAGCTCGTCCGCGTCGCGCCAGCTGAAGATCTCGGTCAGTGCGTCGGCTCCGGTGACGAAGTAGAGGTCGACGTCGGGCATGTCGGCCTTGAGGTCGCGCAGGGTGTCGATCGTGTACGTCGGCCCGTCGCGGTCGATGTCGACCCGCGAGACGCGGAACCGCGGGTTGGAAGCGGTGGCGATCACCGTCATCAGGTAGCGGTGCTCGGCCGGCGACACCACCCGGTGCGACTTCTGCCAGGGTTCGCCGGTGGGCACGAACACCACCTCGTCGAAGCCGAACCAGCCCTGCGCCTCCGAGGCGGCGACGAGGTGCCCGTGGTGGATCGGGTCGAACGTCCCGCCCATCACCCCGACGCGGCGGGGCGTGGGCGTGGCGGGCTCGGCGCCGGTCGGCTGTGGGGTGCTCAGCTGTGCTCGCGTCCCCCGCCGAAGGCGACCAGGGCGGCCATCATGACCAGCAGGATGCCCAGGGCGATGGCGCCCACGAGCCACGGGTTGACGACCTGCTCGTGGTGCTCTTCGGCCGCCTGCGTCAGCAGCAGCGTGGTCTGGCTCAACGACATAGCCGGGATCATATCGAGTCCCGCGCGCGAGCCTGCGAGGGGCCGCGACTACGACGAGAGACCGAGCCGACCCGTCTCGACATTCTCAGTGCGAGTGGTAGCCGCCAGGTTGGTAGTACTTCTTGTACATCGTGCGCTTGAACAGGAACCCGCCGAGCGGGCCGAGGTACTTCAGCACCGCGCGCATGTGCTTGTTGTCGATCAGCTCGATCAGGTTGCCGTCGGGGTCCTTGATGAAGAAGAACGTGTGGCCGTGCGGCGACTGCTCCACCGGGGCGACGATCTCGACGCCCTTGCTTTCGAGGTAGTCCTGCCACTTCTCCGTGTTGCGCACGTTGACCGAGAAGTGGTGGATGCCCTGGCGGTTCCAGGTGACCTCTTCGTAGGGCTCGGACGGGACGAACTCGAAGACCTCGATGGTCGCGCCCTTCGGGATCCGGATCCAGCCGATCTTCAGGGTGGGGTCGGGCGCACCTTCGGGCACCTCGACGCCGAAGAAGCCTTTCACCCGCTCGGTCGGGGTGTCGGAGACGCCGACGACCGGGGCGCCGAAGATGTCGGCGTACCACCGCACCGTGCGGTTGAAGTCGGCCACCGTGATGGCGACGTGGCTGAACGAGTGGGCCTTCATCCTGGGCATGCGGTTCCTATCGGTCGGTGCTGTGGTTCAGGACGTTGCGGCGCAGGTGGTCGGCGACGCGCAGCGACTGGGCGATGATCGTCAGTCCGGGGTTGACCGCCCCGGACGACGGGAAGAACGACGCGTCGACGACGTAGAGGTTGTCCACGTCGTGGGTCCGGCACACCGTGTCGAGCACTGAAGTGCGTGGGTCGTCGCCGAACACGGCGGTGCCGCACTGGTGGGTGGTGTTCTCGTGCTTGAAGCGGTGCCGCACGACGTACCAGTACCCGAGCCGCTTCAGCGTCCTCACGGTCTCCTTGACCAGTTGCTTGTGGGCGCCGAGGTTGTTGAGGTGGTAGTCGAGCTTGATCTGGCCCGATGACGTGAGGGTCACCCGGTTGTCGGGGTCGGGCAGGTCCTCGCTCATCGCGAGCCAGTCGACGCCGCGGTTGACCCAGGCCTCGGCCAGCTTCATCGGCACGCCGGGCACGATGCTCTGCACGATGCCTGCGTGCGCGCGCCCCTGGCTCTGCACGTGGCCGAGCGGGTAGGGGCGACCGGGCCCCGGCAGGTACCAGTCGTTCAGCATCACGGTCTTCTGGAAGACCGTCGGGTTGAGCCGGGTGGGGTGCACCGCCTCCATCATCGTCGAGATGTGCGCCATGTAGCGGCGACCGAGGAGGTCGGAGCTGTTGGCGAGCCCGTTGGGGTGCTTGTCGGACGCGCTGCGCAGGAGCACGGCCGTGGAGTTGACCGCTCCGGCGGAGAGCACGAACGTGTCGGCTAGGACGGTCACCCGCTCACCGTCGCGCATCACCTCGACCGCCTCGACCCGGTTGCCCGAGGAGTCGGTGAGGAGCCGGTCGGCGCGGGCGCCGGTCCAGAGCGTGACGTTGTCGGCCTTCACCGCGCCGGTCACGCAGATGACGTCGGTGTCGCTCTTGGCCCGCACCTGGCAGGGAAACGAGTTGCAGGTGCTGCACAGGATGCAGCCGCCCGGCTCCCCCGGCGACACCATGCCGAGCGGAAGGTACGACGGGTGCAGACCGTGGTCGCGCATCCGGTCGACCAGCTCGGCAATCGGCGGCTCATGCTGGACCGGCGGGTGGGGGAAGGCCCCCCGGGGCGGGTCGGTCGGGTCGCCGGTCTCGCCGTGCACCTGGTAGAGCCGCTCCGCCTCGTCGTACCAGGGCGCGAGGGTGGCGTAGTCGATCGGCCAGGCCGGCGAGCGGCCGTCGACGTGCTCCATCTCCTCGAAGTCCGACTCGCGCAGCCGGAGGAGCGCAGCGCCCCACACCTTGGTGTTGCCGCCGACGACGTAGTGCATGAACGGGCGGAACTCCTCGCCCTTCCGGTTGATCCACGGGTCGTCGGCCCGGTAGCGCAGCTCCTGCCACACGGCAATGGGGTCGGCGTTCTGCGGCTCCATCGGCAGCCAGCCGCCGCGTTCGAGCAGCAGCACGCTCACGCCGCTGTCGGCGAGGGCGTGCGCCATCGTGCCGCCGCCGGCACCGCTGCCGACGATCACCACGTCGAAGCGCACTTCGTTGCGAGGACCCACGCCTTCAGTCAACCCGCACCGCCTCCATCAGCCGCTGGTCGACCAGCGCGCGCTCGACGCTCATCTCGGGCTGCTCCCCCGCGCGCACCGCGCGCACCAGGTCGCGGTACATGGCCTGATAGCCGCGGATGTCGCGGTACCCGGGCAGCAGGACCCTCGGAACTCCCCGACCGCGGACCACCACGGCGGCGCCGTTGGACTCGAACGTGATCACGCCGCCGCGGCCGTAGAGCTTCGAGGCGCGCAGGCCGCGCAGCAGTGAGGGCACCTCGCGGGAGTAGAAGAGCGACCCGACTGCGCCGGTGTCGTAGTCGAAGGAGACCAGCATGCTGCGGCTGCGCCGGTCGGAGAGCTCCTGGACGTTGGCGGCGAGCCGGGGCCGGTGACCGCTGATCCGGGTGATGTGGGGGCCCAGGCTGGTGGCGAGGTGCAGCCAGTGGATCCCCTCCTCGAAGAACGCGTCGCCGCCGGCGACGGTCTCGTCGTTGCGCCAGTCGTCGGCCGCCTTCGGCTTGTCCGCGACGGTGACGAAGGAGGCCATCACCAGCTCGCCGATGGCCCCGTCGGCCAGCAGCCGGCGCAGGGTCACCGCCAGCGGCTTGTAGTGGTCGTTCTCCCCCACCAGCACCACCCGGGCGGCCTCGTCGCGGCGGGCACGCACGGCCTCGAAGTCCGCGCTGGTGAGGTACGCCGGCTTCTCGACGAGCACGTGCTTGCCGGCGTCGAGAGCGGCCAGGCTCAGCTCGAGGTGGTACGCCGGCGGCACGGCCACCACGACCGCGTCCACGTCGTCGTCGGCCAGCGCCGAGGCGTAGTCGCCGTAGGCACGCCGACCGGCGTACTTCTCGCGGAACTGCTCCGCCTTCCGCCGGTCGCGGCTGGCGTAGCTGGCGACCACCTCGTCGGCCGATCCGGCGAGCGCGCGCAGGTGTCGGCTGTGCACGCCGGTGATGAAGCCGCAGCCCAGGAACGCGACGTGGAGCGGCCGACCCGACCGGACGGCGCCGGCTGGTTGACGAGCGGCTGACACGGCGGCGAACTTATCACCGCGCCGTTCGGCTGCTGGCGCAATGGTCCCCGCCCGCGAGGGATGGCCCTCTAGAGTGAATGTCGTGACCTGGCTGGCGATCGTCTTCGCTCTGACCAGCGCATTCTTCACCGCACTGTCGACGTCGGTCCAGCACCAGGCGGCCGGCGCTGCCCCGGACTCGGTCGGCGGCATGTGGCACCTGCTGTGGCACCTGACCCAGCGCCCGGTCTGGGTGCTCGGCCAGGCACTCGGCGTCGCAGGCTTCATCACCCACGCGCTCGCCGTGATCAACGGTCCGATCTCGTTGGTCCAGCCGATCATCATCACCGGCATCGTCTTCGCCGTGCCGATCCGCGCCGCCATCTCCCGACACCTCCCCGAGCCCCGCGAGCTCGGCGCCGTGCTGCTCACCGCCTGCGCCCTGGCGATCTTCCTGGTGGCGAGCGACCCGTCGGAGGGGGAGGGACACCCCGGCGGACTCTCGTTCTTCATGCTGGTCGCCGGATGCGTCGCGCTCGGGCTGGTCGTGTTCGTGCTGGCCCGGCTGATGCGCGGTCTCAACGGCCGTGCCTTCATGCTGGGCGCCTCCGCGGGTCTGCTGCTCGGTCTGGTCGCGGTGCTGGTCAAGGCCGCCGAGGACGAGCACGCCGAGGGCGGGTTGTCGCAGCTGCTCACCACCTGGCCGGTCTACGCGTTGGTGCTGACCGGCTTGGGCGGCGTGGCGATCAACCAGGTCGCCTACCGGCGTGCGCGGCTGTCGGCGTCGATGCCGGTGCTCAACGTCGTCAACTGCCTGGTAGGGCTGAGCTTCGGTTACCTCGTCTTCCAGGAGGTGCCACGCCACACCCTGTGGGCGGTGATCGTGGAGCTGGTCGGGCTCGCCGGCCTCTGCGTCGGCCTGTGGCTGCTGGCCAACTTCGAGGAGCAGCACGCCGACGAGCTCATCGAGCTGCCCCTGGGCGACGAGGTCGATGACCTCGATGACCTCGATGACCTCGATGACCTCGACGGGCTCGACGGGGTCGACACCGGGGTCGATCAGCGCACGTGACCGTCGCCGGTGACGACGTACTTGGTCGACGTCATCTCCGGCAGGCCCATCGGGCCACGCGCATGGAGCTTCTGGGTGCTGATGCCGATCTCGGCACCGAACCCGAACTCTCCCCCGTCGGTGAACCGCGTGCTCGCGTTCACCAGCACCGCCGCCGAGTCGACCTCGGCGGCGAAACGCCGCGCGGCCTGCTGGTCGTCGGTCACGATCGCGTCGCTGTGCCTGCTCGAGAAGCGCCGGATGTGGGCGAGCGCCGCGTCCAGGTCCGGTACGACGGCCGCGGAGATGTCGAGCGAGAGGTACTCCCGCTCGAAGTCGTCGTCGGTCGCCGGCAGCACGCCGTCGTGCGCCCGGAAGCTGTCGTCGCCGTGGATGGTCACCCCGGCCTCCTGCAGCGCGGTGACGACGCGCGGGAGGAACTCATCGGCGACGTCGGCGTGCACCAGCAGCGACTCGGCCGCGTTGCAGACGCTGGTGCGGTGGGTCTTGGCGTTCAGCACGATGGACAGCGCCTTGTCGAGATCGGCCGCCCGGTCGACGTACACGTGACAGTTGCCGACGCCGGTCTCGATCACCGGCACCGTCGACTCCTCCACCACCGAGCGGATCAGACCGGCACCGCCGCGCGGGATGAGCACGTCGACGTGCCCGCGGGCGCGCATCAGGGCCTTCACGCTGTCGTGGGAGGCGCCCGGCACCAGCTGGATGGCGTCGGGGTCCAGGCCGGTCTCGGCCGCCGCGTCGCGGAGCACGGCCACGATCGCGGCGTTGCTCGAGCGCGCGCTCGAGGAGCCGCGCAGGAGGACGGCGTTGCCGGACTTGAGGCAGATGCCGGCGGCGTCGGCGGTCACGTTCGGTCGCGCCTCGTAGATCATGCCGACGACGCCGAACGGCACCCGCATCTGCCGTAGCTCCAGTCCGTTGGGCAGGGTGCTGCCGCGCACGACCTCGCCGACGGGGTCCGGGAGCCCGGCCACGTCGCGCAGGCCCTGGGCCATCGCCTCGAGCCGCTCGGGCGTCAGCCGCAGCCGGTCGATGATGTTGGCGGCCGTGCCGTCGGCCACGGCCCGGGCCACGTCCTCGGCGTTGGCGGCCAGCAGCTCCTCAGCCCTGTCGAGCAGCGCCCGCGCCATCGCGTGCAGCGCGGCGTCCTTCTCGGCCCTCGTCGCGAGCGCCAGGCCGAGGCTGGCGGCGCGGGCTCGGTTCGCGACGTCGATGACGTCCTGCTGGGTGCTCACAGGTCGAGGGTAGAAAAGTTCGTGGCTTACCGCCGGACCAGGCAACCAAATGGTGGGATCGGACGTCACCACAGGTGACAGCTCCACTTCACAGAAGAGAGACGCCTGTGTCCGCTCGCCGGAACCAGCTCCTGGCTGCGGTCGCAGCCCTGACCCTCACTCCCGTGGCCGCGCTGGCGGTCACCACCCCCGGCGAGGCGATGCCCGCTCCTGCCGCTGCGGCGCTCGCGACGGAACCAGCCGCGAAGCTGTGGGCGCCCGTGAAGGTCGTGGGCTATCTCTACGGCAGCCGCGAACGCACCCGGGTCCCGATCGACGCCCGCCTCATCGCCGGCGCCGCGCCGCTCGAGCTGTGGTCGAACCGCACGTCGTACGCCGAGCCGATCACGACGGTCTGGCGCACCCCTGACGGAGACGTGGCGCTCCCGCCTGGGTCGATGTCCACGTTCAACGCGCTCGACGACTTCGTGAACATCTCGGTCAAGAACCTGACGACCGGCAAGCAGCTCAAGACGCGCCACCAGGACGTCTGCCTCAACAGCCGCGGCGACCGGGTCCGGCCGGATGCGCCGGCCAGGTCGCCGTACCCGAAGTACTGCTTCGCCAACCCCTACAGCCTCGGTTCGGTGCAGGGGATCCAGGCCGGCTGGTCCACCTCGCTGCTGGGCGGCGACGAGGGCCGCGGTGGCGGCGTACGTCTCGAGAAGGGCATCTACGACGTCAAGGTCACGATCGCGCCGGCGTACGCGCGGATCCTCAAGATCCCCGCGGCCGATGCCACCCGCACCGTCCGGGTGCGGGTCAAGCGCGACGACGGCGGCCACGACCACGGTGGCGGTGTCCCCATCGAGCCCTCCCACCGGCTCGCCCAGCCGGCCGCCAACCCGCCGACCGGACCCGAGCTCTTGGCGGTCGAGGGCCCGCGCCCGAACCTGAGGTCGCTGCCGGCCTGGGGCATCACCATGGCCGAGAACGGCAACTTCCTGCGCTTCGCCGCGACCGTCTGGAACGCCGGTGACAGCCCGCTCGTCGTCGACGGCTTCCGCGTGGAGGCGCAGGACCTGATGGACGCCTACCAGTACTTCTTCGACGGTGACGGCAACCAGACCGGCTACCAGAAGATCGGCTCCTTCGAGTACGACGACAAGGCGAGCCACCAGCACTGGCACTTCCGCGACTTCGCGAGGTACACGCTGCTGCGGGCGGACAAGACCACGGCGGCGGTGTCGAAGAAGGAGTCGTTCTGCCTCGCCAACACCGACTCCATCGACCAGACCGTTCCGAACGCCGACTGGAACCCGGAGAACACCGACCTGTCCACGGACTGCGGCGAGCCGGGCTCCATGTCGCTGCGCGAGGTGTTGTCAGCCGGCTGGGGCGACACCTACGCACAGTTCCGGGCGGGACAGTCGTTCAACCTGAAGGGCCTGCCCAACGGCACCTACTACATCGCCACCATCGCCAACCCTCGCAACCGCCTGGTCGAATCCTCCACGGCGGACAACACCTCGCTGCGGAAGATCTACGTCTCCGGCACGGACGGCAACCGCAAGGTCCGGGTCCCCAAGATCGGGCTGATCGAGGAGCCCACCGAGCAGTGGTGAGCTGACATCACGGTGACCCGTCAGAAAGTAGCTGAGGCGGTCAACCTGCGCGAAGCCCGGGCGAGGGCCTGCGGATGGCGGCGGACGTCGGCCCAGGGGTCGGACCGGCGGGCGAGGCGGCGGTGGACCGAGGCCGTGGTGTGCTGGGCCGGGGTCACCCGGGAGAGCTCGGCCCACTCGATCGGCGTCGAGACCGGGGCTCCCGGCCGCGCGCGGACGGCGTACGCCGGCACGGCCGTCTGGCCGTAGCCGTTGCGCATGATGTCGACCAGGACGCGGTCTCCTCGGTTCTTCTTGCGGGCCTCGAGCGTCAGCAGGTCCGGTGCCCTCTCCACGAGACGCTCGGCGCAGGCCCGCGCGAACGCGCGAACCTCGTCGAAGTCGGCCACGGGCCGGAGCGGCACCAGCACGTGGTAGCCGCGGCTGCCGGTGGTCTTGACGTACGCCGTCAGGCCGAGATCGTCCAGCAGCTCCCCGACCATCCGGGTGGCCCGCCGGACCTTGGCGAGCGTGTCGGGGCCTGCGTCGCTGGGGTCGAGGTCGAACACCAGCTGGTCGGGATGCCGCAGGTCCGACTCTCTGGACAACCACGTGTGCGGGGTGATGCAGGCCTGTTGGGCCAGGTAGACCAGCGAGCGGGCGTCGCTCACCACGACCTGGCGCTGTCGGCCCTCGGCGGTGCCCACCTCCACCGTCGGCACCCACTCGGGGAAGTGCGCGGGCACCTTCTTCTCATAGAAGGCCACGGCATCGATGCCGTCGGGGAAGCGCTGCATGTTGATCGGCCTGCCGGCCAGGTGCGGCAGCATCACGTCGGCGATCCGGGCGTAGTAGGTGGCGAGGTCGAGCTTGGTGACCGCCTTCCGGGACTCAGTAGCCGGAAACAGCACCTTCTCCGGCTTGGAGATCTCTACGTCCTCGACGCTCGCGCTCATTCCCGCACCACCTCCTCGGCCGGCTTGTCCGTCCTCAGCCCCAGGTAGCGCGGGTGACGCAGCTGCCCGGCCGACGTCCATTCCGTGAAGGCGACCTGGGCGACCAGCTGGGGTCGTGCCCAGTGGACCGCCTTGCGCGGCAACGTGCCCCTCGTGCACGGGGAGTCGGAGACCTCCAGCTCACTCAGCTGCGCGTGCAGGTCGCGCAGCATCGACTGCGAGAAGCCGGTGCCGACCTTGCCGGCGTACACCAGATCGCCGGTCTTCCGGTCCCAGTAGCCGAGCAGCAGCGCACCGAGTGCCACGCGTGCGCCCTCGGGGTCGGTCCAGCCGACGATGACGAGCTCCTGGCCGGACTCACACTTGAACTTCAGCCACCGGTCCGTGCGCCCGGTCGCGTACGCCGCGTCCACCTGCTTCGCGATGAGGCCCTCCCAGCCCTTGCCGCAGATCTCCGCGAACCACTCCTCTCCACCTCTCACCCGATGCGGCGTGTAGCGGACCGGACCCTCGAAGCCCAGCAACGTGCGCAACCGACGCTTCCGGTCCCGGAGCGGCATCGCCCGCAGGTCGTCGCCGGCCACCCGGAGGACGTCGAAGACGTAGAAGAAGATCGGGATGCCGCTCCGTCGGGCGCGGCCCGCGTCGCTGACGTGGATCCGCGGCTGGAGCCGCGAGAAGCTGGTGCGCGAGCCCTTGAATGCCACCACCTCGCCGTCGATGACGAAGTCGTCGGCGGCCTGCTGCTCGAGTGCTTCCGCGATCTCGGGGAACGCCATGGTGACGTCTCGCCCGGAGCGGGAGTAGAGGCGGGTCCCCCTGGTGTCACGGACCGCCAGGCATCGCTGCCCGTCGAGCTTGCGCTCGTAGATCCAGCCGTCGTCCCAGAACCGGTCGTGGCTGAGGGTGGCCAGGGCCGGCTGGGGAACGTCGGTCATGCGGGGCAGGTACCCAGAAAATCACGTTGACCCGTCAGAGATCTCTGACGGGTCAACGTGGTGAAGCTCGGCGAGTCAGCCCTTGCGCTCGGTGATCTTCTCCGTGGCCGCGGGGAGGACCGTGTTGAGGTCACCCACCACACCGAAGTCGACCAGCTCGAAGATCGGGGCCTCTTCGTCCTTGTTGACGGCCACGATGGTCTTCGAGGTCTGCATGCCGGCGCGGTGCTGGATGGCACCGGAGATGCCGGCCGCGATGTAGAGCTGCGGCGAGACCGTCTTGCCGGTCTGGCCGATCTGGAAGGTGTGCGGGATCCAGCCGGAGTCGACCGCGGCTCGCGAGGCACCCACGGCGGCACCGAGCGAGTCGGCCAAGCCCTCGATGGGCTCGAAGTTGCCGCCCGTGCCGCGACCGCCTGAGACCACGATGGCGGCGTCGGTGAGCTCGGGACGACCCGACGCCTGTCGGGGCTGCGAGGCCACGATCTGCGCGGTCTTCGCGGCGTCGGAGATGGTCGGGCTGAACTGCTCGACGGCACCGGCGCCGTCCATCTCCTCGGGAGCGGCGGCGTTGGGCTTCACCGTGATGATCGGAGTTCCCTTGGTGACCTTCGCGGTGAC
>JALZCZ010000450.1 GCA_030862825.1 Actinomycetota bacterium | reverse complement strand
CTGGCCCTCGGCGGCGACCCGGTGCGGGTCTGGGCCGAGCTCGCGGAGTCCGACGCCGAGCTGGCCGCGCTCGGACGGGCGATGAGTCGGGCCCACCAGAGCGGTGCGCCGGTGGTCGCCGCCGTCGAACGGCTCGCCGACGGGCTGGCCCGGACCGCGCGCGCCGACGTCGAGGACCGGGCCCGCGCGGTCGGCGTGAAGGCGGCCGTGCCCCTGGGCCTGTGCCTGCTGCCGGCCTTCGTGCTGATCGGGATCGTCCCGCTGGTCGCGGGTCTGATGTCGACGATGACCTGGTGAATCTCGATACGTGTCGCTGAGCTCCTCGCTGCGCTCGGATCTCAGCCCAGCCCTACTCGATCTCTCGCCTGGTCTCGGCGCTCGCAAGCTCGCACCGAGGGGCGTGATCGGCCCACGAACCGTGCACAGCAGGGCCTCGGGCGGGGCTCGTCCACAGGTTCCGCCCCACCGGGTCGACCTGGTCGGTGCGATCGCCGAGGGTCACAGCCAGCGGCCGCACCCGGCGGCCGGCCCGAGAGGAGACCACATGCACCAGACGTCCACCATCGAGCGCGACGAGCGTGGCATCACCACAGCCGAGTACGCCGTCGGCACGGCTGCGGGGGCCGGCCTGGCGGGGCTGCTCTACAAGCTGCTGACCGGCGGGTTCGGCGACAAGCTCCTCAAGACCCTGTTCGACCACGTGCTCGGCCTGCTCGGCATCGGCTAGTGAGGGGCCTCCGCGCGCGGGAGGAGCGCGGCGCCGTGACCGCGGAGCTCGCGCTGGTGCTGCCGATCCTGGTCGCAGTGACCATCGGCCTGGTGTGGCTGCTGTCGGTCGGCGTCGCCCAGGTCCGCACCGTCGACGCCGCTCGCGAGACCGCCCGCGCGGTGGCCCGCGGCGACGACGTCGGAGAAGCGGTGGCCCGCGGTCAGCGGGTCGCGCCCGAGGGCGCCCGGGTCACGGTCGCCACTACCGACGGCCAGGTGGTGGCGACCGCCACCGGACGGGTGGCCGGCCCGGGCGGGCTGTTCGGGTGGCTGCCTGGAGTGGAGGTCAGTGCGGAGGCGGTGGCCGTCGCCGAGGAGACCGCCGGAGGACCGCCATGAGCCGGACCGACGAACGCGGCGCGATCACCGTCTTCGCCGTCGCCTGCCTCGCGGTGCTGCTGCTGGTCGGCTCGGCGCTGGGTGTGGTGGCCGCGATGGTACGGGCGCACCGAGCGGCCCAGTCGGCGGCCGACCTCGGTGCTCTCGCCGCCGCCACCGCCCTGGCCCGCGGCCGCGATCCCTGCGGTTCGGCCGCCGGCATCGTCGCGGCCAACGGCGCCGCGCTCATGTCGTGCGAGATCCAGGGGCGGGACGCCCTGGTCACCGTCGAGGTCGAGGGGCCCAGATGGCTCGGTCAGAGCTCCGACCTGACGGCGCAGGCTCGGGCAGGGCCTTAGAAGTCCCGCCCGTCGCGACCTTGTCCCTCGGTCGCGGGGCTCGCTCGACCTCGTCTCGCCCACGCAGCGCGCTCGTTCCTCGCGCGCTGCTGCTCGCTTGATCAGATATGCGCTGAGTTCTGGCCGTTGTTGTCGTCGCGCCCGCGCTCGTGGCGCCGCTCTTCCTCGACCTTGTTCAGCTTCTCCGACAGCTCGTTGAGGCGGCTCTGCTCGCGCCGGTGCGCGAGACTCCGGCGGGCGCCGAACTTGCTGATCCACAGGCCCCACAGGATCGCGACGCCGGAGCCGAGACCGAGGAGGAACAGGGTCACCGCGCCCACCTCGGTGCCGAGGATCTCGACGGCCGCGCCGGTGCCGGTGGTCTCGGCGGTGAAGATGGCGGACACGATGAGGAGGCCACCCGCAGCGATGAGCACCAGGCCGAGGATCAACATGCCCCGAGGCTACTCGTAGTCATCCGGCGTGGGCGAGCAATGCTTCGAGCAGCCGCGCGGCACCCGACTTGTCGAGCGGGTTGTTCTGGTTGCCGCACTTGGGTGACTGGATGCACGACGGGCAGCCTTCCGTGCACTCGCAGGAGACGATCGTCTCCCGGGTGGCGGTCAGCCACTCGACGGCGGCGTGGAACCCGCGCTCGGCGAAGCCCGCACCACCCGGATGACCGTCGTGGACGAACACGGTCAGCCGTCCGGTGTCGGCGTGGAGCGCGGTGGAGACGCCGCCGATGTCCCACCGGTCACAGGTCGCGAAGAGGGGGAGCAGGCCGATCGAGCAGTGCTCGGCCGCGTGGGCGGCTCCGGGCAGGTCGGCGGTGGCGAGCCCGGCCTCGGCGAGGGCGTCGGCCGGCACCGACCACCATACGGCGGTGGTCCGGAGCGACCGGACGGGCAGGTCGAGCGGCTGCTCGCCCATCACCTCGCCGCTCGGCTGGCGCCGAAGCAGGAACGAGACCACCTGTTGGGAGACGTCGACCTCGCCGACGGAGAGGCGGCACTCGCCCCACGACCGGTGGTCGCGCTCGGCCACGATGGTGATGTCGGTGACCTCGCGGGCCGCCGTCGTGTACGGCGGGTCGGCCCGGACGATCACGGCGACGTGCTCGTCGAGGTCGAGCGACTCGACCAGCCAGGTCTCGCCGCGGTGGACGTAGACCGCGCCCGCGTGCGCGCTGCTGTGCGCGCGACCGCCGTCGACGGTGCCGACCACCCGACCGGTCTCGGCCTCGACCAGCTGCACCTGCGGCCCGCCACCCGAGCGGATGTCGGCGAGGTCGGCCGCCCGCCGGCGGTCGGTCCAGAACCACGCGTCGGCCCGGCGGCGCAGCAGTCCTGCCTCGGTGAGCGAGCGGACGATGTCGAGCGCACCGGGGCCGAAGTCCGGCAGCTCGGCCGGGGAGAGGGGATGCTCCTGCGCCGCCGCGCACAGATGAGGCCCGAGCACGTAGGGGTTGCCGGGGTCGAACACCGTCGCCTCGACCGGCCGTCCGAACAGCGCCTCGGGATGGTGCACGAGATAGGTGTCGAGGGGGTCGTCGCGAGCGATCAGGATGCCGAGGGCGTCCTGGGCGCCGCGCCCGGCCCGACCCAGCTGCTGCCACATCGCGGCCCGGGTGCCGGGGAAGCCGGCCATCAGCACGGCATCGAGGCCGCTGATGTCGATGCCGAGCTCGAGCGCGTTGGTGGCAGCCAGGCCGGTCAGCTCGCCGGACCGGAGCGCCTGCTCGATCGCGCGCCGCTCCTCGGGGAGGTAGCCGCCGCGGTACGCCGCCACCCGCCCGGACAGCACCGGGTCGACCTCGGCGAGCAGGTCGGCCGCGGTCAGGGCCACCTGCTCGACCCCGCGGCGGGACCGCACGAACGCCAGCGTGTGCACGTCCTCGGCCACCAGGTCCGCGAGCAGGTCGGCCGTCTCGGAGGAGGCCGCGCGCCGGGTGGGCGCGCCGTTCTCACCTGTGTACGACGTGAGCGGCGGCTCCCACAGGGCCACCGACACCTGGCCCCGCGGCGAGCTGTCGCCGGTGACCGGCAGGACGTCGAGGCCGGTCAGCCGCCCGGCCGCGAGCTCCGGCTCCGCGACGGTGGCCGAGGCGAGCACGAAGGTGGGGGAGGCGCCGTAGAGCGCGCACAGCCGCCGCAGCCGTCGTACGACGTGGGAGACGTGGGCGCCGAAGATGCCGCGGTAGTGGTGGCACTCGTCGATCACGACGTAGCGCAGCGACCCCAGGAAGCGCGCCCAGCGGTGGTGACCCGGCAGCAGCGACCGGTGCAGCATGTCGGGGTTGGTCAACACGTACTCGGCGTGATCGCGGGCCCAGTCGCGCTCCTCGCGGCTGCTGTCGCCGTCGTGGGTGGTGACCCGGACGTCGAGACCGAGCGACCGGATCGAGGTCATCTGGTCGTGCGCCAGGGCCTTGGTAGGCGCGAGGTAGAGGACTGTGGCCCCGCGCCGGTCATGGGCGTCGCGCCCCTCGCGGACCGCGGTCAGCGCCGGCAGGAGGTAGGCCAGCGACTTGCCCGAGGCCGTGCCGGTGGCGAGCACCACGTGCCGGCCCTGGCGGGCGGCCTCGGCGGCGACCACCTGGTGCTGCCAGGGCCGGTCGATGCCCGCATGGGTGAGGGCGGCGACGACGTCGGGTGCCGCCCAGGACGGCCAGTCGGCGTGCACGGCGGTGCGCGGCGGCAGCACCTCGAGGTGGGTGAGCCGCCCCTCCCGTCCGGGCACCGCGGCCAGCCGGTCGATGACCTGGCTGACCCCGGATCGGTGGTGCAGAGCCGACGTCACCGTAGGATTCTCGCAAAGGACGCCGACAGCGTCCGATGTCCGGGCCTCTTTACTTCTTTGTGCATGCACCCGGTCGTCGTGGTTACATATTCCAGGCAGGTGTCGGTCCGCTCAGGATCGGTCGCACCGGCCCGATCGCACAGCCTGCTGGGAGAGCTTGTGGACCTGACGCTTGAGACCCGCGACGTCGACGGCCGCACCATCGTCGCTGTCGGCGGCGAGATCGACGTCTACACCGCCCCCAAACTGCGCGACAAGATCACCGAGCTGGTCGCCGCGGGCACCTACAACCTGGTCATCGACATGGAGTCAGTGGAGTTCCTCGACTCCACCGGCCTCGGCGTCCTGGTGGGTGGGCTGAAGAAGGTCCGCGCCCACGACGGCTCGCTCCAGCTGGTCTGCAACCAGGACCGCCTGCTGAAGATCTTCCGGATCACCGGACTGGCGAAGGTCTTCGTGATCCACGAGTCGGCCGAGGCAGCACTCGCCTGACCTGCGGGGTCATTCGCTGTCCCTGCCGCGCTCCGCCACCTGGTGAGACGCAGCCCACACCGTCTGCGTAGACTCCGCTCGACTCATGCCCTGGGCCGCCTTCGTGCGGCTCGCCCTGATCACGCAGGAGGAACACATGACCGGGATTTATCCCGCTGTCGTGGAGCTCTCCGGCGGCAACCTGATCCTGGTCCTCGTCGTCGCACTGATCGCGCTTGGCGCGCTCGGCATGGCGTTCGTGTTCCGCCAGGAAGTGCTTGCTGCCGGTGAAGGCACCGACAACATGAAGAACATCGCGCAGGCCGTCCAGGAGGGCGCCAACGCGTATCTGACCCGGCAGTTCCGCACGCTCGTCGTCTTTGCGGGGATCGCGTTCTTCGCGCTGCTCCTGCTGCCGGCCGATGGCACCGACGTGCGGATCTTCCGCTCGGTCTTCTTCCTCCTCGGCGCGGGATTCTCCGCCGCGGTCGGCTACCTCGGCATGAACCTCGCCGTGCGCGCCAACCTGCGGGTGGCCGCTGCGGCCAACACGGTGGGTCGCGAGCCCGCCATGACCATCGGTCTGCGCACAGGTGCGATGGTCGGCATGCTCACCGTCGGCCTCGGCCTGCTGGGCGCCAGCATCGTCGTGCTGTCCTTCCAGGACAAGGCCCCCGACGTGCTCGAGGGCTTCGGCTTCGGTGCCGCGCTGCTTGCCATGTTCATGCGAGTCGGCGGCGGCATCTTCACCAAGGCCGCCGACGTCGGCGCCGACCTGGTCGGCAAGGTCGAGCAGAACATCCCCGAGGACGACCCCCGCAACGCCGCGACCATCGCGGACAACGTGGGCGACAACGTGGGTGACTGCGCCGGCATGGCCGCCGACCTCTTCGAGTCGTACGCCGTCACGCTGGTCGCCGCGCTGATCCTCGGGTCGCAGGCGTTCGGCGACAAGGGCCTCGTCTACCCGCTCCTGATCCCCGCCATCGGCGCGCTCACCGCGGTCGCCGGCGTCTACCTGACTCGGCCCAAGGTCGGCGAGAGCGGCCTGACCACGATCAACAAGTCGTTCTACGTCTCATCCGGCATCGCCGCCGTGGCTTCGGTGATCCTGTCCTTCATCTATCTCCCCACGAGCTTCGGAGACCTCGAAGGCACCGGGGCCAACACCCTGGACATCATCGGCGGTGCGCCCGAGGGCAACCCCGCGCTGATCGCCTCCGTCGCGGTGGTCATCGGCATCGTGATGGCCGCCGGCATCCTCGCTCTCACGGGCTACTTCACCGGCACCGAGTACAAGCCGGTCAAGGACGTCGGCAAGACCTCGCTCACCGGCGCGGCCACCGTGATCCTCTCCGGTCTCTCGGTCGGGTTCGAGTCCGCGGTCTACACGACCCTGGTCATCGGCTCGGCCGTGTTCGGCGCGTTCCTGCTCGGTGGCGCATCGCTGACCGTCTCGCTGTTCGCCGTCTCGCTCGCGGGCTGCGGCCTGCTGACGACCGTTGGCGTGATCGTCGCGATGGACACCTTCGGCCCGGTCTCCGACAACGCCCAGGGCATCGCGGAGATGTCCGGCGATGTCAGCCCCGAGGGCGCCCAGATCCTGACCGAGCTGGACGCCGTCGGCAACACGACCAAGGCCGTCACCAAGGGCATCGCGATCGCCACCGCGGTGCTCGCGGCGACCGCACTGTTCGGGTCATACGCCACCTCGGTGATCGAGGAGCTGGAGGCATCGAACGCGGGCGACGAGCTGCTCGACTTCTTCGTCTTCAACCCGTCGGTCCTCGTCGGCGTACTGCTCGGCGCGGCGGTCGTCTTCCTGTTCTCCGGTCTCGCGATCAACGCCGTGGCCCGCGCCGCGGGTGCGGTCGTCTACGAGGTGCGTCGCCAGTTCCGGGAGATCCCGGGGATCATGGAGGGCACCGGCCGTCCGGAGTACGGCAAGGTCGTCGACATCGTCACCAAGGACTCGCTGCGCGAGCTCACGACCCCCGGCATCCTGGCGGTACTCGCACCGATCGCGGTCGGTTTCGGCCTCGGAGCGGCCGCGCTGGCCGGCTTCCTGGCGGGCGCGATCGGCGCCGGCACGCTGATGGCCGTCTTCCTGGCCAACTCCGGTGGTGCCTGGGACAACGCCAAGAAGCTGGTCGAGGACGGCCACCACGGCGGCAAGGGTTCCGACGCGCACGCGGCCACCGTCATCGGTGACACGGTCGGCGACCCGTTCAAGGACACCGCCGGCCCGGCGATCAACCCGCTGATCAAGGTGATGAACCTGGTCTCTTTGCTGATCGCCAGCGCCGTGGTCTCCATGAGCGTCGGGGACGACGAGAACGACGTCCTGCGGATCCTGATCGCGCTGGCCGCCGTCGCGATCATCGTCGGTGCCGTCTACATCTCCAAGCAGCGGGAGGTGACGATCGGGGACGACCAGTCCGGCACCCCCGCCCCGCCGCCACCACCGGCGGCTCCGGCCACGCCGGCTGACCCGTCGCCCACTCGGCCGATGAGCCCGCCGAGCGCGTAACGCTGCACCTGCCACACCACACCGGCCCGGTGGATCGGGAGATCCGCCGGGCCGGTGTCATTTCTGGTGCGCTGTCACTTCCGGACGGTCAGCGTGACGGCCTTCGAGCTGGACGGCGCACGGGTCGCGTCACCAGCGAAGGAGGCCGTGAGCGGGTGTCGGCCGGGCGCGAGACGGGGCAGCTTGACCACGCGGGTGCCGTTGTCGGAGGCCCGCACCGAGTAGGCCCTCAGCAGCCGACCGCGGTCGTAGACGCTCACCCGTCCGGCGGGCATGGCGCCGCCGCGCAGGGTGATCCGCAGCAGACCCCGGGCCGACGTCACGACCGTCTTCACCAAGGCCAGCGTCGTCGTGGAGGTGAGCCTGGCGACGGTGACCTGCGAGGTGGCCGCCAGGCCGGTCGCGTAGCCGGGACGGGTCGCGGTCACGATCACCGCGAGCAGCCGGGCGGAGTCACCGGACCTCACGACGTACGAGGAGCCGGTGGCACCCTGGATGGGCGCGGTCCGGCGGTACCACTGGTAGGAGAACGTGATCGGCCCCGTGCCCGACCAGGTGCCGGGCGTGGCGCTGAGCAGGCTTCCCACCTTCGGGTCGCCGATCAGCGCCGGCGGTGTCGTCGCGGTGGGCGCGTCGCCGAGCAGTCCGAGCTTGGGTGCGCTGGTCGACGTACCGGTCGCGCCGCTCCTGGTGCCGGTGGCCCTGACCGTGATCGCCTTGGCGACGTCGTCGGGGCCGACCCGGTACGTCGTGCCGGTGGCGCCGGCGATCGGCGCGCCGGCGCGGAGCCACTGGTAGGTCGTCGAGTCGACCCTGGTGCTCCAGACCGGCGGCGTGGCAGCGAGGTCGATGCCGACCTTGCCGGTGCCCGTGGCGATCACGGGCGAGGTGGCGGTGGGCCGGTCCCCGGCGCCGGGGTCGCCCAGCAGCGGGATGCCGAGGGCGTTGGTGACCAGCGACATGGGCTGCAGGCCCAGCAGGGTGCCGGTCATCTTCGCCGCGACGTCGTGTCCCCCGTCGGCCTCGGTGGGGATGAACGACCACGCCCCCTCGGTGCCGGGGATCGGCACTCCGTCGCGCAGCCACACGATGCTGGTGGTGACGCCGGGCAGGTTCCAGACCGGCTCGGTGACGCTCAGCGGGCCGCCGCTGCCGGCGAGGCCGGAGAGCAGCGGCAGCTCGATCGGGATGAGCTCGAGCACCAGCTCCTGTGGCGCCTCGATGCGCTGCGGCCCCGAGGTGGGCTCTTGTGCGTGTGCGGTCGGCGTGGCGACCATGGCCGGCCCTGCGACGACGACCGCCGTGGTGGCGATCGTGCTCAGGGCACGTCGAACGTGCGTCATGGGTTTCCCTCCCCGTTGTCGAGCACCCCTCCGAGTCCCGTCAGGCGGGGTCTGGTCCCTCGCCTGCAATGCAGGTCCTGGGTTCAGCCACCACGGCCGAAACGAGCCGCGCTCTAGACCGTGCGGCCGGGACGCTAGCGTCGGCGAGGTGAGCGACCTCCCCCACCTTCTGCGCGAGGCCCTGGCCGTCGCGGGATTCACCTACGACGGGGTGGCCGAGGTGCTCGGCGGCCAGGCGCACGACGCCCTGCTGCGCAACGAGACGACACCCGGCCTGCGGCGGACCGCCGGCGGCAGCCCCGTCGAGACACTCGTCCGGCTCTTCCTGCTGCAGACCACGGTGACCGCCTCCGCGGCGGAGGCCGCGCTGCCCGGGCTGGTCGACCGGCTGGCGGCCGAGGGGTTCCTGGAGCGCACCGTGAGCGAGGTGGCGGCGCGCCTCGACTGCCGCCCCTACGCCAGCGACGACGACGAGTTCTGGGTGGTCAGCGACCTCACTCCTGGCCTGGACGGCGGACCGCAGCGGGTGGGCACCGACCACGTGCTGGGGATCAGCTCCGCCTCGACATCCCTTGCCCAGCTGACGATCCGCGACCAGGTCGGCACCTCGCTCGACCTCGGCACCGGCTGCGGGGTGCAGGCGCTTCACCTGGCCGGACACAGCGAGCGGGTGGTCGCCACCGACGTCAACCAGCGGGCGCTGCGGATCGCGCGGTTCAACGCGGAGCTCAACGAGGTGGATGAGGTGGTCGAGGTACGTGACGGGTCGTTCTTCGAGCCGGTGACGGGGGAGCGGTTCGCCCTGATCGCCACGAACCCGCCGTTCGTGATCTCGCCGGCCACCGGCGAACGCCTCGTCTACCGCGACTCCGGGCTGCCCGGTGACCGTGTCGTCGAGGACATCGTGCGGGCCGCCCCCGACCACCTGACCGACGGCGGTTGGTGCCAGATCCTCGCCAACTGGGTGATCTCCGCCGACCGGCCGTGGGACGAGCGCCTCGCCGAGTGGCTCACCGACGACTGCGACGCGCTGGTCGTCCAGCGCGAGGTGGTCGACCCCGCGGCGTACGTCGAGCTCTGGCTGAAGGATGCCGGCCGGCACGGCGCGCCCGACTACCTCGAGCACTACGACACCTGGCTGTCGTGGTTCGAGGAGCAGGGGATCGAGGCGGTGGGCTTCGGATGGGTCAACCTGCGCCGGGGTGGGTCCGCGCGGTCACTGCTCGACTGGCCCTACGACGTCGAGCAGCCGATCGCGGACGCCATCCGGACCTGGGGCGACGCCGCCCGCAGCGAGGTCGGCCTCGGGTCGCGGCTCGTCGCCCGGCCGGACCTGGTGCAGGAGACCGCGGGTGCCGTGGGTGCCGAGGATCCCGCCACGATCGTGCTGCGCCAACAGCGCGGGTTCCGGCGCGCGCACCAGGCGGACACCGTGGTCGCGGCCCTGGTCGGGGCCTGCGACGGGGAGCTCACGGTCGGACAGATCCTGGACGCGGTGGCGTCGCTGCTCGACCTCGACGCCGAGCAGACGCGGGCGACCTACCTGCCGCAGGTGCGCGACCTGGTAGCCGCCGGGTTCCTGGTCGCGTCCGAGACCAGGTGAGCGCTGGGGGATGTCGGTGCGGTGGAAGTCGTCGCCCTTGGAGAGAAGCGGCTGACCGGTCGTCTTGGCAAGGGCGTAGGAGAAGCACTCGCCGAGCTCAGACGCGCTGGTGACCTCGATCGCTTGCCGTGCGTGAGGTAGCGGCACGGGCCTCGCATGCCTGGGTCTCGTCGAACGCGGCGATCTCGGCGTCGGCCGCCTGGATGATTGGTCGAGGGTCTGCCGCAGGGCGGGTCCGACCACCGATCGAGCCTCGAGGAGTCTGCCCGTGGCTCGACAGCGCGGCGCCCAGTCCGAGCGTGCCCTGCACCTGCGACATGGTGACGCCACCCCGGGCGGGGAAGAGGTCGTTGGCCTTCCCGACCGTCCAGCACACGCCGCCGGCGAGATGCGCGGCCGAGCGTGCGGTCCGCACGCACCACGGGTCGTCCGCCCGCAGCCGCAACAGCGCGCTGCGGAACGCGAACGACGTCTCAGCGTCGAACCAGCGCTCGGACACCGCGTCGAGCAGGGCGGCAGCGTCTTCCAACCGTTCCCCGTCCGGACGATCGGGCACCTCGGGGAGATCCAGCCTGTCCTCGGTCAGCGGCTCCGAGTCGAGCGACGTCACAGCTGCGCGCCCGCCGCACACCCCGTCGAGCCACTGCAGCACCCGCTCGTAGGGCGGCAACGGCGGCGGCTCCTGCGCCGCGCGTCGCTCGCCGTCGAACCTGTCCGCATGGGACTGCCACCGGGTGCCGGTGACGGGTCGCTCCACATGTCCACGAGGCGGCCGTCGACCAGCACCAGACGGGTCAGCCGGTCGAGCTCGGAGGACGGGGGGTCGTCGTACCAAAAGGCGTCGTTCGGGGACATGTGGTGCACCTCCGAGAAGGGGATGGAACGAGCCACCGTGGCACGGGTCGGGACGGCCGTGCAGCGTTCATCCACAGGCGGCAAGGCGGGCGGACTGGACTTCACGCGCTACCGTCATCCGTCGTGAGCCCTCAACCGGGGCTCTCCCAGGCATTGGCAGCAGAAGGAAATGACAGAGCAGTGGCACACAAGTTGGTGATCGTCGAGTCCCCGGCGAAGGCCCGCACCATCGGCGGGTACCTCGGGAACGGCTTCGTCGTGGAGTCGTCGATCGGCCACATCCGCGACCTTCCCAACAACGCCGCTGACACCCCGGCGAAGATCAAGGACAAGCCGTGGGGGCGGCTGGCGGTCGACGTCGAGAACGACTTCACCCCCTACTACGTGGTGCCCCGCGACAAGAAGTCCCACATCTCGAAGCTCAAGTCGCTGCTCAAGGATGCCGACGAGCTCTACCTCGCGACCGACGAGGACCGCGAGGGCGAGGCGATCGCCTGGCACCTGCTCGACGAGCTCAAGCCCAAGAACATCCCGGTGCACCGCATGGTCTTCCACGAGATCACCAAGGCGGCGATCCAGGAAGCGGTCGCAAACCCGCGCCAGATCAACGACGACCTCGTCGAGGCCCAGGAGGCGCGCCGGATCCTGGATCGCCTCTACGGCTACGAGGTCTCGCCGGTCCTCTGGAAGAAGGTCATGTCCGGCCTGTCCGCCGGCCGCGTCCAGTCGGTCGCGACCCGGCTGGTGGTCGACAAGGAGCGCGAGCGGATGAGGTTCCGGGTCGCCTCCTACTGGGACCTCGAGGCGACGTTCGACGCCGGCGCCAAGCACGCCCAGCGGATGTTTCCGGGCAAGCTGCACTCGATCGACGGCACCCGGGTCGCCCAGGGCAACAGCTTCGGCCAGGACGGCCAGCTCAAGCCCGGCACCGAGGTGGTCCATCTCGACCGTCCACGCGCCGAGGCCCTGGTGACGGCGCTCGCCGACACGACGTACGACGTCCGGTCGGTGGAGTCCAAGCCCTACAAACGTTCTCCCTACGCGCCGTTCCGCACCACCACGATGCAGCAGGAGGCGAGCCGCAAGCTCGGCATGAGCGCCTCGGTCGCCATGTCGGTGGCCCAGCGGCTCTACGAGAACGGCTTCATCACCTACATGCGCACCGACTCCACGACGCTCTCGGGCGGTGCCGTCGACGCGGCCCGGGCCCAGGTGCGGGAGCTGTACGGCGCGGAGTACCTCCCCGACACCCCCCGCGTCTACGCATCCAAGGTCAAGAACGCGCAGGAGGCGCACGAGGCGATCCGCCCCGCCGGCGAGTCCTTCCGGACGCCGGCGCAGACCGGGCTGACCGGCGAGCAGTTCCGTCTCTACGAGCTGATCTGGATGCGCACCGTCGCGTCGCAGATGAAGGACGCCGTCGGCCAGTCGGTGTCGGTGCGGATCGGTGGCGTCGCGGTCACCGGCGAAGACGTGGTCTTCTCCGCGTCCGGCCGGGTGATCACGTTCCACGGCTTCCTCAAGGCCTACGTCGAGGGCACCGACGAGGGCGCCCAGAAGGACGACGCCGAGACCCGGCTGCCCGCGCTGGTCGAGGGCGACGACGTCTCGGCCGCGTCCGTGAGCGCCAACGGCCACGAGACCAAGCCGCCCGCGCGCTATACCGAGGCCACGCTGATCAAGGAGCTCGAGGAGCGCGAGATCGGCCGTCCGTCGACGTACGCCTCGATCATCGGCACCATCCTCAACCGCGGCTACGTCTACAAGAAGGGCAACGCCCTGGTGCCGGCGTGGCTGGCGTTCTCGGTGATCCGGCTGCTGGAGGAGCACTTCCCGCGCCAGGTGTCCTACGAGTTCACCGCGGTGATGGAGGAAGTGCTCGACGAAATCGCCCGTGGCAGCAAGGACCGGGTCACCGAGCTCAGCGAGTTCTACTACGGCTCCGAGAAGGTGGAGGGCCTGCACGCCCTGGTCACCGGGCTCGGCGACATCGACGCCCGCGAGCTGGCGACGTTCCCGATCGGTGACCCCGAGCTCGGCATCAACCTGCGGGTGGGTCGCTACGGTCCCTACCTCGAGGGACCCGACGAGGAGGGCAACCCGACCGGCAAGCGGGCCAACGTGCCCGACGACCTGCCGCCCGACGAGCTCACGATGGAGAAGGCCAAAGAGCTCTTCGCCAACCCCGCCGGCGAGGAGATCGAGCTCGGCGTCCATCCCGAGACCGGCCTGTCCGTCGTGGCCAAGAACGGCCGCTTCGGTCCCTATGTCACCGAGGTCCTGCCCGAGGACGCGCCGAAGAACGCCAAGCCGCGCACCGGCTCCCTGTTCAAGTCGATGTCGCTCGACACGATCACCCTCGACGACGCCGTCAAGCTGCTGTCGCTGCCGCGGGTCGTGGGTGTGGACGCCGACGGTGAGGAGATCACCGCGCAGAACGGCCGCTACGGCCCGTACCTCAAGAAGGGCACCGACTCTCGCTCGCTGGCCTCCGAGGACCAGCTTTTCACGATCACCCTCGACGAGGCGCTCACGATCTACGCCCAGCCCAAGCAGCGGGGCCGGGCCGCGGCCGCGCCGCCGCTGAAGGAGCTGGGCAACGACCCGGTCTCCGGCCAGCCGGTCGTGGTGAAGTCGGGCCGTTTCGGCGAGTACGTCACCGACGGCGAGTACAACGCCACCCTCCGCAAGGACGACACCGTCGAGTCGCTCACCCTGGAGCGGGCGGCCGAGCTGCTGGCCGAACGCCGCGAGCGCGGGCCGGCCAAGAAGGCGGCCAAGAAGGCCGCGAAGAAGTCGCCCGCCAAGAAGGCCGCGAAGAAGTCGACCAAGAAGGCCTCGAAGAAGTCGTGAGTCCCACCTACCGCTTCCCGGGAGTCCACGCCGAGGTCGGGGTGTTCGTCTGCTTCGAGGGCGGCGAGGGATCGGGCAAGTCGACCCAGTCGGCGCTGGTCGGGGAGTGGCTGACCGGGGAGGGCTACGACGTCGTGCTGACCTTCGAGCCCGGTGACACCACGGTGGGTCGCGAGATCCGGCGGATCGTGCTCAGCCCGGAGACGGGCGACCTGTCCGACCGCACGGAGGCCCTCCTGTACGCCGCCGACAAGGCCGAGCACATCGACACGGTGGTGCTGCCGGCGCTGGAGCGTGGCGCAGTGGTGGTCACCGACCGCTACGTGGACACGCTCCTCGCCTACCAAGGCGCCGGGCGCACGCTCGACGGTGCCGAGCTCGAGAGCCTCGCGCGGTGGGCGACGCACGACCTGCGTCCGGACCTGACCGTCGTCCTCGACGTACGGCCGGAGGAGGGGCTCGGCCGCTTCGAGGGCCGCGACCGGATCGAGGGGGAGTCGCTGGAGTTCCACACCCGCGCCCGCGAGGCGTTCGTCGCGATGGCCCAGGCCGACACCGACCACTACCTGGTGCTCGACGCGCGGATGCCGGTCGAGGAGATCGCGAGCATGGTGCGTGAGCGGGTGGCGCCCCTGCTGGGCAAGGCCCGCCGCTGAGGTGGACGGGCTCCCGTCCGGCCCTGTCGCCGGCGCCCTCTAAGGTGGCGCCGTGACGGTGTGGGACGGGCTCGTCGGCCAGCGACGCGCGGCGGAGACTCTGCGCACCGCGGTCACAGGCCACGGGATGAGCCACGCCTGGCTGTTCACCGGACCGCCGGGCTCGGGCAGGTCCAACGCCGCCGTCGCCTTCGCGGCCGCGCTGCAGTGCGAGCAGGCCGGCTGCAACGAGTGCCACGAGTGCCACACCGTGCTCGCCGGCTCGCACGCCGACGTGGCGGTGATCCGCACCCAGAAGCTGTCGATCGGCGTCGACGAGGTGCGCGACCTGGTGCGACGGTCCGCGCTGACCCCGGTCGGCCGGCGCTGGCAGATCCTGATCGTCGAGGACGCCGACCGGCTCACCGAACAGGCCTGCAACGCGCTGCTCAAGGCGATCGAGGAGCCGACCCCGCGCACCGTCTGGATGCTCTGCGCGCCGACCGTCGAGGACGTCCTGCCCACCATCCGGTCGCGCTGCCGGCAGCTCACCCTGTCGACGCCGACGGCCGAGGAGGTGGCGGCGTTCCTGGTCCGGACCGAGGGCGTCAGCGCGGCACTGGCGTCGTACGCCGCTCGCGCCAGCCAGGGACACATCGGCCGGGCCCGCGCCCTCGCCCGCGACGAGGCGACCCGCAACCGGCGCCGCGAGGTGGTCGCCATCCCGACCCGGCTCACCTCGTTGGGCGCGTGCATGACCGCGGCGACCAACCTCGCGGAGGTCACCAAGGAGGAGGCCGACGCGCTCACCGGTGACCTCGACGCCGTCGAGAAGTCCGACCTCGACGCGACCTACGGCGTGGTCGAGCGAGGCCGGCGTCCCCGCGAGTACGCCCCGGCACTCGCCAACCTCGAGCGCGGCCAGAAGACCCGCGCCAAACGCCGTCACCTCGACGTGGTCGACCGCAGCCTGATGGACCTGGTGTCGGTCTACCGCGACGCCATCGCGCTCGCCCTGGGCGCGCCGGGCGCGCTGGTCAACGAGGAGATCCGGGGTGCGGTCACCGAGGTGGCCGGCGCTGGGACGCCCGAGCTCAACCTGCGCCGGATCGGCTGGATCTTCGAGGCGCGTGAGCAGATGCTGGAGTTCAACGTGCCGGTCGCCCTGGCCCTGGAGTCCATGATGGTCGCCCTCAAGGTCCCGGAGGGGAGCAGCCGGTGAACAACAGGATCGTGGCGATCGCGCTCGTGGCGCTGCTGGTGCTCGGCGCAGTCGGCGTGGGTCTCGCGGCACTGATCTCCGGCGACGACCCCGACCCCGGCCGACCCGACGACTCGCGTACCTCCGCAACGCCGCAGACAGCGACCGAGCCCGACAACCCCAAGGCGACCAAGCCGCCCAGCCCGGGCCTCGCACCTTTCTACTCCCAGACCATCGACTGGGAGGCGTGCGGCGAGCTGTGGTGCAGCACGGTCACGGTGCCGGTCGACTACCGCGACCCTGGCGGGGTGACCCTCGATCTCGCGCTCAACATGTTCCCCGCCGACGATCCCAGCCGTGTCGTCGCGCCCCTGGTGGTCAACCCTGGCGGGCCAGGAGCCCCGGGCACCGACTACGCCGAGCAGGCGCCGTTGGTGTTCCGCGCCGAGCTGCTGGAGAGGTTCGACATCGTCGGCTTCGACCCCCGCGGCACCGGCGACTCCGCCCCGGTAGACTGCCTGACCGACGGGCAGCTCGACGTCTTCCTGGCCTCCGACCCCGACCCCGATGACGCTGTCGAGGGTGCGCAGTACGCCGACAACCAGGAGGCGTTCTTCGAGGGCTGTGTCCAGCGCTCCGACTCGCTGATCGGCCACGTCACCACGACCGAGACCGCCCGCGACCTCGACGTCATCCGCGCCGTGCTCGGGCAGAACAAGCTGACGTACTTCGGGGCCTCCTACGGCACCAAGCTCGGCGCCACCTATGCCGAGCTGTTCCCGAAGAAGGTCGGCCGGCTGGTGCTCGACGGCGCGGTCGACGTAGCGCTGCCCTCGCGCGAGCTCAGCCTCGCCCAGGCCGGCGGCTTCGAGACCGCGCTGAGGTCCTACGTCGAGAACTGCACCCGGACCGATGACGACTGCTTCCTCGGCGACTCCGTCGACGAGGGCATCGAGACGATCAGCGACCTGGTCGCCGACATCGAGGCGGAGCCGCTGTCCACGCAGCAGGGTCGCGAGCTGGCCATCGGCAACGCGTTCTACGGGATCGTCGCGCCGCTCTACAGCCGCGACAACTGGGGCTTCCTCGACCAGGGGCTGAGCCAGGCGCTCGACGGCGACGGCTCGACCCTGCTCCTGCTCTCGGACTTCTACTCCTCGCGTGAGGGCGGCGTCTACACCGACAACAGCGCCGAGGCCATCTACGCCATCAACTGCCTCGACGAGCCCTACGCGATCGGCCCGGACGAGGTGCCGGCGCAGTACGACGACTTCGAGCGGGTCTCGCCGACCTTCGGGCGGGTCTTCGCCTGGGGCCTGGTCGGCTGCCGCGGCATCCAGGTGCGCTCGACCGAGAAGCCGCTGGACATCCGGGGCGAGGGCGCCGCCCCCATCGTCGTCACCGGCACCACGCGCGACCCCGCGACGCCGTACGCCTGGGCGCAAGCGCTGGCGGAGCAGCTGGCCTCGGGGGTGCTGATCACCCGCGAGGGTGACGGCCACACGGCCTACAACGCCGGCAACAAGTGCGTCGACCAGGCGATCGAGGGTTACCTGATCGAGGGCACCGTGCCCGACGACGGGCTCACCTGCTGATCAAGCGAGCAGCGCGCGAGCAACGAGGGCTTCGAGACTTCTGTGGCTGCGACGGAAGCTGTTGCTCGTGATCGGTGGTTCGGGGTTGGCGGAGGCCGGCGCCCGTAGCAGACCGACTCTCACGGACAGTGGTCCGCTTCGCCGCTGCGCGCACCTCGCCCGCGAGCCTCGGTCGGTCTGCTCAGCAGCGCACGGACGGCGGCTCCGCCGCGCCGCCACGTAAGCGCGGTCCCTCCGAACCCGCACCAGATCGGGCACACGGTGGTCGAGCTTCGTATCCCCTCACCCGCCGAGGCGGACGGCCCCACCAGCGCCACCCCGGGCTGGACCGCCAGACCCCGACCCGGACCCCAGCCATACCACGAAACGATCACCCCCACCGGCCACCGCTACACCTTCACCGCCCCCGGTGAGAGCGCCCACGTGGCTCGAGGTCGAACCCGGACGCTGGACTCTCGCGGCCTAGCGCTCCCCGAGGGCGCAGGTCGCCGGACCCTCCAGCACCGACCCGTCGGGCGCGAAGCGTGAGCCGTGCAGCGGGCAGTCCCAGCTCGCTTCCGCGTCGTTCCAGCGCACGATGCCGCCGAGGTGGGTGCACACGGCCGACACGCGTCGCTCCACCCCACCGAGGGTCGACACTGCGGTCGGGGTGCCCAAGCGGTCGTAGCCGACGACGCCGTCGCCCTCGGCGGGAGCCGGGCCGACTCCCCGGTTCAGCAGCGGCTCGAGCCAGCCGCGGGTCATCTCCAGCCCGACCTCGGCGTTGACCCAGGCGCCCGTCGGCAACCCGCTCAGCTCGTGTCGGCTCCAGGCGGCCATCGCATCGGCCCAGTCGGTCCGGCCACCGAGCAGGCGGCTGGACAGTGCCAGGGCCGCGGCGACGCCGTTGGTCAGTCCCCACTTCGAGAACCCGCCCGCGACCACGATCTCGTCCCGGCCCGGCAACAGCGGCCCGACCACCGGCAGCGAGTGCGCGGGCACGTAGTCCTGGGCCGACCAGGCATGGGTCTCCGAGGCCGCGGGGAAGTGCTCAGCGGTCCACGCCCGCAGGGTGTCGAGCCGCACCGAGGTGGTCCCGCCGCGACCGGTGGTGTGGCCCTCGCCGCCGACCACGAGCATCGCCCCGTCGGCGCGGAGACCGTCGCGCAGCGTCCTGGTCGTGCGGTCCGATGAGAGGTACATGCCCGTGACGGCCGGTTCGGGGGTGCGGTAGGCCAGGCCGTAGGAACGGGTGGGCTTGAGCCGCGCGAAGTAGCCGCCGCGGTCCAGGATCGGCAGGTTGGTCGCGACCACGACCGTGTCGGCGGTGACCGTGCCGGTCTGCGTCTCTATCCGGCAGGGCGACCGGCCGCTCACCTTGCGCACGCGGGCACCCTCGACGATGAGTACGCCGTGCGCCGCGGCCTCGAGCGAGAGCGCCTCGAGCAGGTCGAGGGGGTCGACCTGCAGCTGGTCGGGCAGCCGGACCGCGCCATCGATGGGGAACGGCAGCTCCGACTCGGTCACCCAGCTGACCGGGAGTCCCGCCGACGCGGCGACGTTGTGCTCGCGCTCCGCCAGCGCGGCTCCTCGCCGGGTCGTGGCATAGGTGTACGCCGGCCGCACCTGGGTGTGGACCTCGTGGTCGTCGCAGAACCGCGCCAGCCACGACTGGGCCTCCTTGTTCGCCGCGACGTACTGACCCACGACCTCGAGCGAGTGACGACGGGAGATCCGGCTGAGCTGGGTGCCCTGCAGCAGGCTGACCTTCGCCGTGCTGCCACCGGTCGTCCCCGCCCCGAGGTGCCGCGCCTCGAGCAGCAGCACGGACTTGCCGGCGCGGCCGAGCAGCAACGACGTGGTCACCCCGGTGAGGCCACCGCCGACGACCACGACGTCGAAATGACCATCGATCCCGGGTGGCGCCGCCGGATGGCGCGGGTGGGCGTCGTGCCAGACCGAGACGAGGGGCATGCGGGCCGGTGCCCCGCAGGCCCGAGATGATGCGGTCAGCCCTCGACACCGGTGGCGGTGTGTGGCTCGCCGACCGGCTTGCTCTGCGACGATCCGCGCTGTCGCAGGTAGATGGTGAGCACGGCCAGGGCGCCGACGGCGAGGAACTCGCTCTGCCAGTTCTGCAGGGTGCGCGACCAGAAGTCGGCGTCGGTGAGGTAGCTGCCCCAGGAGATGGTGTCCTGCATCCGTTCCAGCCGGGTCTCGTTGAACGCGGCCCAGCCCGCGATCGACTGGACCAGCCACGAGAGGAGGAAGATCGTCCCCATCACCAGGCCCAGTGACGACGAGTAGATGCGGGTGCGGATCCCGCCCGCCTTCGCCCACTGCGGCGAGCCGGCCTCTGCGTGGGCGCCGACCTTCTGCTCCTCGTCCGACTCCTTGCCGGCCTTGTCCAGCTCCTTCGACTCCGGGGACCCGCGCTGCACCAACCAGACCGTGGCGCTGAGATAGAGCCAGAACTGCAGGAACTCGCTCTGCCAGTTCTCGGACACGTCCACGGCGAAGTCGGCCGACGTGACGTAGCCGAGCCAGCTGAGCCGGCCCAGGCTCTCCGCCGCCTGCTCGTCGTTGAAGGCCTGCCAGCCCGCGAAGCTCTGGGCGACGAGCGACCCTAGGAAGAGGATTCCGAAGACAAGGCTGAGCGAGTTCTCCTTCACGAACCGTCGCATGCCAGGCCTCCTCAGACGTGCCGCAGAGCGGCGGCCAGCATGAGGGCCAGGCCGCCGAAGATGACGACGAGGTAGGTCGCGAACACGATGCGCATGATCTAGGCCCCTTGGATCGAGCAGTCGTAGCGGGGCGAGGCCGGCGTGCAGGCCGCGGCCACCACCCGCCACCCGTCCTCGAACCGGGTCAGGAAGGCCACGTCCTGGTCGTAGTGCACCTGGGCCATGGTGCCGAAGACCTCGATCCGGCCCGGATCCGCGACCTCCGGCACGTCCTCACCGAGGACGGCCTCAGGGCAGGGCTTCCCCGCCGACTGCTCGAGCTCGGACAGCGTCGCCGGAGCCAGCACCGCGCAGGCGTCCTCGCCCTCACCCGTGGCAACTGCCTGGTAGAAGTCGGCGGCCACGTCGGCGGCGGCGTCCTCCTGGGCGCCGCTGCAACCGGCCACCAGCAGGCAGGACGCCGCGACTGTCGTGAGGCCGGCGTTGCGGCGGCGACGTGACACGGGCACACGTGATGTGTACCAGAGATCCCGCTCCGGACGGGGCGGCGTGCTCATGCCGACGTCAGATCGGCCGGCGTCGACGTGGAGGTGGTGATGACGGCGGCCTCCCAGTCGACGTCGACGACGTAGGCCCAGCCGACGTATCCCGCATGGCGGTGCAGCCAGCGCACCACCCGGTTGACCAGCCACGGCCCCTGGTCGCCGCGGCGGTCATAGCCGAGCATCGAGCCCGGGCGACCCCGCCCGACGAGCAGGCCGACCACGAGGAGCTGGTCGCCGGGGTCCTGGCGTTGGTGCTCGAGGCGGACGTCGATCACCCCGCCCAGCCGGCTGGCCTCGGGACCGCGGACCTCCATCTGCAGCAGCTCGCCCAGGCGCCGCTGGACCAGCCCTGCGGGGGCCGGGCCCTGTCGGGTCAGCAACCCCTTCCGCTCGACCCCCAGCTCGACCGCGCTCCCGAGACGCTCGACGTGGTCGAGGTCGATCCGCCAGGGCGCATCGCGGTCCCCTTGCTGGACGCCGAGCCGCCGCCACTGTCGGCGCAGGACACCGCCCACGTGTCCGCCGTACCTCGGCACCAGCGCCGCAGGCCCGGCCAGCAGGCCGGTGACGGCGAGCCGACCGGCCTCGTCCTCGGTCAGCTCGACGTCGTCGACCTTGCACACCGCGAGCCCGTCCTTGTCCATCACCTGCCGGTCGAGCAGGTGCAGCACCGCGTCGAGCGCGCCGTCCAGCCGGTTCATCAGGCCCCTATCCTGGTCACCGCGAGCAGGGGGATGGCCGCCAGCGCCGCGACGCCGATCACCACGAGGTAGACCGAGCCGAGCGTGTTGGCCAACCGCCCGTTGACGTGCGTGCCCATGTAGTCGGGGTCGTTGGCCACGACCAGGATCGGGAAGTAGGTCAGCGGCAGCGCGACCGCCGAGAAGACCACGGAGATCTCGGTGACCATGATCGGGTCCACGGTCGTGAGCAGCACCGCCGAGGCGAGCACGGTGACCATCGCCAGCACCACGTGGAAGCGGGCCGCGACGTCGGGCCGGACGTACTTGCCCCACTGCCAGCCGAAGTACTGGGCAACGCTGTAGCCGACCGAGAGACCGGTCTCGCACGCGGCGCCGAGCGTGGCGGCGACGAACCCGATGATGGCGACCGCCAGCCCGATCTTGCCGAGGGCCACGGCCACCGGCAGCCCGACCTGACCGAGGGAGTCGACGGATGCGTCGAGCGGGCCGAGCACCACTGCGGTCGCGCCGGCGATCGCCAGTGAGAGCACGCCGCCCAGCGGGAACCCGATGAAGACGTTGGCGCGCATCACCGGGATGTCCTTGGCCGTCCAGCGCTCCTCCACGCCGCCCGAGGAGAAGAAGAAGACCTCGTACGGCGTCATCGCGGCGCCGAACAGCGCGACGGCGTAGTAGGCGAGCACCGTCCATCCCTCGTCGGCCGGCTTGCCCACCGTGAGCAGCTGGTCGGTGAGCTGCGACCAGTCCGGCCCGAGCTGCCACAACGCGACCGCGAAGACGACGAGTGCGAGCCCGCACAGGCCCAGGACGTTCTCCATGATCGAGAACTTCGCGCGCCACAGGATCAGCCACACGCCCAGGGCGACGAACGGGACGATCAGCACGTGGTGCACCGAGCTGACCAGCTGGAGCGCCAGGGCCACGCCACCGATCTCAGCGATGAAGGTCAGCAGGGTGACCGCCATCGAGCCCACCAGGTTGAGCAGGCCGACCTGCGGCCCGAGCCTCTCGCGGACCAGGTCGAACGTCGCGCGTCCGCTGACCGCCGCCACCCGGCCCGACATCTCGGCGAAGACGCAGATGCCGAGCACGCCGATGATCACGGCCCAGCCGAGCGACCAGCCGAAGCGGGCGCCGACCTGGGCGTTCGTGACCATGTCGCCGATGTCGACGAACCCACCGATGGCAGTGAGGATGCCGAGCGCGACTGCGAGGTAGCGCTTCACGAGGCGGCTCCGGCCGGGTCCTCGGGTGGGTGGCGGAGGTCCTGGTTGAGCTGGTGGAGTGACTCCGCCGCGTCGTGCAGCTGGGTCAGCAGGTCGGGCAGCTGGCCCTCGTTGCCGGCCACGACCGCGATCCGCACCTCGCTCAGCAGGCCCGCCGCGGCGTCGAGCTGGCCGGTGACCACGTCGTAGCGCTCGCGCTCGCTGCGGGGCGGCTGGAACCCGGCGAACGTGTCCGCCGAGGCGCCGGCCGCCTCCTCGGCGTCGACCACCACCGCCTGCAGGTAGGAGTCGTAGATCCGGTCGTCCGCGGCCTGCTCAACGGCGACCCGCGTCACCTGGACGCTGCTGCGCACGTCGGAGAGAGCGCGCAGGGCGTCCTCCCGCCAGGAGTCCTCGCCCGGCGTTCGGGGTGCGCAGGCCATGGCCATCACCAGGACCACCACGGCGAGCAGCCCCCCGATGTGGCCACACCGCCGGGCGCTCATCGGCGCAGGCGTTGCGAGGAGAGCCGGTCGAAGTGGCCGTGGAAGAGGGCCGCCCGGGCGGCGTTGTTGCCGGGAGCGCCGTGGACGCCGCCACCGGGATGCGCGGACGCGGACGCCAGGTAGAGGCGGGAGACACCGGTCTCTGCGCGGCCCAGGAGTCGCGGCACCGGGCGCAGCAAGAGCTGCTGGTGGAGCTGGGAGGTGCCGCCGTTGACCGCCCCGCCGATCAGGTTGGCGTTGCGGGCCTCGAGCTCGCGCGGGCCCAGCACCCGGCGGGCCAGGATCCGCGAGCCGAAGCCCGGCGCCAGCCGCTCGACCCGGGCCTGCATGCGGTCGGCGAACCGCTCGCAGTCGTCGGTGTCCCAGACGCCGCGCACCGACCCGTCGCCGGCATCTCGTACGGCGGGATCGGGCTGCGGCACGTGCGTATAGGCCCACATCGCCTCGGTGCCCGCCGGTGATCGGGTCGGGTCGGTGGTGGTCATCTGCCCGGCGAGCAGGAACGGCGCGTCCGGGATCATCCGTGCCTCCACCTGGGCCAGGGCGTTCGACATCTGGTCCACCGAGTCGGCGATGTGGACGGTGCCGGGCTCGTACGCCGGCCGGGTGGCCCACGGCACCCGGCTGTCCAGCGCCCAGTCGACCTTGACCGTGCCCGGGTCCATCTGGAAGGTGCGCATCCCGCGCCCTACTGCCGCCGGCAGCTCGTCCGGCTCCACGAGACGGCCGAACAGATGCACCGCCGCGACGTCCGCGACCACGGCTCGCCGCGCGGCGTACTCCTCACCGTTGACGGTCCGGACCCCGCCGGCGCGGCCGTCGGTCACGATCACCCGCGCCACCTCGCGGCCGCACTCGACCTGGCCCCCGCGCGCGACCAGGCGCCGAGCCAGGGCCTCGCTCAGCGCGCCGGCGCCGCCTTCCGGGACGGGGTAGCCGACCGTCTGGCCGAGCATCGTCAGGAGCAACCCGAACAGTCCCGAGCCCGGGGCGTCGAGCGGGATGTCGCCGTGACCCGCGTTGCCCGCCAGCAGCAGTGCGGGCGCCGGTCCGCGGAAGTGTTGCCGGCCGAGCTGGGTCACCGGGGTGAGGAAGGTCCGGACGAGGTCGAGCCCGCCCGCCCGCCGCAGCCGGGCCAGCGCACTGAGCCCGGACTTCACCGGCGGGAACGGCGAGAGCAGCGCCCCGACGACCTGGTCGCCGATCCGGTCCCAGACGGTGCACAGGTCGAGCCACGCGGAGCCGTCGCCCGGATGCGCTGCGTCCATCCACGACGCCGTGAGCTCCCGGTCACGATGCTGCAGCGCCCAGTCGCCGTCGACCGTCGGGTGCCCGAGCACGGCCGGCGCGTGCCGCCAGGTCAGGCCGTGCTCCTCGAGGCCGAACGAGCGGATGGTCGGCGAGGCGGCCGCGAGCGGGTAGAACGCGCTGAACGTGTCGTGCACGAAGTCGGCGTGGACCTCGCGGTCGCTGCGCACGGCACCACCGACGGCGGGCTGGGCCTCGAGCACGAGCACCGACCATCCGGCATCCGCCAGACGGTTGGCCGCCACCAGCCCGTTCGGGCCGGCACCGATGACGACCACATCGTGCGTCGTGCTCATCGCCCGGCTCAGCCGGTGCGGCGTTCGGCGATGAAGGCCAGGCGGCGCAGGGTCTCCACGTTGCGCCACGTCAGGGGCGGGTCGCGCAGCGGCTTCGGCACCAGCCGTCCCGGTCCGGAGACGGCATCCTCCTCGATGGTCACCTCGGTCTCGGGTCCCTGAGGTTTCAGACGGAAGGTGACCTCGGCCTCCCCGCCCGGCCAGGCCCGGGCGCGCAGCCGCAGCATGGTCGGGGGCTGGCTCTCGAGCACCGCCGTCGTGTCGTCGATCAGCGCCGGCCAGACGCCCACGGAGTGGTGCAGCTCGGCGCCGGCCTCCGGCCATCGTGCGTCCACGTCGCGCATCCGGGAGGCGCCCACCACGAACACGGGGTAGAGCCAGCCGTCGGCGAGCACCCGCCAGACCTCGTCGGCCCCGGCCTTGACCAGCCTGCTGTTGCTGCTCACCATCAGCCGTTGGCGGGCGCTCGGGAGATCGCCTCGACCAGGCCGGCGGTGTCGTCGTCCGAGCAGTTCCGGGCGATGTCGGCCTGCGACAGCATGCCGACGAGGTCGTGTCCGTCGATCACCGGCAGCCGGCGTACGCCGTGTTGGGCCATCGTCCGCAGTGCCTCGTCCACCGAGTCGTCCGCGCCGATGGTCACCGTCTCCACGGTCGGACACAGGGAGGCGACCGTCACCTGCGTGGGGTCCGCCTCCTCCGCGACCGCCCGCACGGTGATGTCGCGGTCCGTGATCACGCCCTTGAGCCGGTTGTCCTCACCGCAGATCGGCAGGGCGCCGACGTTGAGGTCCCGCATCTTCTGGGCCGCCTCCACCAGGGTGTCGCTGGTCAACGCGCAGTCGGCTCCGCCGGTCATGATGTCGCGTACCTTGCTCATCTCGTCGTCCTCTCAGTCGTTCGTGATGCCAGGCAGGACGTCGCGGCCGTAGGCCTCGATCATCGCCAGGTAGTTCGGGCCCATGTTGGCCACGTAGATCTCGTCGTAGCCGGCGTCGGCGTACTCCCGCAGCTGGGCGAGGTGCTCGTCGATGTCCGGCCCGGCGACCACGCTCTCCGAGGTGGACTCGCGCGGCACCATCTCCATCGCCTGCTCGAAGTGCTTGACCGTGGGCAGGACCTGCGAAAGCTCCCCGGGCAGACCGCTGTTGGCCCAGAGCCGGTGGGCATGGTCGACGCCCTCGTCCCTGCTGTCCGCCCAGGCCACCTTGCACCCTGCCTGTGCCGGCTTGCCGTCCGACGCCTTCTTGAACTGGCCCACGAGGTCGGGGTCAGGTGCGGTGCCGATGTAGCCGTCGGCGATCCTCGCCGCGGACTCCACGGCCGCCGGCCCGAATGCGCTCACGTAGATCGGCGGAGGCTGGTCGGGCCGGGTGTAGATGCGGGCATTGCTGACCTGGTAGTGCCGGCCGCGGCTGGAGACGGTGTCTCCCGACCACAGCCGACGGATCAGCTCGACCGCCTCCTCCAACATCTCCAGGCGGATGTCGTGCTCGGGCCAGACCTCGCCCAGCACCGACTCGTTGAGTGCCTCGCCGGTGCCGAGCCCGAGCACGAACCGTCCCTCGAGCAGCACCGCCGAGGTGGCTGCGGCCTGCGCGATCACCACCGGATGGGTGCGCATGGTGGGACAGGTGACCGCGGTCGTCACCGGCAGGTCGCAGACCTGCGAGATCGCCCCGATCATGCTCCACACGAAGGGGCTCTGACCCTGCTCGTCGTTCCACGGGTGGAAGTGGTCGCTGATCCACAGCGCCTCGAATCCGGCCTGCTCAGCGGCCCGCGCCTGCACCAGCAGCTGGGCGGGCGTGTACTCCTCGCAGGAGAGGAAGTAGCCGATCCTCATCCCGACTCAGGTCACTTCTTGGCGGCGGCCTTGCCGCCCTTGCTGCCGGCCTTCTTCTTCTGCGCCGACGTGCCGCCCTGGCTGCTGTCGCTCTTCTTCTTGCCGCCGCCGCTGGCCTTGCCCCCCTTCTGCGAGGAGCCGGGGTCGTTGGCGATCCGGGCGGCGCGCTGCTTGGACATCCCCTTGTCCTTGAGCGCTTCGTACTGCTTCTCGTTCTTCACGTTGGCGGACTTGCTGGGCATGGCTCCTCCATCGGGCAGTGGGCGGTCACGAACGACCGCCGGTACCCGGCGCGAAACGGCGCCATGCGGCGCCGCGTCTCCGCATGGGGCTCCGCCGGTGGGGCACTGGAGCCCCATGACCGACCTCGCTCTCAGGCTGTTGCGCGACGGCTACCACGCCGTCAGCAAGGACCGGCGTGCCCGTGCTGGTGGTCCCACCTACGTCTCCAGGCTCCTGGGCCGGCGCACGGTCGTGCTCGGCGACGCCGCCGGCGCAGCCCTCTTCTATGACGAGGCCGTGGTGCGACGGAAGGGCGCGGTGCCGCCGCCGCTGTCGTGGCTGCTCTTCGGCCGAGGCGCGGTGCATGGCCTCGACGCCGGACCGCACCGCGACCGCAAGCTGATGTTTCTCGAGCTGCTCAGCCCGGAACGCCTGACTCCGCTCGTCGACGGCGTGACCGCTCGCCTGGGCGCGACGATGCGGTCGTGGACCGGGCGCGACGTGGTGCTGTTCGACGAGCTCGTCCGGGCCTACGGCGGTGCCGTGCTGGAGTGGGCCGGCGTGCCGGTCGACGGGCCCGGGTCGGACCGGATCAGCCGCCGGCTCGCCTCGATCGTCGACGGCTTCGGGTTCGGAGGAGCCGCCTACGCCCGCGCCTGGCGGGACCGGTTGTGGGCCGACCGGTGGGCCACGGGCCTGGTCGACGACGTACGCGCGGGAGTGCTCACCCCGCCGGCAGGGTCGGCGCTGGCCATGGTCGCCGCGACGCCGGCCCTCAGCAGCCGGACCGCCGGAGTCGAGCTGCTGAACCTGCTGAGGCCGACCGTCGCCGTGGCCTGGCTGGGCACGTTCGCCGGCCAGGCCCTGCACCAGGCGCCGGAGTGGCGCTCCCGGATGGCGCCCGATGGCGCCGTCCGGGAGCGATACGCGTTCGCGCAGGAGGTACGTCGCACCACGCCGTTCGCGCCCGCGCTCGCCGGCCTCGTCCTCCGTCCGACGACGCACGCCGGGGTGCCCATCCGCCGTGGTGACCGGCTCCTGCTCGACGTCATCGGCATCCATCGCGACCCGCGGCACTGGCCCGAGCCGACCGCGTTCCGCCCGGAGCGCTTCCTCGACGATCACGAGTACGGCGGTCGGGTGGCCGATGCGTTCGAGCTGGTGCCCCAGGGCGGCGGCCACCCATCGGGGCACCGTTGCCCGGGCGAGTCTGCGGCCCTGCGCCTACTGATGGCGACCGCCCAATGCCTCGCGACCGTGCACTACGAGACGGCCGAGCCGACGCACGTGGACCTGTCGCGGATCCCGACCCTGCCGACGCACGGGCTCAGGCTCACCGACGTCCGCGTCGCCGCCGGTCTCGGCTAGGACGTGTCCCTCTATCCTTGGCGGGCCCAGCAGGCGGGGATAGGAGACGCGCCCTGGTCAGCTGCCGTTGTCGCTGTCCGGCAGCTTGCGGGTCTGGAGCACGATGTCCGCGAGGTCCCGCAGCTTGATGTTGTGGTCGTTGGAGTAGCGGTGCAGCACCTGGAACGCGCGCTCGTAGGAGATGCCGTAGCGCACCGCCAGCACCCCCTGGGCCATCCCGATGCTGTGCCGGGAGTCCATGGCGTTGCGCAGTCCGCTCACCAGGCGGGCGTTCGCCATCGCCGCCGCCGCGTGGCTGCTGAAGATCATGGCGATGTCCTGGTCGCCGTCGAAGGTGCCGGGCTGGTCGCTGTAGAAGTTGAGTGCGCCGATCGTCTCGTCGCTGGCGGTGAGCCGGACCGACATCGAGGACCGGATCCCGAGCGCCGCCGTGCGTTCCGCCCAGCTCGGCCACCGGTTCTCGGTCCGCACGTCATGCACGATGAAGTTCTCGCTCTGGAACGCCGCGTCCACGCACGGTCCGTCCTGGAGCTCGTCCTGCAGCCGGTCGGCCTCGGCCGCGATGTCATCGGTCGCGGAGGCCGACTCGGCCCTGCCCCGCCGCTTGCGCAGGTGCAGCCCGCAGTGGTCGCATCCGGGCACGACCTCGAGCGCGCGATCCACGACCCGTTGAAAGGTGAGCGGCCCGTCGGGGGTGCCCGACAGCTCCTCGCTCAGCTCGGCGAACAGCGTCGCCATCTTGATCTCGTCGTCGTTCAACTGTGTCCATCCCAGCGTCGGCCCGGCAGAACCGTTCGATCCGAGGACGCCTGTGGCTGGACGTCGTCGCTGGTCAGAACGGTATCGCTTCGCCGAAACGGGCGCGCGGGATGTCCCGACAGACGACGTCGCTCGCGGGCCGTGAT
>JALZCZ010000431.1 GCA_030862825.1 Actinomycetota bacterium | reverse complement strand
CTCAGCTGCTGCTGGGCGCGAGCGTTCGCACGGTTTGCATGTAGTTGTCGATCGCCGCGTGGTCTACGTCGCGCCCGACAGCCGAGACGTATCCGTCCGGGCGGACCAGCACCCGCCCTGGCAGGCCATCCTCAGGCCCGGCGAGCACGTGCTCGCCGTCTCGGAGCGCCTCGTTCAGCGTGCGTCCGTCGCGCAGGCGGATGTTCGGCATCCGCGCGCCTGGCTCCGGCAGGCCGCGCACCCGCCCGGGCTGTGAGATCGGGCTGTCCGGGTAGGCGATCGCCAGCTGCGCCATGCGGTTCGCGAGGCGCCGCCTCATCCTGGGCGTCCGCAGCAATGGCATCATCGCCCTCCGCAGGGTTCGCCTGACGGGAGAGGTCTCAAGGACGAAGCGCACCATGTTGTCGGTGAAGGCCATCACCTGCTGTGCCGCCGCCCGGCGCTCGGTGCCGTAGGTGTCGAGGAGCGTGTTGGGCGCCCTGCCGGCTACGACCCAGGCGAGCTTCCATCCCAGGTTGGCGGCGTCGTTGATGCCGAGGTTCATGCCCTGCGCGCCGGTCGGGGCGTGGATGTGGGCGGCGTCACCGGCCAGGAAGACGCGGTCGCGCCGATACGTTTCGGTGGACCGAATCTGGCAGCGGAAGCAGGTGAGCGTTTCGGGGCCATGGACGACGATCCCGCCCGGCCCGCGCGCGTCAACAAGTCCCTGGATCTCCTCCAGCGTGGGTGCCGCGCCGCCGCGTTCGGCCGGCATCGGGGCTGACACTCGCCAGAGGCGGCCGTCGATGGGAATCAGGCCGAGCGGCTGCCCGCCCGGACCCCAGTAGACGTGCACTTCGTCGTTTCTCCCGACACCGTCGAGCTCGGCGTCGGCCAGCAGCCAGTCGAAGGGATAAGGCTGCCCCTGGAACGGCACGGCCAGCACGCGACGCACCATGCTGTGTGATCCGTCGCAGCCGACGAGGAACGAGGCGGTGACCTGCACCTCGGGAGCCTCCGCATCGCTCAGCGTCGCGGTGACTACGTCCGCGTCCTGGACGAAGCCGAGGAGCTCGATGCCCGACTCGACCTTCCCGCCAAGCTCGGCGAGTCGCGACCGCAACACTTCCTCGGTCCGGTTCTGGGGGAGGTGCAGAATGAACGCGTACTCGGAGTCGGCACAGGTCATGTCGATGCCAGCCTGCCGCCGACCGCCCACGTACACGCTCGTCCGCAGGCCCCGATGCCCGATCTCCAGCAGTCGGTCAGCCACGCCCATCATGTCGAGGGTCTCCATGGTGCGCGGCTGGATGCCGATCGCCCGGCTGAGCTTCGGCAGCCCGGGGTCTTGGTCGATGAGGCGCGTGCTCACACCGCGTGAGAGAAGCTGAAGAGCGAGCGTCAGGCCGGTCGGCCCGGCGCCGACGACCAGTACGTCGCAGTCTGTGGTGCTCATCTGCCTAGGTTGGGGTCGACGCGACGTTCCTGGCGTCAGCGGAACTACGTAACCTCGCCACGTACGTCGGACATCAGTCCCTCCTGGTGCGCCCAGGCGGTGAGCTGGCCCCTGGTTCCGAGGCCGAGCTTGGCGAGCACCCGGCTGACATGTGTTTCCACGGTGCGGACCGACAAAACCAGCTGCTCGGCGATGTCACGGTTCGAAAGGCCAAGGGCCACCAGCGCCGCGATCTCGCGCTCCCGAACCGTCAGCGCCGGTGAGGTGCCCACGCGCCACGGGTGCTCGCGCCGCGGATCGAGCCCGGCGGCGATGGCCTCGTCGAGCGGCATGCCGCGTCCCTCGTCGTGCAGCCGTCCTGCCGCCGTGGTCACCTGGTCGACCACGGGGGTGAGCCATCTGTCCAACCGAGCCCGGATGAACTGCGGTCTGTTGGTCTGGTTCACCTGCTCGTAGGCCGCGGCGGCACCGGACAGCCGAAGCGCCGACCGTGGCCGCCCGCGCCGCGCCGCGAGCCCAGCGAGCCCGCTCAGACCGATTGGCACGGCGAAGCGATCGCCGAGCTCGAGGATCTCGGGGAGGGCCTCCGCGAGCGCCGCCTCGGCGCCGCTCGGGTCGTCATTGTCGAGCCGTACGATGCCAAGCAACTGCAGAGCACGTGCCCAGATCACCGACAGGCCGACCTCTGCACTCAGAGCTACGCTGCGTTCCAGTCGCTGCATGGCCAGCAATCCGTCGCCCTTAAAGTGCGCAGCGGCCCCGGCCAGCCAGAGCGCACCGGCCAGACCCGCGGGGTCGCCGGACGCCTCGTGCAGCGCGAGCGATCGTTCGATGTCATCGCCGAAGCCGGCCGGGTCGCCGGTGATCCCCCGGATGCGGCCGCGGCACAGCAGGGCCTCGGCCTCGCGCACCTGATCGCCGGCGGCGCTGGCACGCTCGACGGCGTGCTCGAGCAACGGGAGCGCGGCCTCTCTGTCCCCCTGGTCGGTGGCCAGCCAGGCCTCACACGTGAGCGCGTCGAGCCACTCGCGGTCGTGGTCCGGAACGAGGTCACGCAGCGCAGCCAGGCGCCGCCGTCCCTCCGAGAA
This sequence comes from Actinomycetota bacterium, assembly GCA_030862825.1. Classification (GTDB taxonomy): domain Bacteria; phylum Actinomycetota; class Actinomycetes; order Propionibacteriales; family Nocardioidaceae; genus Nocardioides. The sequence goes on along the minus strand of JALZCZ010000431.1, from coordinate 866 downwards.
GTAGCCCCGGATGGACCAGAACCCGGAGAGCCGGTTCGCCATCCGCAGTGCGGTAGCGGGGTCCGTCGTGGAAAGGTGGTCGAGGGCTGCTCGGAGGTTGTCGTGCTCTAGCTCCAGTAGGTCGAGACCAGGACGGTTCGGAGCGGCTGGCGGTCGCGGCAGGTGCTCGACACTTTGCCAGAACACCTGGGCGTGCGCGCCGCGCGCGACCTCTTGCTGTGAACTCTCTGCGAGCAACTCGGCCGCGTACTCCCGAACGGTCTCAAGCATCTCGAATCTCGGTGCCTCTGCACGGTCGGCACGGCGCAGCAGACTCTGGTCGACGAGCTCCGTCACCGGGTCGAGGAGCGAGTCGCCGGATCCTGTCGCGCAGCAGACGTCCTCGAGGGCGGTGAGATCGATGCCACCCCGAAAGACCGAGCAGACCGCGAACAGCAGTCGTGCTGGCTCACTCAGCAACTCATGGCTCCACGCGATGGTGGCGCGCAGCGTTCGCTGCCGGTCGGGGACGTCACGGCTGTCGCTCACCAGGAGCGCCAAGGAGTCATCGAGCCGTTCGAGGATCGCCTTCGGAGGCAGCACCCTGACCCGCGCGGCTGCCAGCTCTATTGCGAGAGGCAGCCCGTCGAGGCGTTCGGTGATCGCTCCGACGGTGTCCGCGTCCCCGTCGGAGAGTGAGAACCCAGGATCCGAGGCGGAGGCCCGCGCCGCGAAGAGCTGCACGGCCTCGGACAACGGCGGGACGGGCAGCTCCTGCTCCCAGGAGAGGTGCAGCGGTGCGCGGCTCGTCACGACGATGCGCACGCCGTCCGTGGCGGCGAGCAAGTCGGCCAGGAAGCGGCCCGCCTCGAGCACCTGCTCCATGT
>JALZCZ010000419.1 GCA_030862825.1 Actinomycetota bacterium | reverse complement strand
CTCGTCGTCGTACCCCTTCGTGGACCGCCGGTCGGGCTCGCTCCAGCCTGACCCATCCACGTCTGACCAACCACGAAGGACCACCCATGCTCAACCGACCTATCCCTGCGCGCCTGGGCGCGGCCACTTCCGCCGCACTCCTGCTCACCGCCGTCGCGGCGGCACCGGCCTCGGCGCACGTGACCATCACTCCCAGCGACACCACAGCCGGTGCCTACACAGTGCTCACCGTCAGCGTCGGTCATGGCTGCGAAGGCTCGCCGACGACCGCGCTCGACATCCAGATCCCGGAGCAGATCCTGTCGGTGACACCGACAGTGCTCCCGGGCTGGGAGGTCGAGAAGAAGATGGTGCAGCTCGACCAGCCGGTCGATGACGCCCACGGAACCACCGTCACCGAACGGGTCGGCCAGGTCGTCTACACGGCCGACCGCCCGCTCCCCGACGGCTATCGGGCCGCGATGGAGCTCTCGCTCCAGCTGCCCGACGCCGCCGGCGACACGCTGACGTTCCCGGTCGTCCAGCGCTGCGCGGAGGGCGAGACCGCCTGGACCGAGACGGCGGCCGAGGGCCAGGATCCCGAGCAGCTCGAGCGCCCGGCGCCGACGGTGACCATCACCGACGCGGAGGCCGCTGAGGCAGCCCCGGCCTCGTCACCCACCACCACGACCAGGACCGTCGAGGTCGAGAGCGACACCAACGTGGCGCTCGGCCTGGCCGGCCTCGGCGCCGGGCTGATCGGGATCGTGCTCGCGCTGGTCGCGATCACGCGGTCACGCCGCGAGACGTGAGTTCGACGTGGTCGGGGCCGCGACGGCTGTACGTCGTCGCGGGCCTGATCGCGCTCCTGCAGGCACTGGTGCTGGTGGCGGGGGCGGCGCCCGCGTCCGCGCACGCGACGCTGGTCAGCACCGACCCGGCCGAGGGGGAGGTGCTCGCGGAGACGCCGGACGTCGTGACCTTCACGTTCGACGAGCCGGTGTCGCTGACCGACGAGAGCATCCGGGTCTTCGACGCCGCCGGTGAGCCGGTCGAGGCGGACGCCGCCTCGGCCGACGAGATCGTGACGGCGGACCTGCCCGACGCGCTGGACGACGGCACGTACGTCGTCACCTACCGGCTGGTCTCGGCCGACGGCCACCCGGTCGCCGGCTCCCTCACCTTCTCGATCGGTGCGCTGAGCGAGACCGTGGTGCCGCCCGCCGTGGGCGCCGAGCCGACTCGGACGATGAAGGCAGCGGTGGGGATCGTGCAGGGCCTGGGCTACCTCGGTCTGCTGCTCGCGGCCGGGTTGGTGGTGTACCAGTGCTGGATCCTGGGCGGCGTCCGGGTGTCGGAGTCCACCCATGACCTGCTGACCAGGGTGCAGTGGGGTGCGACCGGGCTGGCCATCCTGGCGTGGGCGGCCGCGGTGCCGCTCGCCGGCGCCTACCAGCAGGGGTTCGCGCTCCGCGGCGCCGTGGGGGCCGACGCTATCGACCTCTCGCTCGTCGGGGATGACCTGGTGGTGCTGGGGCTGGTCGCCGTCGGCATGGTGCTGGGCCTGCTGGCGCCGCGAGCCCGTGACTTCGCGACGCTCGGAGCGGCTCTCGCGGTCGCCGCTCCGTCGGTCGTCGGCCACACGCGCGCCTTCGAGCCGGTGTCGCTGCTCGTCGCCACCGACGTGCTCCACGTAGCGGCCGGTGCGACCTGGCTCGGCGGCCTCGCGGGGCTGATGGTGACCCTGCCGTCGCTGTCCGGGCGGGCGCGGGACGCCTCCGTCGTACTGGCCCGTTTCTCCGGCGTGGCGGCTTCCGTGCTGGCGCTGCTCGTCGTAGCAGGCTCGCTCCTGGGCTGGCGGATCATCGGCTCGTGGTCGGGGTTGTTCGGGACGACCTACGGACGGCTGCTGCTGGTGAAGGTGGGTGTGGTGGCCGTCGTGGCCGGCATCGCGGCATGGAACCGCTATCGCCTGGTGCCGCGGGCCCGCGACTCCGTCGGCCATGCCGAACTCCAGCGAGCCGCCGGGGCCGTACGCCGTGCGGTGCGGGTGGAGGCGCTGCTGGTCGTCGGGATCCTCGGCGTGACCGGATTCCTCACCAACCAGCCGCCGCGCGACGAGCCCTCGGCGGCGTCCTCGCCCGCGCCCGGGAGGGTCGTGTCGGCGCCGATCGGGGACTTCCAGGCGCTGATCGCGCTCGACCCCGGCACGCGGGGTCCCAACACGCTGATGCTGCAGATCCAGGATCGGGCCGGCGAGCCGCTCGACCTCTTCGCGACCCCGGAGGTGTCGGTGCAGAGCTCGACGGTCGACCTGGGGTCGCTGGCCCTGACCGCAATCGGCGCGGGCACCTATTCGGCGCCGGTCGTCTTCCCCTCGTCCGGCTCGTGGGAGGCGGCCGTGTCGCTTCGGGCGACGGAGTTCGACAACCCCGTGGCGGTCGTGGAACTCGAGGTGGAGTAACCGCGCCGTCCTTCGTGGCGGTCGTCGTCCTCCTGTGGGCGCGATGGTGCGGCCCTTTCGGGAGGACGCCGGCCTGTGGTCGGGATGCTCTTCGTTGGTCGAGTAGCGAGCGCCAGCGAGCGTATCGAGACCTCTGTAGCTGGCACGGAAACCGTTGCCGTTGCTCGTGTGGCCGTCGTCCTCCCGAAGGCGCGATTGTGCGGCCTCCGGCGGCGAAGTCAAGGATTCCCTGCGGCGCCTTCGGCGTCCTTGACTGCGCCGTCTCCGGCCGATTTGGCGCCTATCGGGAGGACGCCGACCTGTGGTCGGCTCGGGTGCTGAGCGAGAAGCCGACCCGACGGTGGTTGAGGTGCGAGGAGCGCCAGCGACGAGCCTCGAAACCCCTGTGGTTGACAGCGAAACTCGATCCACAACAGCGCGAACAGCCCTTGACCGAGCCGAGCGCGGCCGGTAGAATCGAACACATGTTCGATCTCGGGAAAGACGCCACGCAGGGAGACGCGTTGTCCTCGTCTCCTACGCCGGTGGCCGTCCCGACGATCCGGTCCTGGACCACAACACTCGCCCAGTCCGATGGACCCGCCACCGACGCCGAACGCATCGAGGCGCTACGCGGGCTCGAAGAGCTCAAGTGCGCCGCCGAAGCACTGCAGGCCGAGATCACCGCCGACCTCGACACCTCCCAACGCCAGCTCCAAGCCGCGGCCGGCGTACCGGCCGAACGCCAGAGCCGCGGTGTCGCCCACCAGATCGCGCTCGCCCGTCGCGAGTCACCGCACCGCGGACA
>JALZCZ010000403.1 GCA_030862825.1 Actinomycetota bacterium | reverse complement strand
GTGGGTGACGATCAGGCAGGTTGCGCCGGTCGCTTCGTTCAGGTCGATGATCAACTGGTTCAGGAAGGCGGTCCGGACCGGGTCGAGGCCGGAGTCCGGCTCGTCGATCAGGAGGATCTCCGGGTCGAGGACGAGCGCGCGCGCCAGGCCGGCGCGCTTGCGCATGCCGCCCGAGATCTCGCCGGGCAGCTTGTCCTCGGCACCGAGCAGGCCGACCAGGTCCATCTTCTCCATGACGATCTCACGGATGTCGGACTCGGACTTCTTGGTGTGCTCGCGCAGCGGGAACGCGACGTTGTCGTAGAGGTTCATCGAGCCGAACATGGCGCCGTCCTGGAACAGCACGCCGAACAGCTTGCGGATCTCGTAGAGCTCCTTCTCGGAGCAGCTGGCGATGTCGGTGCCCTCGATCATGATCGAGCCCTTGTCGGGCTTGAGCAGTCCGATCAGCGCCTTCAGGAAGACCGACTTGCCGGTTCCGGAGGGGCCGAGCATGACGGAGACCTCGCCCGCCGGGATGGTCAAGGTGACGTCACCCCAGATCAGCTGTTTGCCGAAGGACTTCGTGAGGTCCTCGACCTTGATCTCCACACCCATGCTGTCTTTCCTCCCTCGACCGCGGCCCGGTAGCCCGTCGGCTCGGTCCGATGGTCCGTGTGGCGGGGCACACATCCCACTGATGAGTAACAACGGCGGTACGGCGGCGAGGTTACGCACATTTGAGCCGCGCGTCACTGTCGCGACACGGAGCGAGATTGACGCGTGACAAGCGGGCCCGTGCGTGTTACCCGCGGTAGTCCGAGCACTTAGCCGAGCGCGTGAAATGAACGAGAGCGGCCACCCGACGTACCGGGGGCCGCTCTCGCGGTGGTGCGGGTGCCGACCAGCGGGCTGGTCAGCGGCGGGTCACTTGACGGTGACGCTCGCGCCGGCGCCCTCGAGGGCTTCCTTCGCCTTGTCCGCGGCGTCCTTCGGAACGCCTTCGAGGATCGGCTTGGGGGCGGCCTCGACCAGGTCCTTGGCCTCCTTGAGACCGAGGGAGGTGAGGGCGCGCACCTCCTTGATGACGTTGATCTTCTTGTCGCCGGCTGCCTCGAGGATGACGTCGAACGCGTCCTGCGCGGCCTCTTCCTCGCCACCGGCAGCGGCGCCACCAGCGGCACCCGGGGCGGCGGCAACCGCGACCGGAGCAGCGGCGGTCACGCCGAAGGTCTCTTCGAACTGCTTCACGAACTCCGAGAGCTCGATCAGCGTCATCTCCTTGAACGCGTCGAGCAGCTCTCCGGTGCTGAGCTTCGCCATGATGGCGTTTCCTTCCATTCGGTGACCCACCGCCGGATGGCGGGGGTCGGGTTTCAGGTGGTGTACGTCGGCCTGGGTCAGGCTTCGGTGGTTTCGCCCTCGTCGGAGGCCTCGGCGGCGGGCTCCTCGGTGGGGGCCTCCTCCGCAGGGGTCTCGTCAGCGGGGGCCTCGGCCACGGGCTCCACTGGGGAGTCCTGGGCCGGTGCCTCCTCGGCGGCGACCGGTTCCGAGTCGGGCTCGGGCGCGGCACCACCTGCGAGGATCGTGGGGTCCTGCTCGGCCTTCGCCTGGAGCGCGCCGGCGAGCCGGGCGGCCTGGGCGAGCGGGGCGTTGAGCAGGTAGACGGCCTGGCTGAGCGAAGCGAGCATCGCGCCCGCCAGCTTGCCGAGCAGCACCTCGCGCGACTCGAGATCGGCCAGCTTGGCGATCTCCTTCGCGTCGAGCGGCTGACCGTCGAGGATGCCACCCTTGATGACCAGGGTGGGGTTGGCCTTGGCGAAGTCACGCAGGCCCTTGGCCGCCTCGACGACGTCGCCGTTGATGAAGGCGATCGCAGTCGGGCCGGTCAGCAGCTCGTCGAAGCCGGTGATGCCGACCTCTTCAGCGGCGAGCTTGGCCAGCGTGTTCTTGACCACGGCGTAGTTGGCGTTCTCTCCGAGGGAGCGGCGAAGGTCCTGCAGCTCCTTGACGGTGAGACCGCGGTACTCGGTCAGCACGGCACCAGCGGAATCGTTGAACGACTCAACGATCTCCGCGACGGCGGCCTGCTTGTCTGCCCGCGCCATGGGTCTCCTTCCGAACATCTGTCGAGGAGACCGCCGCGCCGGTGCCCGGAAACGACGAACGCCCTGAGCGCAAGGCTCAGGGCGTCTGACTTCTGCGACGGCGTGCGTCGCGGGTCATGCTCTGTTCCCTGCGCAGGTCGTCCGCTTTTCCACGGAACCTTCGATCGAGCTGCTGCTGCAGCCTGACAACCGGCGGTCTCTGGTTACGAGCAGAAGACTACGGGCCTGGCCGGCTTCGGTCCAAATCGGGGCGTCCCACGGGATCCCCGGTCGACCGGGTATCCCTTCACTTGTCGGGCCTCGGGAGACCTGCCAGGTGAAGGCAGTGCCTGCCCAGTCGTTCCCCCGGGGTTGGCGTGACCGGCCCCGGGCCCTCAGAACGTACGAGGCCCCGGCCACCACAAGGTGACCGGGGCGCCGACAGCGGGATGGACTCAGCCCTGGGCTTCGTCCTCCGACGCGACGTTCTTGACCCGGTTGGGGTCGACCTGGACGCCGGGGCCCATGGTCGTGGAGACGGTCACCTTCTTGAGGTAGCGACCCTTGGAGCTGGACGGCTTGAGCCGCAGCACCTCTTCCAGCGCGGCGGCGTAGTTCTCGGCCAGCTGGGCCTCGGAGAACGACGCCTTGCCGATGATGAAGTGCAGGTTGGCGTGGCGGTCGACGCGGAACTCGATCTTGCCGCCCTTGATGTCCGTGACGGCCTTGGCCGGGTCGGGGGTGACGGTGCCGGTCTTGGGGTTCGGCATCAGGCCACGGGGACCGAGCACCCGGCCGAGGCGGCCGACCTTGCCCATCATGTCGGGGGTCGCGACGACGGCGTCGAACTCGAGCCATCCGCCGTTGACCTTCTCGATCAGCTCGTCGCCGCCGACCACGTCGGCGCCGGCCTCACGGGCGGCGTCGGCCTTGTCTCCACTGGCGAAGACGAGCACGCGGGCCGTCTTGCCGGTGCCGTGGGGCAGGTTGACGGTGCCGCGGACCATCTGGTCGGCCTTGCGGGGGTCGACCCCGAGGCGCATCACGACGTCGACGGTCTCGTCGAACTTCTTCTTGCTGCCGGCCTTGGCGTACTTGATCGCGGTCAGCGGCGCGTAGAGCTCGTCCTTGTTGAAGGCCTCTGCCGCCGCGCGGTAAGACTTGCTGCGCTGCATGTCTGGTTCTCTTTTCTTCCAGTTCGTGGTCTAGGTGAGCCAGCGCGGCTCTGCCACTGTTCTTTGTTCGGTGCTGGGCGTGGGACGTCAGTCGGTGGAGACGCCCATGGAGCGGGCGGTGCCCTCGACGATCTTCATGGCTGCGTCGATGTCGTTGGCGTTGAGGTCGGGCAGCTTGGTCTGCGCGATCTCGCGGACCTGGTCCTTGGTCAGCTTGCCGACCTTCTCCTTGTGCGGGACTCCGGAACCCTTGGACAGTCCGGCGGCCTTCTTGATCAGCTCGGCGGCCGGCGGGGTCTTCGTGATGAAGTCGAACGAACGGTCCTCGTAGATGGTGATCTCGACGGGGATGACGTTGCCGCGCATGGATTCGGTCTGGGCGTTGTACGCCTTGCAGAAGTCCATGATGTTGACGCCGTGGGGGCCGAGGGCCGTACCGACCGGCGGGGCGGGGGTCGCGGCCCCGGCCTGCAGCTGCACCTTGACGAGTGCAGCGACCTTCTTCTTGGGAGGCATCTTCGGTGTTCTCTTTCTGTCTCGTGGTCATGACGAGGACGTGCGTCGCCCTCTGCCACCTGTGTTGCTGCTGAGCTGTGGTCAGACCTTCTGGATCTGGCTGAAGCTCAGCTCGACCGGGGTCTCCCGGCCGAAGATCTCGACAAGGGCCTTGACCCTCTGGGACTCCGCGTTGATCTCGGTGATCGTCGCGTGGAGCGTTGCGAACGGGCCGTCGACGACCATCACCGAGTCGGAGACGTCGAAGTCGGCGACCTCGATCGGCTTCTTGGTGGTGGCGCCGGTCGCCGTGGTCGTGGTGCCGGCAGCGGCCGCTTCGGCCTCGGCCGTGGCCACCACGGCGGGTGCGAGCATCGTCTCGACCTCGTCCATGGTCAGCGGCACCGGCTGGTGCAGGTGGCCGACGAAGCCGGTCACCGACGGGGTGTGGCGCACGGCCGACCAGGACTCGTCGGTGAGGTCCATCCGGACCAGGACGTAGCCCGGCAGCGACGGCTTGCTGCGGGTGCGGCGCTGGCCGTTCTTGATCTCCACGACGTCCTCGATCGGGACCACGATCTCGTGGATGTAGTCCTCCATGTTGAGCGAGGAGCGACGGTTCTCCAGGTTGGCCTTCACCCGGTTCTCCATGCCGGAGTAGGTGTGCACCACGAACCAGTCGCCCGGCTTGGCCCACAGCTCACGGCGGAACGCCTCGAGCGGGTCGTTGTCGTCGGCGGCGGCCTCTTCGGACTCGACGGGTACGTCGGCCTCGTCGTCGGCACCGGTCACGTCGACCGACTCCTCGGCGATCTCGTCGGGGGCGGCGTCGGCGGCGGTGGCCTCGTCGACGGCCTCCTCGGCACTCGCCACGACCTCTTCGACCGGCTCCTCGGTGGACGATGCGTCGAACGCCTCGTCGTCCACGGCCACCTCGGCGGGGGCGCTGCCTTCGGCGGCGCCCTCGGTGGCCTCCACCAGGGCTTCGTCGACCGGCTCGTCGGCGGGGACAGGCTCGATGGGCTCGGTGGCCTCGCCCACGTCGTCGGCGTCACCCGCGGCCGCGGGCGCGACGTCGGGCTCCATGGGGTCGACGGGGTCGACCGACTGCTCCTCGACCTCGGAGGGACTCTCCTGGTCGTACTGCTCCGACACGTGTTGCTCCATCAGTTTGCTGTTGGCGAAAGGTGGCCGAGCGGCCTGGCCTACGGGGTCATGACTGGCTGGGTCCGGTGAAGATCTCGAAGGCCAGCTTGCCGAGGGCCAGGTCGAGGCCCGACACGAAGGCCATCATGAAGATCACGAACACCATCACCACGATGAAGTAGGTGACCAGCTGCTCCTGGGTCGGGTAGACGACCTTCCGCAGCTCCGCGACCACCTGTCGGTAGAACGTCGGGATGCTGGTGCGCTTCTGGGCGTCGCCGGCCTTGCTGTCCCTGGGACCGCGGACCGCGCTGCTGTCCGACACAGCCGTTCACCTCTCGTCGTGGATCATTCGTCTTCCTGCAGGGCACGAGGGACTTGAACCCCCAACCTTCGGTTTTGGAGACCGATGCTCTGCCAG